>NZ_JBMHYI010000033.1:0-4206 GCF_058498515.1 Bryocella sp.
GATATTGCCGAGCAGATCGGGTTGCCAGCGGACTACGGCATCCTGATTGAGCGTGTGTTGCCGGATGGCGCCGCGGCTCATGCGGGGTTGCGCGGAGGCAATCAGCGGGCATGGAACGGCAACCAGGAAGTGATGCTGGGCGGCGATTTGATTGTGGCGTTCGATGGGCAGGAGATCACGACGCCCCAGGATCTTTCGAATGCGATGAATGCGCACCACGCGGGTGATGTGATCACGCTAACGGTGTTTCGTGGGCGCCAGCGGTTGAATGTGAAGGTGACGCTGGGGGACGCGAAGGAAATTGCCAGCGGGCAGACAGCGTAAGTGATCCTGCAACGGCCCTAGTGCAATGTCTTCGGGATGACGGCGAACTGCAGCAGGATGTCGAAAGGGATGATCTCGAGCGTGGCTTCGTGGGTGGCTTCGAGAACAACGGGGCAGGCTGCTCCGGCCTGTTGCACTTCGAGCCAGCGGCCGGCGCAAACGCACCAGCGATCGCCTTCTTTGAGTCCTGGGAAGCCGTACTGTGGCATGGGGGTGGAGAGATCGTTGCCCAACCGCGCCGAGGCTGCGAGAAACTTCTCCGTAACGATGCAGCAGACGGTGTGAACGCCGAGATCGTTGGGGCCGGTGTTGCAGCATCCATCGCGAAAGAAACCGGTGACGGGGTCTGTGCCGCATGTTTCCAGCGGCTGCCCGAGCACGTTCTTCTGTCCCGAGGACTTGGAGCTTAAGGAGGCCATACGTTTGATTGTAGTGGAGAGTTCGCCGGGGCGGAGATGATCGAGGAAGTGAGTCAATTTTCACCTATAGCCCTGGCTCGGAACCGCAGCACTGCAACGCCGCTCCTTTACAGGCTTCCATGAAGCGCAACATAATGGTTTCTGATCGAGTTATGTGTCTGAGCCGCGCAATCTGGAGACTTCATCTGTTGCCTCTTTTATCCATCGAGCTCTTATGAAGATTCTCCGCATCGCTGTCGCTCTCCTTCTCGCTTCCTTCGCCTCCATACTTCTCGCGCAGACATCACTTCCCGCAGGAGACCAGGCCTCGCCGAGTTCGACCGAGCCGCTGATTGCCGATGTGCATGGCTCACCGTATCGTCCCTCGATCAATTTCACCGTCAATATCAGCACACAGCGCTTCGAGATGCGCAATGCAACCATCGTCAACATGATCGATTTTGCTCATGGCCGGGAGGATGATGATGGCCGGGAAGATAGTGCTATCCTTGGCGGCCCAACCTGGATCGACTTCGACCGCTTCGACGTTGTCGCAATGATCCCGTTCCTCAGAGCTGTAAATCCGAACGATGGCCTGCCGAATCGTGGGATTCCGCCTGAGAATCCTTACGACAAGATTCGGCCCGGTCTAGAGCAGGTGGTGGAGCGCATTCTCGAGGAGCGGTTTCACCTGGAGTACCACACAGAAGACCGACCGCTACCCGGCTTCATCGTTACCGTGGCAAAAGATGGCCCAAAGCTGACCGCAGCGAAAGATCCGACAGCCCCGAATAATTGCCAGGCCCCACGAGACAAGTCGAATCCGGAGCAGACACTCATCACCTGCACCTCAGAGACGATCGCACAGTTCCTTGCCTTGTTTGGGGACGTCTTCCGCCATCCGCTTATCGATCACACTGGACTGGAGAAGCCATACGACTTCACCCTCAGACTTTCGGTCGACCAACTACGAACACGGGAAGACTCCATCCACGCCTATACCGAAGCATGCAGCAAGCAGCTCGGTATCGTTATCTCGCCCGGGAATACGGCGCAGCCCGCCATCGTCGTCGAACAAGTGGACCATACCCCGACCCCGAACGCGCCGGAGATCGCAAAGTTGATTCCCGCTCGCCCGGACCTCGAGTTTGAGGTCGCAACGATCCGGCCCGCGGCGGACGATGAGCCGCAATCGCAGATCCACTTTTCCGGCTCGCAGATTACCTTTAGAAATTTCGCGATGCGGGAGCTGCTTACACGGGCCTGGCAGTTGCCCACTGGAGCCATGGTGGGCAATGTGCCTCCGTGGCTCGATCATGTGCGTTACACCATCCTCGTCAAATTGCCTCCGGAGATCGATGCCCGTGCGGTCTCCCAGGATCAGGATCAACTCGCCAATATGCTGCAAAAACTTCTCGCCGATCGCTTTCAGATCAAGTTCCACTGGGGCCAGCAGACCCAGGACGGATGGGTTCTGCTGGCGGGCACGCCAAAGATGAAAAAGGCCGACCCCAACTCGCGGAGCTTCTGCAAATACGGGCCGCCCGAGGGCGAAAGGGATATGCGCACGGCCGAGTCGCTATACACAGGGGAGTTCCACTGCCAGAACGTGACCATGGCGCAGCTCGCGGACATTGTGCAGTCCATGGCGAAGTCTGAAATCAAAAATCGCGTCGCCAACAAGACTGGTCTCGCCGGCTCCTACGACTTCGCGCTCTACTACACCAGTGACCGCAAGCTTCGGATCGATGCCGCGGCTGCCGACGCTGCCGCGAAACAGGCGGGAGCCGCTACAGCCGCCCCAGTTGGCGGCCTCAGCATCCAGGATGCCTTTCGCAAAGAGCTTGGTCTTAAGTTTGAGAAGCAACCCGGCTCCTACCCCGCCCTCATCCTGGACCACATCGAACAGACCCCGACCGAGAATTGAGCGGAGGGGTATCTGCGGAATCTGAAGAGATGCGGGCGATGGACCGAGAATGGCCCAAGGCTCAGAAGCGGACCTTCGGCTACTTCCTGGGCATTCTCCCTGCGATCACAGTCCCGCTCTAGAATAGGGTCACGCTTCAGTAGGGAGAGCCAACGGCCATGATCGACGACGGAAAGACCAAGAGCAGTGCATGGAATAACCCAGAATTTCGTCCGGACCTTGCCTTTGCCAAACTCACCGAAGAGATGGTCGAGCGCCTCCGTTCCTACGGTCGAGAGGAGTCCTTCCCGGCGCACGTGCTGTTGTTCACTCATGGCGAACGGCAAGTGGATATGTTTGTCGTGCTCGATGGCGAGGTTGCTATATCTCTGCCCGCAGCGAATGGCGAGTCCAAGATTATCGCCAATCATCAAAAATTGGACTTCTCCGGCGAGTTGAATCTTCTGACCTCACAGGGATCGCTTGTCGAGGCGCGGACGACCACTGAGAGCCGCCTTCTTCGCATACCGCGTAACGAATTGCAGCGAGTCATGCGCGCTGAGGGCGATATCGCGAATCTCATCACCTCGGCGACCATCTGGCGACGCATTGGCATACTCGGCGAAACGACCAGTGGCATTGTGCTAATGGGAGACGCCGGCGATGCAGCGACGACACAGTTGCAGCGCTTTCTGATTCGCAATAATTATCCGCACAGGATCGTCGAGGCATCCGTTGAGGAAGCTGCGCTGGCCGAGCACGAGCTAACCGATCATGAGCCCACGCTACCGGCAGTGGTGCTCTCTGATGGCCGCATCCTGCATCGGCCCACCATTACGCAGCTTGCCGATGAACTGGGCATCACCGAGCTTCCCGATCCAGAGATGATCTACGACGTGACCGTCGTCGGTGCCGGTCCTTCGGGACTGGCAGCCGCTGTCTATGCGGCTTCGGAAGGACTTTGTACCCTCGTGGTCGAAGGTACCGCTCCCGGTGGTCAGGCCGGGACCAGCTCCAAAATCGAAAACTACCTCGGCTTTCCAACAGGGATCTCCGGTCAGCGTCTGGCGAGCCGCGCGCAGTTGCAGGCACTGAAGTTCGGTGTACGCTTCGCCATCTCCAGAGAGACTGTGACGGCGGAGCAGGTCGATGGTATCCACAAGCTGACACTGGCAGGCGGTATTCCCGTGTGTTCGCGGTCTGTTGTAGTAGCTTCCGGCGCGCAGTACCGCAAGCTTTCGGTGGAAAACTACGAGCAGTTTGAGAATCGTGGAATCTACTATGCGGCCACCGCGATGGAGTCGCTGCTATGCCGCGACAACGAAGTCATCGTCGTGGGCGGTGGTAATTCTGCGGGACAGGCTGCGGTGTTTCTGTCGGGCATTGCAAAACATGTGCATCACATCGTCCGCGGCAAGTCGCTGGCGAGCACCATGTCGCAGTACCTGATCTCGCGCATCGAAAGCTCGTCCCACATCACGCTCTATACCGAGTCCGAAATTGTGAAGCTCGAAGGCGCGTCTTCTCTCGAAGGTGTCACCTGGGTCAGCCGCAAAACCGGCGAGTCGACCATGAAGC
>NZ_JBMHYI010000034.1:0-3961 GCF_058498515.1 Bryocella sp.
TGTCCCACCGCTTCGGCACTACCACCACGCGCTGCAATCCGCTGCGCCCACCCTTGCGCAGCGCCCGCGCCATCACACCATTGGCCGCGACCATCAAATCCTCAATCAGATTCATCGCCCGATTCTGGATCGCCTCCTGCACGTCGATCACCTTGCCATCTACAACAACCGGGTCAGCCTCTGACTTATGAAACTCCAGCGCTCCCTTTTTCACCCGAGCCGCATGCAGCGCCAGCGCCGCCTCATCCTGCAGCTTCAACTGCTCCACCAGCCAGTTCTGCGCTAATCCGGGTGCGGTCCCACTGCTAAGGCTCGCATCCGCCTCATGTTCCCGCGCACTATCGCTCCGCAACGA
This sequence comes from Bryocella sp., assembly GCF_058498515.1. Classification (NCBI taxonomy): domain Bacteria; kingdom Pseudomonadati; phylum Acidobacteriota; class Terriglobia; order Terriglobales; family Acidobacteriaceae; genus Bryocella; species Bryocella sp. Next base: position 356 of record NZ_JBMHYI010000034.1, read on the forward strand.
CATCGCATCGTTATCTACCACCCCCGCCGCCGTCTTCTCCAGCCACGGCCCCACGCGCGAGTACGCCAGCTGCGCACGATTCTGCACCATCGCTCGCGTTACCTTCTCGTTCACCATCTCGCCAGCCGGTCCAACGGTAAAGCTCATCATCACCGCCAGCCGGTCACCGCTCTCGTTCAACGACGTCACACCCGTAGAGAGCTCCAGCGGCAGCATCGGAAAGTTCTTCACCGCCGTATAAATCGTCTGCGTCTGCTCCTGCGCATGCTTATCGATGGGCGACCCCTGCTCCACCGCCGCCGCCACATCGCCAATCGCCACATGCAGCAGAATCCCGCCATCCACTCGCTCCGCCACTTCAATCTGGTCGAGATCCCGCGACGTATCGTTGTCGATCGACGACCACCCCAGCGCCCGCAGATCCTCCACGCCCTCCATCGCCGTCAACGTCGACAGCTTTTCTACAATCGCCGCCGTCTGCTCCGCCACACCCGCACCAAACTCCGGCTTGAACCCGGCCTCATGCATCTCATCCAGCGCGGCCCCCGCCAGGTCGAAGTGCCCATTGTTCGAGTGCCCACCGCAGTGCGATGCACCCTGCTGATGCTCCCCATGCTGGTCCTGCCGCTGGTCCCGGTGCTGATCCTGCGGATGATTCGTATGCTGAGCTTGCTGTTCCTGAGAATGACCTTGCTGACCCTGAGAATGATTGCTATGCGGCTTGTGGTGATCGCGTTCTGACATGACCCGCAGACTAACACTTCCAACCCTCCGCTGGCCCCACTATGTCGCATATTGCACACGACAACGGCCCCATAAAAGTTCATAATCAAAGACATGACACGGCCCTGTTTTCTCGTAGTCGACCGCGAATACTCCGGCAGCATCTCCACCCGCAAGCTCGTCATTGAGACCGCCAAGCTCAACGTCATCACCGCCTACAGCGGCGAAGAAGCCGTCCAGTCCCTCAAGCGCTTCCCCTTGATCAACGGTGTCGTCATCGACGCCGGCATCAAGGACACCCCTTGCGAGCGCCTCGTCGAAGAGCTCCACGCCATCGACCCCGACCTTCCGCTCATCGTCATCAACACACCTGGCTCCGATCACTGCCCCGGCGCCAACTTCTACCTCGACTCGTTCGAGCCCGCCAAGCTTCTCGAGCTTCTCAAGACCATCACGCCCAAGGAAGCCGCCGCCATCGAAGCTACCAATGAGCGCCTCAGCAAGACCCAGGACTAAAAACCAGCCCGCTTACTGCGCCAGCTACCGTACTCATAAATCACACCATTAGTAGTACGCTGAGAGTCGCATCATGCCAGACTCTCTGACATCTCCAGCAGCGGAAGCCCTCCCCGGCGCGCTGCTTTCGCTCGTCCTCGACGGCCTGCCCGAAGGCGTCCTCGTCATGGACAAGCAATGGCGCATCATCTACGCCAACGCCAACGCTCGCAGCATCAGCCGCGTCCTGCCCGAGTACATCGGCCATGGCACACACTGGGAACACTACCCCGAAACCCTCGGCACCTCAGTCGAAGCCGACTACCGCGAAGCCATGGCAACCGGCGTCGGCCGCGTTCTCGATCCCTACTACTTCGCTCCCTTCGACATCTGGTACAGCATCCGTCTCATTCCGGTCGACCACCATCTCATCCTTCACTATCGAGACGTCACCGCCGAGCAGCGGGCCGATAGCACCAGCCGCGCGCTCTCCGAGCAACTCGCGCAGGTCCTCGATGCCACCACGGACGGCGTCACCATCTTCGACCGCAACTGGTGCATCACCTACATGAACTTCCGCGCAAAAGAGATCCTCTCCCCCAGTGGTGACGTCCTCGGTAGCAATGTATGGGAAAGCTTCCCCCTCGCCGTCTATGAAGGCTCTCCCTTCGTCGAGCACTATCACCGCGCCATGGACCAGCGCATCCCCAGCAGCTTTGAGGCCTTCTACCCAGAACCCCTCAACATCTGGCTACACATCATCGTCCGCCCCTCACCCGACGGCATGATCGCCTTCTTCCGCGACATCACCGAGCAGAAGCTCAAAGAAGACGCCCTCCGCGCCAGCGAAGAGCGCTACCGCATCCTTACCGAGCTCAACCCCCAATCTCTCTGGACCGCCGGCCCCGACGGCCACGTCCGCTATGTTAACCATCGCTTCCTCGAATACATCGGCCACGACGTCGCCCCCAAAATCGGCGGCGAATATATTCGCTGCGTCGACCCCGCCGACCGCGAGCGTGTCGCCAGGGCCTGGACCCACAGCATCACCACCGGCGAAGACTACCAGATCGACGCCCGCCTCATCCGCGCCTCCGACCACGCCTCCCGTTGGTGGCATCTCCGCGCTCTTCCCATCCGCGATGATCAAGGCAACATCCAGCAGTGGCTCGGCGTCGCCAACGACATCCACGAAAACCGCCAGGCCGAAGAGAAACTCCGTGAGCAGTTCGCAGAAATCGACCGCCAGCGCCGCGAAGTGGAAACCATCTACCTCGGCTCACCCATCGGCATGGCGCTCTACGACGCCAAAACCCTCTGCCTGCTCCGCATCAACGACCGCCAGGCCGAAATCTTCCGCCTGCCTCCCTCCGAAGCCATCGGCAAAACCTACGACGAGCTGGCTGCCGGTGTCCCCACGGCCCACGCCCTCATCCGCCGCGCCGCTGCCGGCGAAGCCATCCTGAACCACACGCTCGAAGGCACGCTCGACCGCCGGCAGGACGAGTACCGCTACTGGAACATCAACTACTCGCCCATCTTCGCCGAAGATGGCACCGTGCAGGCCATCGCCAGCGCCACCGTGGAAATTACGCATCAGAAGCGAGCCGAAACCGCCCTCATCCAAAGCGAAAAACTGGCTGCCGTAGGCCGCCTCGCCAGCTCTATCGCGCATGAGATCAACAACCCGCTCGAGTCCGTAATGAACCTCGTCTACATAGCGCGCCAGCACGCCATTCTTCCCGAAGTCCAGACTTTCCTCGACCTGGCCGACCAGGAACTGCGCCGCGTCTCCATCATCGCCAACCAGACCCTACGCTTCCACAAGCAGGCCACCAAGCCGCAAGCCGTCAGTGGCGAAGACCTCTACTCCACCGTCCTCAGCATCTACGAAGGGCGTCTGAAAAACTCAAACATCGCCGTACAGCAGCGCACGCGCGCTCAACGTCCCGTCGTCTGCTTCGAAGGCGAAATCCGCCAAGTCCTCAACAACTTCGTCGGCAACGCGATAGACGCCATGCCTCAGGGCGGTCGTCTTCTCGTCCGCAGCCGCGAAGCCACCGACTGGCGCACCGGGCTCCATGGCCTCGTTCTCACCATCGCCGACACCGGCATCGGCATCGCCCCCGAAACCCAGTCCCACATCTTCGAAGCCTTTTTCACCACCAAAGGCATCCAGGGCACCGGCCTCGGTCTCTGGATCAGCGCCGAAATCATCCAGCGCCACCACGGCCGCATCCTTATGCGCAGCCGTCAGGGCAGCGGCACAGTGTTTAGCATCTTCCTCCCCTACGAAATCACCCCGGCCCCAGACCCCACCGTTCGTCTGCAATAACCCTTACATCGCCGCCATCACTTTCTCCCGCAACGGCTCCAGCCTCTCCTTCT
>NZ_JBMHYI010000035.1:0-42650 GCF_058498515.1 Bryocella sp.
CCTGGGCTTGATTATATCGGGCGTGTCAAGGGCGGCGACGCCGATCAGCTTCAGTGTGGCGATCCTGCGTGGACGGATGAGTCGGGCCTTCAGCTCTCTGGTCTTTGCCGACCTTAACCCAGGGCTTCTCCACCCCAGCGAGCAAAAGCGCTCGCCGGGGACCCCGGTTCGCCCTGGGCTAGTATGGAACGGGCCTTTGGCCCTGAGTTACGTGTGACCGTCGGAAGCTTCGGCCCCCAGCAACCTCTGGCCATCAAGTGCCCATGGCCTTTGAGAACGCGGAAATTCTGACTTAGGTCCCCTAGACGCCCTACACGAAGATCGTTGTAGAACTCGATATGTCGAGGGACAGAAACTTCACTAAGAAGTGCCCGCGGTTTGTTGTCACCCTCCAGAAGGATCCCGGGCCGCTCGCGCTTCTGCCCTTCGTGCCATCGTGCGCTTTTTGAAGTCCAGCTTCCTGCAAAGCTACTGTGTCAACAAACGCCGGATACTGAGCAGAAATGACAACACAATGACATCTACGAGGCGTTTCGAGAACGTGGCGAGGCATCCCAAGGGTTGAGCAGGGCTTGGCGACGGAGTTGAACTCTCCAAGGCGCCTTCTTATTGGAGACGGGGAGCCATCATGTACGCCAAGCGGATAACAGCGCAGAGTAGCTTAACCAGGGAGATTGGATACGACTCAATCGCCGTCGCTTTTCTTGGCAGTCTATGTGTTCTGGCGTCCCTTCTGACCGGATGCAACTCTGGATCAGGCGCGATGGCGACGGGGCCGACGCCCGATTTTTCGCTTGCGGCCTCGCCGGGGACCGCAAGTGTGACAGCGGGGGCAACGACCGGGGCCGTGATCACCGTTGCCGCAACGGCGAGCAATGGTTTCGCCCAGCCGGTGAGTGTAATGGTCACGGGCCTGCCTGCGGGGGTAACGGCGATGCCAGCGACCCTGACGCTCCAGCCCGGCACACCGCAGACGGTCACGCTGACGGCCGCAGCGAGCTCCGCGGCGGGCTCGGCTACCGTGATGCTTACGGGAACCTCGGGAAGCCTGAGTCATAGCGCGACCGTGGCGCTGACGGTAACAGCCGCACCGCCTGCGGATTTCTCCCTGAGCCTGAATCCTGCCACGCTTACGCTGACCACGGGCGCCCTCGGTCAGCAGGTCGCGATCAACGCGACGCCGACCAACGGATTCAGTGGTCCCGTGAGCGTTTCTTTGTCGGGCCTGCCAACCGGGGTTTCGGCGACTCCGTCGACGCTTAGCCTGACGCCCGGAACGCCGCAGTCCATCATGCTGGCGGCTGCGGCGAATACCGTCGTCGGGATGACCAGTGTGACGTTCACCGGCCAGTCGGGTTCGCTCTCGCATACGACCACCCTGGCGCTGAGTGTCATGGCCCCAACGTCCAACGATGCGACAACATATCACTACGACAACTCGCGCAGCGGCTTGAATGCCAGTGAGTTCACACTCGCGCTCAGTAACGTGAAGTCGACGACATTCGGCAAGCTCGCCATGCTGCCCACGGATGGACGGGTAGATGGCGAGCCGCTCTACCTTTCGGCCGTGAACATCGCCGGACAGACTCACAATGTGCTGTATGTGGTGACGGAGCACGGGACTGCCTATGGGTTCGACGCGGACAGCGGAACCGTTCTGTGGTCGACCTCGACGCTGGGAGCGGGCGAGACGCCGAGCGATGATCACGGCTGCAGCCAGATCACGCCGGAGATCGGCATCACGAACACGCCGGTGATCGATCGCAGCAGTGGCCCGAACGGAACGCTGTTCGCCGTGGCGATGTCCAAGGACGGAACGGGCGCTTATCACCAGAGACTCCACGCTCTGGATCTCACGACGGGGAAAGAGATCGCGGGAAGTCCGACGGAAATCACTGGAACCTACCCGGGAACAGGCGAAAACAGCACGAACGGCAATGTCATTTTCGATCCAGGTAAGTATGCGGAGCGGGTCGGGCTGCTCATGTTGAACAAGACGATCTACCTGGGATGGACGTCGCACTGCGACTCCCAACCGTATACCGGGTGGGTGATGGGGTACAGCGAGGTTACGCTGAAGCAGACGCAGATCCTGAACCTGACGCCCAACGGAAGCGAGGGCGCGATCTGGATGTCTGGCGCGGGAATGGCTGCAGATACGGGTGGCAATATCTACCTGCTGGACGCGAACGGAACGCTCGACACGTCACTGGATGCGAACGGCTTTCCCGTCAATCATGACTACGGCAACGCGATCGTGAAGCTCTCGACGACAGGCGGGACGCTGGCCGTGGCAGACTACTTCGAGCCGTATAACACAGTGGCGGAGTCGAATGCGGACATCGATCTTGGGTCAGGAGGAGCGCTTCTGCTGCCCGATCTCACCGACTCCACAGGAACGGTGCGGCACCTTCTGGTGGGAACCGGCAAAGACGGAAATATCTATGTTGGGGATCGCGATTCGCTGGGTAAGTTCGATCCTACCGGTAACACGAAGTTGTACCAGGAGATCCCGGGCGCGCTTCCCAACGGGGCCTGGTCGATGCCAGCGTACTTCAACAACACCGTCTACTACGGCGGGGTTGGAGATGTGCTGAAGGCGTTCACGATCACCAGCGGCAAACTGGGCACCGCACCGTCGAGTACCTCGGCGACGACCTTTGCGTATCCCGGAGCGACGCCGAGCGTGAGTTCGAACGGCACGAAGGGTGGGATCGTATGGGCGTTGGAGAGTGCGACAACTGCGCCCGCAGTGCTGCACGCCTACGATGCCACCAACCTGGCCAACGAACTCTACAACAGCAAACAGGCCCCCAACGGTCGAGACAGCTTCGGGAATGGCAACAAGTTTCTGACACCGATGGTGATCAATGGAAAGGTGTTCGTGGGTACGCCAACTGGAGTCGCCGTCTTCGGCCCGCTGCCATAGAAAGCGAAGACGGCAAAACGGGGCTGCCCCGCTTCGAGTCTCGGAGCGGGGCAGTCTTTTCCCCCTAGACGCGGCCGGCGAACTCTCGGGTCTCGGTGGTGATCTTGATCTTCTCGCCTTCTTTGACAAAGAGCGGAACGCGGATGGTGGCGCCGGTCTCGAGCTTGGCTTCCTTGGTCACGGAGCCCGAGGAGGTATCGCCACGAACGGCAGGTTCGGTGTAGTCGATGACGAGTTCGACGAACTGGGGCAAATCGAGGCCGATGGGGTTGCCGTTGTACTTGTTGATCTGGACGATGGTGCCTTCGAGGAGCATTTCGAGAGCATCGCCCATCATTGCTTCGCTGAGGTTCAAGGTCTCGAAGGTGGACTGGTCGAGGAAGTAGGAGCCATCGCTATCCGAGTAGAGGTAGGAGGCGTCGACGGACTCGAGGTCCGGTTCGTTGAACTTCTCTTCGGCCTTGAAGGTCTTGTCCAGGACAGCGCCGGAGACCATATTGCGCATCTTCACGCGCACGAGGGTCTGTCCGCCGCGCGCGGTGGGGGTGGAGATGTCTTTGTCGAGGCACCGCCAGGGTGCGTTTTCGAACTCGAAGAAGCCCTTCCGCTTCAGGTTAATTGCGTCGATCAGTGCAGCCATGCCAACAGTGTACGCAATCGGTGAGGTGGATGGCCTGCTCGACTTTGATCTCCCGCTGAGGGTACATTCTCTGCGTCGCCAGCATGTCCGAGGGCATCGATAGCCTTGACCCATCTGGCAGGAGGCACAATGAGCGGTATCCCCCCTTGGTTTGAGCGCAGGTTTGAGTTCACCTTTCCCGTGGAGCTGGCTCCAAACCTGTTTGCGCGATTGCGGGGCACTCCTGCGCGGCTCGAAGAGGCGCTACGTGGGGCAACCTCCGAGACGCTCACACGCAAGACTGGCAGCAAGTGGTCGCCGCAGGAGCATGCGGGACATTTGCTGGTGATGGAGCCGTTGTGGCTGGCGCGGGTCGAGGACTATGTGGAGGGTAGCGAGGGGCTGACAGTTGCGGACCTGGCGAATCGGGCGACGCATGAAGGTCAGTTCAACGATCGACGGCTGGAGGATATCCTCAGGGACTTTCGAGCCGCTCGACGCCAGCTACTGGCGCGCGCCGAGCCGCTCGATTCCACGTTTTATGGCAAGGCAATCCCGCACCCGAGATTGAAGACGCCTATGCGGCTTGTGGACCATCTCTACTTCGTCGCGGAGCATGACGATCATCACCTGGCGGAGATTCATGCGCAGCTGACTTCGATCTAACACTGAGTCCGTGGTCAGCCGAAGGCCCTCCGCGCGGAGTATCGCGCGGAGGGCATCCGGATGCAGGTACTACGAGCCAGACAGGTGAGCGACGTTCAGGTTGTCGTTGTTGTCGCCTTTCCAGGCAATGAAGACCTTGGCGTCGTGCGAGCAGAGGCCAAGCGGCTGGGTTGTGGCTTCGTTGGTGATGGTCTGCTTCCCTCCGAAGCTGGTTCCGTTGGTTGAGCTTTCCAGGTTGAGGTAGGGGTTGCCGTCGCCCTTCCAGCCGAGGTACAGCCGGTTGTTGTTGACGGTGAGCGATGGCGACAGCTGGGTAGTGTCTGGCAGGATGGACTTGTCAATGAGGCCGACGATGTCGTTGCCGGTCATCGCCACTCTCGCGACGTTGAGGTTGTCGTTGCCGTCGCCTTTCCAGGAGATGTAAAGCGCATTGTTCATCGTCCCAAGCGATGGAGCCTGCACGCTGGTCTCGGTGGAGATGCACTTGTGGCCGAAGGTCGCGCCGTTGTCAGAGGAGTACATCACGTTGAGATCGGGATTGCCCGCTCCTCTCCAGGCGATGAAGAGGCGGCCGTTGCAGGACGCGATGGCGGGAGTGAACGGACTGGTGTCGGTGAGGGTGACCTTGTTGGTGAGGCCGGTGACGTGATCGCCCGCGACCGAGACCCGTGCGACGTTGAGGTATTCGTTGCCGCCATCGCCTCGCCAGGCGATGAAGAGGGTCTGGTTGTGAACGCAGAGCGATGGCGCGGCGGGACTGGTCTCGGGCGAGATGAGCTTGCCGCCGAAGGTATGGCCATCGTCGAAGGAACACATGACGTTGAGGTTGTCGTTGCCATCGCCCTTCCAGGCGAGGTAGATGATGCCATTGAGCGAGGCAAGCGCCGGCCCGAGTGGGCTGGTGTCTCCGAGGGTGACTTTGCCTTCCAGCGTGGTTTGCGCGGCAGTAGAGATGTTTGGCATGTGCATTCCTTTCCGTGGGTCGCGTAGCGTGAGAGGCATCTGGAGAAGCTCGACGAGATTCGGCCAAGTGCCACGTGATGGAGGAAGGGGAGTGGGAGCCGCAGAGCGCGACTGAGACTCTCGCCGGCGCCGCGCTTGAGAGGAGCGCTGCGCAAGGGATTGCTGCCTTCTGGCTACGCTCGCACCTCTCGAGTGCGCCCAGCCAGATGGCGACGCGGACACTGCGGTGTTCGATTGCGGTGTCCGATAGGAGGAACCTTACGCCCGGCGAAGAGGGTGTGACAGCGGTCACAGAAAAATCTTCAGGGGTTGTCGTTCGGTTTCAGGAAGGTTCACGACACGACAAAAGGCCGGTCCCGAAGGACCGGCCTTTGCTTTGCTGCTGAAGTGAGGCTTAGAGAGCCTGCACGTTCTCGGCCTGGAGACCCTTGGGTCCCTTGACGACCTCGAACTGCACGGCCTGGCCTTCCTGAAGGCTGCGGAAGCCGTTGCTCTGAATTGCCGAGTGATGAACGAATACGTCGGGTCCGGACTGGCGGCTGATGAAGCCGAAGCCCTTCGCGTCGTTAAACCACTTCACTGTTCCCTGTTCCATTGTGCTTGTCCTTGTGCTGCAAAAATTGGATGTTCCGCGAAACGCAACTTGGTGTTGATTGCGTGTAGAGCGTACAGCCAGAACAAGCAAAGAAGACCAGACGTAATCGCACGTCCACTGCGATTGTACACCCGAGCATCAACTCGTCCAGCAAAAAGCCACGCCCCTCGCCGAACTTTTCGCGGGACAAAGACCGTATTGGTCATGCGGGACCAGGGACGTCCTTGGCGGACGAGCGCAGCCAGCGGGTGAAAGCGGCGAGGGGTTTGAAGCTCCCACTGGAGCGGAGGCGGGCGTAGCCGACCTGGCGGAACTGGGGGCGTGGCAGGGGTTGCACGGAGCATCCGACGGCGAAGGCAGCCGCCATCGCGGGGGCGATGGTGATGCCGGCACCGGAGGCGACGAGCGGGAAGATGGTCCCGAAGTGGTTGGATTCGAAGACGGGCGAGGTCTCGGTGCGGGAGCGTTTGCAGGCGGTGAGCATGTCGTCGCGGAAGCAGTGGCCTTCCTTGAGGAGCATGAGACGTTCGGAGGAGAGGTCGAAGGTGCGGACGTTGTCAGGGTCGGCGAGGCGATGGCCCGGTGGGGTAACGAGGACCAGCGGGTCGCGGAGGAGCGCGCTGCAGACGATGCCATCGGAGTGGAGCGGGAGGCTGACGATGATGAGGTCGAGCTCGCCGGTGAGGAGCTCGTCGACGAGGCGCTCGGTGAGGTCCTCGGTGAGGGTGACGTCGATCTCCGGAAACTCGCGCTGGAAAGACGGGAGACGCGGCGCGATGAGGTACGGGAGGATGGTGGGGATGACGCCGACGCGGAGCGGGCCGCGGATGTCGGTTTCGAGCTGGCGGACCTGGGCCTCGGCGCGCTTGGTGCTGGAGAGGATCTCCTGCGCGGCGGGATAGAAGACTGTGCCGGCCTGGGTGAGACGAAGGGTGCGGCCCTGGCGCTCGAAGAGGGTGGCGCCGACAGAGGTTTCGAGCTTGCGGATCTGCTGCGAGAGCGTGGGCTGAGAGACGCCTTGTTTCTCGGCGGCACGGGTGAAGCTGCCGGCTTTGACGATCGCGCAGAAGTAGCGGAGCTGGTGGAGTTCCATAGGCAATTCCTATGGTACGCCGCGGGAATGAGCTATAGATTGTGGGAGCGCGGGTTGAGAAGCAGGTCTCTCCACTGCGCAGGACGATGGAGCCGTCCTGCTTCGGTCGAGATGACAAAGTATGGGTTGGGCTAGATGGTTTGCGAGAGAAGCTCGATGGCACCCAGAGCCGTAAGTTCTTCGGCTACGGCGTGGCCGAGGTCGGCGGCGGCGATGCCTACGGGGGCTTTGCGGAGGACATGGGCTACCTGTTCGCCGTCGGGGGCGGCGACCATGGCGTGGAGATGGTAGTGATCGTCAACGCGATGGCAGAAGGCTCCGAGGGGGAGCTGGCAGCCTCCGCCGAGGGCGGCGAGGACGGTGCGCTCGGCGGCTACGGCGAACTCGGTGGCGGGGTCGTTGAGGGAGCGGACGGCGTCGTAGACAAAGGCGTCGCGTTGGGCGTCGGGGCCGGTGGCAGCTGGATGGGAGACACGGGTTTCGAGGCCGAGGGCGCCCTGGCCGGGGGCGGGGGTGATCTCGTCGACGGAGAAGCGCTGGTGGACGTGCTCGGTGCGGCCGAGGCGATCGAGGCCGGCGGAGGCGAGGACGAGGGCGTCGCACTGTCCTTCGCTCCACTTGCGCAGGCGGGTGTCGATGTTGCCGCGCATGGCGACGAACTGGAGATCGGGGCGCAGGGCGAGCAGCATGGCCTGGCGGCGGGGGCTGGTGGTGCCGATCTTTGCGCCCATGGGGAGCATGTGGAGGCCCCAGTAGGCCTCGCAGATGAAGGCGTCGCGGGCGTCGACGCGGGGCGGGATGGCGGCGAGGGTGAAGCGGGATTCGAGCTCGGTGGGAAGGTCCTTGAGCGAGTGCACGGCGAGGTCAATGCGACCAGCGGCGAGAGCTTCCTCGATCTCCTTGATGAAGATTCCCTTGCCGTCGATGGGGGTGCCGTCGGCGTAGGTTTTGGGAGCGACGAAGTTGGGGTCCTGCATGCGGTCGCCGATGGTGCGGATGACTTCGATCTCGACGGTGTGGCCTTTGTCGCGCAGGAGCCCCGCGATGTGGTTGGCCTGCCAGAGCGCGAGCTCGGAGCCGCGCGAACCAATGCGAATGGTGGGTGTGCTCATCGACTCTAAGAATACGCCGGGAGAGTGGATTTGCTGTGTGCGGGCTCACATCGGGAGGACGCTGGCGGGCAGGACTACGATTGAGGGATGAAGTCTCTTCAGCTGGCTGGGTTTGCGTCCTTGTCTTTGCTCATCACCGCAGTGGCAGTCGCGCAGGGCTACGAGTCGGAGAAGCCGATGGGATCGATGGCGCAGGAGAAGCCCGCGTATCTTGCGAAAGCCGGTCTGGAGCAGCGGCTGGGTCAGCCGTTGCCGCTGCAGGCTACGTATACGGATGAGACAGGGCGCACCGGAGAGCTGGGCTCCTGGCTGGAGCACAAGCCGTTGGTGATGGCCGAGGTGTACTACAAGTGCGCCATGCTGTGTCCGCAGGTGCTGCATGGGCTGGCGACATCCTTGAAACAGACGACGCTGACGGCTGGCAAGGATTATGACGTCCTGGTGCTGAGCATCGACCCGATGGACAAGCCGGAAGATGCGGCGCAGCAGAAGAAGGATTTCCTGGCCGAGGCGGGCTGGAGCCACGATGCGCGGGCAGCCGGGGCGGTGCATTTCCTTACCGGCCCTCCGAGTTCCATTGAGGCGACGTCGAATGCGACGGGATTTCATTTTGTGCGTGTGCCGGGACCGGATGGAAAGTTGAACCAGTTCGCCCACTCCAGTGTGATCCTCTTCGCGACTCCGGAGGGCAAGCTGTCGAAGTACCTGGCGGGCATCGAGTATCAGCCCCGGGATGTGCGGTTGGCGCTGCTGGATGCGGGCGAGAAGAAGATCAGCAACCCCGTGGATCTGCTGATCCTGTACTGCTGCAGCTATAGTCCGTCGGTGGGAGCGTACACGGTGAGTGTGTTGCGAATCCTGGGCCTGGCGGGGATGGTGACCCTCGTGGTGGTGGCAGGGATGATCTTCCTGCTGACGCGGAAGCCAAAGAACGCGACGGCGTAGGGCGATTTGCGCATCGTGCGAGGCCCGGAGGCCATCTCAAGGTCACGATGAATGTGATTTTGTTTGGGGCAAGCGGGATGGTGGGGCAAGGCGTGCTTCGCATGTGCCTCCACGATGCGCGCGTGGAACGCGTGCTGGTGGTGACGCGGCAGGCGATCGATTTGAGCGCCGTCACGGTGGTCACGTCGCCGAAGGTGGAGCAGATTGTGCGGCAGGACTTCCTCGACTGGAGCGATATAGAGGAGCGCTTCGTGGGATTCGACACGTGCTTCTTCTGCCTGGGGATCTCGTCGGTGGGTATGGACGAGGCGCGGTATAGGGCGATCACCTACGACATCACGATGGCGGCAGCACGCATGCTGGAGCGGGTAGGCTCGCTGCGGACCTTCATCTACGTTTCGGGAGCGAGCACGGACGCCAACGGGCGGCAGATGTGGGCTCGAGTGAAGGGCGAGACGGAAAATGCCCTGCTGGCAATGCCCTTCCCGCAGGTCTTCTGCTTTCGGCCGGCGTATATCCAGCCGATGCACGGCGTGCGGTCGAAGACGGCGTGGTACCAGGCGATCTATACGGCGGTGGGCTGGATGTACCCGATGCTAAGAGCGATGGTGCCGAAGTATGTGACCAACAGCGACGAGGTCGGGCTCGCGATGATTGGCGTGGCGGAGCGGGGATTTCCGCGAAGGGTGCTGGAGAACGTGGATCTTCGCGAGGCGGCGGCAACTCAGATACGCTTGCGGACATTCAGCCCGCGATAGAAGACACCAGCGATCAGGATCGTGTCCTCGAGCACCTCGAAGACGATGGTTGCGCTGCGGCGATAGCCAACCCTGCGTAGTCCAGGCCTGAGTCCGTGCAGTTCCTCCCCTATGACGCCCGAAGATCCCAAACCATCGCAAAAGGCACGCAGGGACTCGGTGTACTGCAAGGCAATGCGCGGGTAAGAAGCGTTTGCGATGTAGCGAATATCGAGAGGAACTGCCGCTCCGCGCGTGCAGAGTAGACCACCTTGCGCGGGATCATTCTGAGCGAAGGGCTCGATGATACTCCGCGATCAGTGCTGCGCTTAGCTGCTCCGAAGTGCGCGAGGACATGGGATCGCGCTCGTACTCTTCACAGGCAGGAATGATCTCTTCGCGCAACCAGAGCTCGAAGCTCTCAGGCTCCAGTTCAAGCGCCTCGAGACCCTCGCGGATGACTTCCTCTACGCTGTCGTAGTGGCGCTCCACACGCCGCCGCTCCAGCCGTTCCGCAAGCTCCGAAGAGAGATTGACTGTCGAGAATTCGCTGGCGGCCACTGGTGCGCTCCCTGAACAAAATATTACTCCGTGGCAAATTGTTGCAGCTACTCGCCGCGTTGTTTCTGGGTGGATTTCAAGGCGGCGATCTGGGGGTGGAGGAGCTTCGCGGCGAAGGCCTTCATGGTGGCCTCGATGGTCGCGAGCTGCTCGGGCGAGAGCGGCTGAGCGGCGAGGCGGTGGGTGAGCTTAGCGATCTCCTGCTGGCGCATGGAGTCGGCGTCGGCCAGGAGCTGCTTGATGGCTTCGGCGGCGGGGGCGAGCGAGAGACGTGTGCGCCAGGCTTCGACTTCCTGGGTGACGATGGTCTCGGCGGCCTGGGCTTCGCGGGAGCGATTGGCTTGATTGGCGGCGGCGACTTCCTGGAGATCGTCGATGTCGTACACGAAGCAGCCGTCGATCTGGTTGACTTCGGGAGCGACGTCGCGGGGGACGGCGATGTCGATGAAGAAGACGGGGCGATTCTTGCGGCGCTGCAGGAGGGCCCGGGCCTGCGCGGGCTGGAAGATGGTCGAGCCACCGAGCGCGGCGGCTCCGGTCGATGTCAGGATGATGTCGGCGCGGTGGGATTGCTCGTGAAGCTGATTGAACGGGATGATTCCGGTAGTGATGGTGGGGGTGCGGAGGCCGTCGGCGATCTTCTCGGCGCGAGCCTCGGTGCGGTTGGAGACGAGGAGGGTGTTGGCTCCCTGCTGGATGAGATGGCGGGCGGTGAGTTCGCTCATCTTGCCGGCACCGACCATCAGGATCGTCTTGCCGGCGAGTGAGCCGAAGATGTTGCGGGCGAGGTCCGCGGCGACCGAGGCGATGGAGACGTTGGAGCTGCCAACCTGGGTTTCGGTGCGGACGCGCTTGGCGACGAAGAAGGCTCGCTGCAGGAGCGGATCGAGGACTGAGTTCCCTGCCGGCGCGCCGGCCGTGGCGTCGGCCGAGTGAATCGCGCCGACTTCGCGGGCGACGTTCCAGGCGTGCTTGACCTGGCCGAGGATCTGCGCGTCGCCGACAACCATGGAGTCGAGTGAGCTGGCGACGCGGAAGAGATGGCTGATGGCTTCCTGTTCGCGGCGCTCGTAGACATGAGGGCGGAGCTCGGCGGCATGCACGGAGAAGAACTCGTCGAAGAAGCGCATGAGGCGCTCGGTGGCGTTCTGCTCGGACTCTCCGGTGGGGTCGTGGACGGTGAGGAGCTCGACGCGGTTGCAGGTGGAGACGATCATGGCCTCGCGGACGCCGGGCTGCTCGACGAGACAACGTGTTGCTTCGGCGAGGCGGGAGGTTGGGATCGCGATGCGCTCGCGGACGCCGATGGGAGCGGTCTCGTGATTGACGCCGAGGAGCAAGAGGCGCGACTGCGGAGCAGCAGCTGCAGGTGCAGCGCCGCGAGACGACCTTGCCGTCTCCTGCGTTGTGACCTTCTGCTCCCGGGTTGTGTCTTGTGTCGCCATCATTGGTGATTACGGGGCCTTGAAGCGGTGCACGGTGGAGAGCTGATTGGCTGCCCAGACGGCGAGCACCACGACGAAGACGAAGCTGGAGAGATAAATTGCCCTGCGTCCGCGCAGGCCTGAGTGGCGGCGGATGAAGATCATCAGCATGTAGGCGAGCCACATGGCGATGGAGAGCAGGACCTTGGGATCCTCGAAGAAGCTGGGGCCGATGGTCTGCAGGGCGACGATGGAGCCGATGAGGAGGCCGGCGGTCATGCAGGGCAGGCCGAAGAGGAGCGACTGGATGGCGATCTGCTCGGTGGTCTCGAGCGGCGGAAGCCAGGAACGGCGCGGGCCCCCCGCGCGCTTCTGCTTGAGTCGGCGCTCCTGGATGAGATAGAGCACGTTGGCTATCAGCGAGAGCAGCAGCGCGGCGTAGGCGGCGAGCAGCAGGGCGATGTGCAGGAAGAGCCAGCCGCGATGGATCAGAGGATAGTCGATGGTCTCGGTGCCGGGGCGGAAGGCAGGCACGATGGTGAGCAGCACGGCGAGCGGGAGCAGCACGATGCCGAAGGAGACGGTGCGGTAGCGGAGCGCCAAACCGAGGAACGCGAGGCCGAGGAGCAGGCCGAGCCAGCTAAGGGTTTCGTGGGTGTCGACCGGGAGCGCGCGGTGCGCGGCGTTGAGGGTCTCGACGATGGCGACGAAGTGGAACAGGACTGCGCCGACGGCGCAGGGGAAGGCGAGGTGTCGCCAGCGTGGGCGGTTATAGAGGGCCGCAGGCAGAACCGCGAGGGCGGCCACACCGTAAAGCAGAACCGCGACTCGAAGCCAAAGAAGTGTCATGCCGGTTGAGCGTACCTTGAATCCGCGTGAACCTTCGATCCGCGCACCTTTGAGTATATCGGGGCGCGAAATCCAAGATGTGATGTGCGTTACAGGGGTTTTTGTGCGGAGCCTGAGAGGCAAGACCGGTGAGCTAGGGACTTCTTCAGGTCTCTGAGCTCCGTGAGATCGAACCAAGAGGCTCGCGGGAAGAAAGGCACGGAGGGATGAGGCAGGAGAAGCCCTGTCGGGTCCTTCGGCTCGCTGCGCTCGCTCAGGATGACAACCTTTGCGTGCTAGGCGTTGCGGGTCTTTTCGAGGACCATCTCGCGGAGTTTGTTTTCGATCATGGAGAGAGGAAGGAACGTCGGCTTGCCCGTGACCTCGACGGTGAACTTGCCTTCGGCGTAGGCATAGTTGGCGGTGACGCCCTGGCGGGAGATGGTGCCGGTGGGGCCGGTGGCGTCGACGCCTGCCTCGGTGAGGGCTTTCTGGGTGGCGGCGAACTGGGCATCGGTCATCGGAATCTCAATCATGGGGTCGAGTGTACCGCTTTCAGCTGGATCGATTTCGAGTCCATATGGCCCAGATATGCACGGGGCCAGGCGCGATATCCTTGAGACTGCCAAGCCCGATGACGACCACCACCGACACCAGCCGCGACGCCGGATTGACGCCCGCCATGCGCCAGTACCGCGCGGCCAAGGACGCGTATCCAGATGCGCTGATCTTCTTCCGGATGGGCGACTTCTACGAGCTCTTCTATGAGGATGCGGCGGTGGCGGCGCGCGAGCTGCAGCTGACGCTGACGGCGCGCGACAAGGCGCGGTCGGTGCCGATGTGCGGTGTTCCCTACCATGCGGCTCCGGGGTATCTGCAGCGACTGCTGCGCAAGGGTTTCCGGGTCGCGCTGTGCGACCAGATGGAAGACCCGAAGTTTGCCAAGGGCGTGGTGAAGCGCGAGGTGACTCGGGTGCTGACGCCGGGGACGGCGCTGGACAACACGCTGGAGGCTAGCCAGAGCCAATGGCTGGCGAGCGTGGCGGCGGTGGGGTCGGGCGCGAGCGCGTGCGTGGGTGTGGCGTCGATTGATTTGTCCACCGGGGACTTTCGCGCGACGGAGTTTGCCGGCGGAGCCGCCTGGGCGCTGGCGCTGGATGAGCTGGGGCGGATGCGGCCAGCAGAGGTACTGCGGGCGCAGGGAGCTGGCTTCGGCTCGGGCGCTGGTGCGACGAAGCAGGGCGAACTGGGGAGCGATGGGGCCGCCCGGACTGCGAAGAGTACCGAGGCGGCTGATCTCGGCGCGACCGATACTCCTCTCGAGGATTGGGTCTTCACGGACGAGTATGCGTTGCCGCTGTTGCGGCAGCAGCTCAAGGTGCATTCGCTGGACGGGATGGGGCTGACGGGGCATACCGCGGCGGGAGTTGCAGCCGGGGCGATTACGCATTACCTGCGCGCGACCAAGCAAGGCGCGCTGGAACACCTGGACACGCTGAGGTTCTACTCCCGGCTGGACTGCCTGGAGATGGATGCGGTGACGGTGCGGCACCTGGAGCTAGTCGATCCCTTGCTGTCGAGCGATGGGGCCCAGACGACGTTGTTCTGGACGATGGATGCGTGCTGCACGCCGATGGGAAAGCGGCTGCTGCGGGCTCAGCTGGTGCGACCGATGCAGGAACGAGCGGCGATCGATGCGCGACTCGATGCAGTCGGCGAGGCCGCTGCGGACATTCGTAGGCGCGAGGCGCTGCGGCGGTCGATGGACGGTGTGCTGGATCTCGAGCGGCTACTCGGGCGGGTCGCGCTGGACTCGGCTGGCCCGCGCGAGGTGGTGGCGCTGGGCAACACGCTGGCGAAGCTGCCGGGGGTGCGTGCGGCGACGACATTGCTGGTGAGCGCTCGGTGGACGGAGCTGGCGCAGGGGCTCGATCCGCTGGAGGACTTGAGCGGGCGCATTGCAGCGACGCTGGTGGAAGAGCCGCCGGTCACGTTCAACGATGGTGGAGCGATTCGCGGGGGCGTGGATGCGGAACTCGATGAACTGCGCGAGCTTTCGACGAATGGAAGGCAGAAGCTGGCCGCGATCGAGGAGCGGGAGCGCGAGCGGACGGGAATAGGGTCGCTGAAGGTGCGGTTCAACTCGGTGTTCGGGTACTACATCGAGATCACGAAGGCCAACGCGAAGGCGGTGCCGACGGACTACGAGCGCAAGCAGACGCTGGTGAACGCGGAACGCTATACGACGCCGGAGCTGAAGGAGCTGGAGCAGAAGATCCTCACCGCGCAGGAGCGGTCGGTGGAGATCGAGCGCAGGATCTTTGCGGAACTACGGCGCGACCTGCTGGCGAACGCGGGACGGGTTCGGGAGAGCGCGCGGAGAGTTGCGGAGATCGACCTGCTGGCTTGCTTCTCTCACCTAGCGGCGCTACGCGGATGGGTGCGGCCGACGTTGGAGGAGACGCCGGTGCTGGAGGTGATCCATGGACGGCACCCGGTGGTGGAGCGGCATCTGGAGGAGTCGGGTGCGGGGCGGTTTGTGCCGAACTCGGTGTATCTGTGTGCGCATGATTCTGCTTCCACCCATGACGATGGAGCTGTCATGGATGGGGCACCCGGTCCGTTGCCTCAGCATCCGTCGCTGGCGTTGATTACCGGGCCGAACATGGGTGGTAAGAGCACGTATCTCCGGCAGGCGGCGCTGCTGGTGATCCTGGCGCAGTGTGGGAGCTTTGTCCCGGCGGAGCGGATGCGGCTGGGGTTGGTGGACCGGGTGTACACGCGCATTGGGGCGAGCGATAACCTAGCGCGGGGCCGATCGACGTTCATGGTGGAGATGACGGAGACGGCGGCGATTTTGAATACAGCGACGGCGCGGTCCCTGGTGCTGCTGGACGAGATGGGGCGTGGCACAGCGACCTATGACGGCCTGTCTCTGGCATGGGCCACGGTGGAGCATCTGCACAATACGGTGGGGGCACGGACGCTGTTCGCGACGCATTATCACGAGCTGACGCTGCTGGCCGACCGGCTGGAGCGGATGGAGAACCTGCGCGTGGTGATCAAGGAGAACGCGGGCGGGATCGTGTTCCTGCACACGGTGGAGCGCGGGGCGGCGAGCAAGAGCTATGGCATCGAGGTGGCTCGGCTGGCGGGGCTACCGTCAGCTGTCATCACGCGGGCGCGCGAGGTGTTGAAGCTGCATGAGCGGGCGGAGTCACAGCAGGTGCGCGAGGCTGCGCCGACGGCGGAGCGGACGCCATCGCTGCAGATGACGATGTTTACGCCGCTCTCGCAGAAGATTGTGGATCGGCTCGAAGAGATTGACGTGGATGGGCTGACGCCCCGCGATGCGCTGAGCCTGCTTGCGGAGTTGCAGCGAGAGCTGAAGGGTGGAGCATGAAGCGTAATTTCTGGCCTGTGCCGACGAAGCCGCGCGCGATGACGGTGGCGGGGGTGATGAGTGGGACGTCGGCGGATGGCGTGGATGTGGCGATCTGCCGGGTGCGGCCGAAACGAGATTCGACTCCGACGCTGAAGGTGCTGGCGCATCGGGGATTTGCGTATCCGAAGAAGCTGCGTGAGGCGGTGCTGGCGGCTGGCGGAGCGCAACATCCGAACTCGAGCAGTGTGCCGGAGCTGGCGCGGTTGAGCTGGCGACTGGGGTCGTTCTATGCGGAGTGCGTGGAGAAGACGGCGACGGATGCAGGGCTGGAGCTCGACCTGGTGTCGATGCATGGGCAAACGATCTATCACCAGGCGGTTGCGGAGAAGTACCTGGGCGAGGCGGTGCGGTGTACGTGGCAGATCGGTGAGCCATCGCTGGTGGCAGAGCGGCTGCGGGTTCCGGTGGTGAGCGATCTGCGTCCTGCGGATATGGCTGCGAGTGGGCAAGGTGCGCCGCTGGTGCCGATGTTCGACTTCTGCGTGCTGCGGCATGCGACGCGGAATCGGATTCTGCTGAACCTGGGTGGCATTGCGAACCTGACGGCGATTTCTGCGGGCGGGGCGCTGGATGATGTGCTGGCGTTCGATACGGGGCCGGCGAGCATGGTGATCGACCAACTGATACAGGGGTTGTATGGCAAGTCCTACGATCGCAACGGCGCGGTTGCGCGGCGCGGTCGATTGCTGGAGGATGTTGTCGACCAGTTGGCCGCGGAACCTTATTTCCTGGCAGCGCCGCCAAAGAGCTGCGGACGTGAGGAGTTTGGCGAGAGGTTTGCGGAGCGGCTGCGAGCTCTTTGCGAGAAGAAGGGCGCGGGGCCTGAGGATGTCGTGGCGACAGCGACTGCAATAACGGTGCGAACGGTGATCGATGCCTATGTGAACTGGTGTTGGCCGCACCTGGGTCAGCATGCGCCTGCAGCGAAGGCAACCGAGCTGATTGTGGCCGGCGGCGGCTCGCGCAATCGTACGCTGATCGACGGACTGAGATCGCACTTGGAACCGCTAGGGGTCTCGGTGCGGACGATCGATGACTTTGGAATTGCAAGTGAAGCGAAAGAGGCTGCAGCGTTTGCTCTGTTGGGCTGGTTCACGTGGCATGGCCTTCCCGGCAACGTGCCCTCGGCTACCGGCGCCTCGCGGGCCGTCGTGCTGGGTAGAGTGACGCTGGTATGAAGCTGGCGTCTGCGTGGTGCGCGGCGATGGCTGCAGCGTCGCTGCTGCTGGTATGCGGGTGTCAATCGCGCCCGCGGGATGCTGGCACGCTGCATATGATCATCGAGAGCTCGCCGAACAACCTGGATGTACGGCAGGGTACGGATGCGCAGTCGGAGCGGGTTGGCGGCCTGATCTATGAGGGGCTGGCGAAGAAGGATGACCACTTCAACCTCGTGCCATGGCTGGCGACCGCGTGGGAGCGGCCCGACCCGCAGACCTGGGTGTTCCATCTACGGCCGGGCGTGCGCTTCCATGATGGCAAGGCGCTGACGGCCGAGGATGTCGCGTGGACGATCGAGAGCATGACCAACGGCGCTCTGGTGACAGCGAAGGGTGGGGCGTTCCGGAACATCGACAAGGTAAGCGTGCCTGCACCGCTGACGGTAACCGTGCACACGAAGGCTCCGGACAATGGGCTGTTGTTCAATATGAGCGATGGCCTGTTCGGGATAGTGGAGAAGGGCGCGGGGCGCGACGAGGGACTGCATCCGGTGGGGACGGGGCCGTTCGAGTTCGTGAGCCAACTGCAGGACAAGGAAGTCGTGCTGCAGCGCAATGCGAGCTACTGGGGTGGAGCTCCGCACATCGAGCGGGTGCGCTTCGAGGTGATTCCGGACACGATCACGGCGGCACTGGAGATGAAGAAGGGCTCGGCGGATATTGAGTCGAATGTGCTCTCGGAAGACATGGTGCATGCCCTGACGGGGCTGGCGAACCTGCGGGTCGAAGGCGCGACCGGAGCGGCGGTGATCTATGCGAACTTCAATACGGCTGACCCGGTGCTGCACGATCCGCGGGTGCGGCAGGCGATTGCTTGCGCGATCGACCGCGATGCGTTAATCCGCACGTTGTGGCGAGGGCATGCGGTTGCTGCAGAAACGCTGCTACCAATCGGGTCGTGGGCAGCGGCGGACGTGGCGACTCTCGAGCATTATCCGCATGATGTAGCGCGGGCGGTGAAGCTGCTGGATGAGGCTGGATTGGAGCCGGATGCGAGTGGCATACGGCTGCGGTTCACGATCAAGACGTCGACCGATGAGACGGTGAGGCTGGAGGCGCAGGCGATCCAGCAGCAGCTTCGGGCGGCGGGGATCGAGATGAAGATTCGCTCAGCGGAGTTTGGGACCTTCTACTCGGACATCACGCATGGAGCGTTCCAGATGTACATCCTGAAGTGGATTGGCGTGAACGAAGATCCAGACATCTTCCGCTATGCGTATGCGTCGACGAGCTTCCCGCCGAAGGGAGCGAACCGCGGCAAGTATGCGAATGCGCGCGTCGATACATTGCTGAGCGCGGCGGCTACGGAGACGGATCAGGATATGCGACGTCAGGAGTACGTCGAGGTGCAGGAGATCCTGGCGCACGACCTGCCGAGCATTCCGTTGTTCTACCCGAACAACGAGGTGGTGCACTCGACGCGGGTGAGCGGGATTGTGCTGAATCCGGGTGGGACATTCGACTTTTTGCGGACGGCGGAACTGCGCTAGAGGAGCCCGTTTCTCGATCAAGCGCTCTCCAGGACGCAACCTGTATGAGCGCCCGATTGCGCTGTTTGACAACAATACATTGCTAAGAGAATAATTGTGAGCCGTACGACGACGGTTCTATTCATCGTTTTGACGGACTTCAGGATGGAAAGCCTCGCTAATGAAGGCCTCCTGTTTTCGTTTTCTTTCCATTGTTCCCTCTGATTGATTTGAGGCCTACAGCACGAGGAGTATTTCCATGACTTTTTTGCGGACCCGCTGGGCAGCGCTTGCGCTGGCTACAGCAGTCGCTTTACCTTCCCTCCATGCGCGCGCGCAGGAGTTCCGCGGTACGCTTAGCGGCGCCGTAACCGATCCCACCGGCGCTTCGATTCCGGGCGCCACCGTCGTCGTGAAGGAGACCCACACCGGGACGACGAACCAAACCAAGACCGATTCGCAGGGTCAGTTCGTGGTTCCCTTCCTTCTCCCCGGCGACTATTCGGTCACCGTGTCGATGGACGGATTCTCGACGGTGAACCGCGGCAACATCACGCTGCAGTCGCAGGAGCACCCGATCATCGACGTGCAGCTTCCCGTCGGGGACACGACTCAGACCGTGACCGTTTCCTCCGCACCGCCTCTGATCGACCAAGCGAACGCAAGCGTTGGCCAGGTCATCTCGACAGAGTCGGTTGCTGACCTGCCGCTGAATGGCCGCACGCCGACAACGCTGACCGAGCTTTCTGAAGGCGTGATCACAACGGCGGCTCCCCAGATTGTGCATCCGTTCGACAACGGCGCGGGAAACTCCTGGTCGATTGGTGGAACACCCAATCAGGTCAGCGAAGTTCTGCTGGATGGATCGCCGGACCTGACGCTGCTGGGTGCACTGGCCTATGCGCCGACGCAGGATTCCGTGCAGGAAGTCTCGATTCACCCCTTCGACACCGATGCCAGCTTTGGCCATACCATCGGCGGCGTCATCAACCAGATCACGAAGTCCGGCGCCAACCAGTTTCACGGCACGGCATATGAGTTCTACCAGACCGCCGGACTGGACGCGAATTCCTACTTCAATAAGCGTGCAAACCCGATCGTGTCGCGGCCCAACGCGCACTATCAGCAATACGGTGGCACCTTCGGCGGCCCTGTCCTTATTCCCCATGTCATCAATGGCAAGGACAAGCTCTTCTTCTTCTTCGCCTATGAAGGCTTGCGCGACTCGACTCCGGCCTCGACCACGCTCACAGTTCCTACCATGGCGGAGCGTAGCGGCGACTTTTCGCAGACGCTCGCTGCCGGATGTCCTACCGGCTTCAACAACAACCCTGCTACTGCCGCCGCGATGTGCAATGCCGACCCTGCCATCAGCCAGCCCATACCCTACGTGGACCCCAACCAGCTTTTCAATCCATTCACCGCAACCCTCAACTCCAAGGGCCTGATCGTCCGCCAGCCTATCCTGAACAACCAGCTCAATACCGTCCAGGCCGTCAATTCAGTGGCTGCGGCCTACTTCAATCTGTATCCCGCTCCGAACAACACGACCGGCGCCACGGCGAATGGTCTCGGCAACTACATCAGCCCCGCACCTTCTGTCGATACGTACTCCAACGAGTTTGGGCGGCTGGACTATAACCTCGGCTCGCGGGACCACATCTTCTTCGACTTCCGGCACAACATCCGCACGCAGGTAAAGAACAACTACTTCGGCAACAACACCACCGGCACGACACTGCAGCGCGAGAACTTTGGCTCAACGCTCGACAACGTCCTCACCATCAACTCGACGACGATCCTCGATACGCGCGTCAACTGGACCTACTTCGGCGAGACCCACGGCACGCCCGCGCAGGCCTATAGTGCAGCCACCGTCGGCCTTCCGTCCTACCTCGCCAGCAACAGCGCGCGGCAACAGCTGCCCTGCATCAACTACACCACCTCGTCCACGGTCGGCACCTGCAGCGCCAGCACCTCCACATTTGCGGAGCTTGGCGACAACACGTCCGCGCTCGATCCGACGACCAGCTACCAGTTCTTTACGGACATCGTGAAGATCGTCGGCCGCCACACGCTGAAGATTGGCTTTGATGGCCGCCAGTACCGCCTCTCCATCGAGAACTTCGCTAACGCCGCAGGCAGCTTTGGCTTTGGCGGCAACGAATTCGTCAACGGAGGCTCCGGCTTCACTGGCGCTGCCTCTACTGTCAACTTTGGCGGAGATCTGGCCAACCTGTACTTCGGTCTGCCGACGGCGGGACAGTTCGATATTCCCGCCCGCGCCGACTACCACTCGTACTACACCGGCTCGTTCCTCCAGGACGACTGGCGTGTCAGCGACAAACTTACCGTCAATGTTGGCCTGCGTTTCGACATCGATACCCCCTTCCGCGAGAAGCTGGGCCATACGGTGAACGGCTTCAACCCGACCGCAACGAACTCAGCCTCCGCCGCGGGCTCTGCCGCCTTCAAGCCGCAGACCGCAACCAACGACGGCGTCACGGCATCGGTCGCAAGCATCAACACCCTGGGTGGTCTGACCTTCCCGAATACCCCCAACGGCGCGCCGTACAACACCAACGCCGGCTTCTTCTCACCGCGCATCGGCTTCTCCTATAGCGCCAATGCGAAGACCGTGGTCCGCGGCGGTTTCGGCATCTTCGTTCAGCCTGAGACGCTTGCTTCCCTCGCTGCCACTGGCACTTACTCCTCCAATGCCATCAGCAACCAGGAGGGCTTCAGCGCAACAACCTCCTACATCGCTTCGAACAACAGCTTCCTGAGCCCGATCTCGGCCAACGCTCTCTCCAACCCCTTCCCCGGCGGAGCATTCTCCCAGCCGGCAGGATCGTCCCTTGGAGCCAGCACCTTCCTCGGCCAGACCATCAGCTTTCTGGCGCCCAACCAGCATGACCCGTATTCCGAACGCTGGGACCTTGGCATGCAGCAGTCGGTTACCAACAGCACGCTCGTTGAGTTCCTCTACGTTGGCAATCACAGCCTGCACCTGCCCATCGCCACCCAGAACCTGAATGCGACGGAGCGCCAGTACCTCACCACGAACCCCTATCTCAATGAGGGACTTGTGCAGGACTACGGGACCAAAGTCGCCAATCCCTTCGCCGGCCAGGTCGCTCCGCTGGGGACCTCGTCCACGCTCAGCCTGAGCAGCCTGCTCGTCCCTTACCCGCAGTTCAGCAGCGTCAATATCCAGAACCAGACCATCGGCCAGTCCTACTACCACTCCGCCATCGCCCACATCGAGCAGCGCACAAAGCATGGTCTGACCCTTACGGCGAACTTCAGCTTCTCGAAGCTGACGGAAGCTGACACCTTCCTCAACGACGAAGACAGCACACCGACCCACCGCATCTCACCCTTCGATCACACCTATCACTTCACTACCGGGGGAACCTACGAGCTTCCCTTCGGCCGGGGCAAGATGTTCGACTTCGGTGGAAGCCACCTCATGGACGAGATCCTTGGCGGCTTCGTTGTGAACGGCATTTATCAGTTCCAGACCGGTGCGCCGATCGAGTTCTCCGCCGACATTCCGCTGGCGCCGGGTGCGACTCTGGCCAGCATCACCAACCAGACCCGCAACACGTCACCGACAACCTCCAATAAACCGGCGCTTAACACGGCGGCCTTCGTCACAGGCACTTCCACCTCCTGCCCGACCTCCGGCGCGTGCGATGGAACGCAGTTCATCAACGGCCAGTACGTGTTCCACTACCGCACGTTGCCGCAGACGCTCTCCACGGTTCGCTCCGACGGCTTCAACAATCTCGATGCGTCGCTGCTGAAGGACTTCCACTTCACCGAGAAGACCTATCTCCAGCTTCGCTTCGAGACGTTCAATACCCTCAACCACGCCGTCTTCGCCGCGCCTAACGTTTCGAGCGCAACCGCTTCCAACTTCGGCTACATTACCGCGGTCGCCGCCAACAGTCAGCCCCGCCAGATCCAGCTCGGCGGACGGTTCGTTTTCTAGATCCGGCTCCATCCAACGAGAGAGGGCGTCCTAAACGGACGCCCTTTTCTCTTTCGTAGCATGAGGGGCGAGGAGCACAGCGCGTACTTGGCAGGGATATAGTGCGAGACGTCCCACCGTTCACCTTGCATCTGACTGTGTGAGGGCTCGGATGATCAACGACCTTTGGTACAAAGATGCAGTGATTGACTGTGTCTCGGTATCGCCCAGGCGAGCGCAGATTCGCGGCCGCTGGTGAAGGCGATGAAGGACACCAAGCCGAGACCGGCCACAGCACAGTGGGGGCAGTTCCTGCGCAATCACGATGAGCTGGACCCGCCTCGCGGTGCGGCTGTCGCCGGATGACCATTTCTTCATCGTTATCTTTTCCAAGATGCACAGTCCACATATCGTCCCATAATCAGACTGGGGACTATTGCGTATGACTACGGCCTACCTGAATCGCATCGCCACCGCCGTGCCCGAGCACGACGTACATGACGCTTTCGTTATCTTTGCCGAACAAATGCTCTCCGATCCGCGGCTGCGTGCTGTGTTCCGCCGCATGGTGAGCCGCGCCGATATCGCGCACCGTTATTCGTTCCTCGATCCGTATAAAGGCTCCGGCAACTTTTCGTCGCATGATGCCGCGGAGTTTTATCAGACGGGCAACTTCCCCGACACATCGCGGCGCATGGAGTTGTTTGAACAGACCGCTCCTGTGCTGATGAGGAAGGCCGTGGACCGGCTTGCGCTCAGCGAGGAGGAGCGCACCGGTATTACGCATGTGCTCGTGACCTGCTGCACGGGGCTCTACGCGCCAGGGCTGGACTTCGAGATCGTCGACCACCTTGGGCTCTCGCCAGATGTGGAGCGCACGATGGTCGGATTCATGGGCTGCTACGCCGCGATCAATGCGCTGAAGCTGGCGCGGCACATTGTGCGCTCAGACCCGAAGGCTGGCGTGCTGATGCTCAACCTGGAGCTGTGCACCCTGCATTTTCAGGAGACACAGGATCTGGAACAGATACTTTCCTTCCTGGTCTTTGCCGATGGCGCAGCGGCAAGCCTGATCACGGCGCGCGAGCAGGGCTTCGCGCTGGACAGCTTCAAAGCGGTGATGGTGCCTGAGACGAGGGGGCTCATCACGTGGAAGGTTCGTGGGCTGGGCTTCGACATGTTGCTGTCTGGGCAGGTCCCGGCAGAGCTGGGCCGAGCTCTGCATCAAGGAGGGTTAATGGCGGAACTCGATGACGTCGACCTGTGGGCGGTGCATCCCGGCGGCCGTTCGATTCTGGATGCGGTGGAGAAGGGGTTGGATTTGCCACCAGATGCGCTGGCGGCGTCGCGCGAGGTGTTGTCTCGCTTCGGCAACATGTCGTCGGCGACGGTGATGTTTGTGTTGGAACGAATCATGCAGGAGGCGCAACCCGGGCAGCGCGGATGTGCGATGTCGTTCGGACCTGGGCTGACAGCGGAGACGATGCGGTTCCATGTCGCCTAGTCCGGGGATCGACTTCAGTCGGCGCGTCTCTCCTCGTGAGTTGCCGGAGCTCATGGATGGGGATTGCGGCTATGAGGATTTCCGCGCGTGCCTGGGCAGTCTGGAGCAGGTCAACCGGTGGTTGCGGGGATATCGGCCGACGCTGGCCTGGCTCGAGCGACTACCTCGTGGGCTGGGTCATCCGGTGCATATCCTCGATGTGGGCAGTGGCGGGGGGGATCTGCTGCGCCGAATTGCAGGCTGGACACAACGGCGCGGTGTTGGGGTGAAGCTCACAGGGATCGACTTGAATCCTTATGCGGCGCGTGCGGCAGCGGAGGCAACTCCGAAGGAGCTTGGAATTACCTGGGTGACCGGAGATGCCCTGGCGTACCGGCCAGAGAGGCCCGTGGATATCATCGTCAGCTCGCTGATGGCACATCATCTGGAGAACGAGGCGATCGTGGCACTGCTGCAGTGGATGGAAGCTACCGCGCGAATGGGTTGGTTTATCAATGATCTGGAGCGATCGGAGAGAGCGAGCCGGGCGTTTCAGTGGGCAGCGGGGGTAGCGCGGTGGCACCGCTTTGTGCAGCATGACGGGCCTGTGTCCTTCCGGCGCGCCTTTCGGAAGGAAGACTGGGCACAGTTGCTGGCAACAGCGCAGATCCCGCCCGAGAGTGTGACGGTGGAACCCTGGAGGCCAGGACGGTTGTGCGTGGGGCGATGGAAATGACGTTGGCGACTCTGAAGCGTCGCGCTGGACGAAGAGATATTTTGCGGTCGGCCCCGTCCCCCGTATCGCCCACCCCATCACGTCTAATTATTTGAGAGGCGAAACGTGCCAACTTCTATTCTGTCAGTGCCCAGTTCCACCGGATCCAAATTCAAGACTGTTCTCTGGGCCGCGCTTGGCCTCACGGTGCTCTTCGTCTTCATTACGTCGGAAGTCCTCCTCGTCACTGACTATCCGATGTACCACGCCTACCGTCTGCAGGTCATCGCGGATCGCCATCTCCTCATCCCGCATACGCTCGCCGGAACACTCGCTCTGTTGATCGGGCCGATCAATTTCTCCTCGCGGATCCGCCAGCGTCACCTCAAGCTCCATCGCATCCTGGGCCGCGTCTACGTCCTCTCCGTGTTTGTTGGTTCCTTCACGGGGATCGCTCTGGCGGCCGGCCGCCCGGGGTTACCCGGAACCTCCATGCAAGCGGCCGCCTGGATGGTGTGCACCACTGCCGCCTTTCTCACCGCACGCAACCGCCACATCGTCCAGCACCGCCAATGGATGGCGCGATCCTACGCTGTGACCTTTACCTTCGTCTCCAGCCGCGTGCTCAACCTGTGGCCACGCTACTGGAGCCATCTCGGGGATTCGCTCTCGGCCGTCGGCGTGATTGCTTTCACGCTCGCCTCGCTGCTCCTCGTCGACCTTGGAATCGGCTGGCGAGAGCTCACGACTCGGAATAGTTGATGGTCGGTTCTGCGTTCGTCCGTTTCTGTCGCTCTCGAGACGTCGTTCTGCAGCCCCGTGCTATTTTCCGAAGCTCGTCCCCTCAAGTTCCGAGTTGATCACGGGCCCGTAGCCACCTAATTGTCCCGCGATCCTTACGACCGCGGGCTCCTCACCCTCCTGAACCCAGACGAACACATCTTTTGGCTGAAGGCCGATGAGCCGCGCGATTACACCCACGATGCCGCCGAGTTCCGGATGGATACGAAACACCGTCGCCTTCAGGCTCTGCTCTCCCGTGTGAAACGGCTGCTCGCCCTCCGGCGTGATGAGGAGTTGAATCAATCGGCCGCCGCCGACGGGCGCCAGCATTCCCACCCGAAATGCCTTCGTATTCGCTGGCACATTGAGCAGCAGCGTTCCAACAAAGCCATTCGCCATGTCATCCGGTAGAGCCACGTGTTCGCTCTCCGTATGGACCTTGCCGTTCTTGTCCGTTGTGCGGGTGGTCGCTATCCCCGTGGCGGCTTCTACGGCAAAGTCGACAGGTTTCGCAAAGAAGGGCCCTTTCTCAACATGATGATTGCGCAGTAGACGAAACGTGCCGTGCTGCCGGTACGTCGTCGTTTCATCATCAATCGACCCATCCGCAAATCGATAGGTCAGACGCATTGTCACCTCGTCGCCTTCCACGACCTGCGAGAACTCGCCTCTGGCGACGATGTTTCCAGCCTCAGAACGCGCCACCATGAACCGATGCATCGGGCGTTGGATATGTTCCACTGGAATTGGTTCTGCGGACGAGTGGAGGCACAGCGTAATCGCCCCCAAAGCGCCTATCAGGAAATGGTTCTGCCTCATCAAATACCTCGTACCTCGGTCTGGCAGGTTAGACGCCTGCCGCCGCCTCGGGGAACCTAGCATATTCTCGCCGCAACTCGCACACACCGTGCCGACAGCCCTTACCGTAGCCAAGATGACGTTTTGTACAGAATCACTTTTCAAACTGTTTTTGACCCGTCTATCAGATTGAATACAGATGGAAATCCAGCTACGAATTGATGGGACTTCCGGTGAAACCAGGAGCAACGATTTGCAAGACGAAGTTCTCATCCTCGGCGGTGGAGTGGCGGGTTGTGCCGCTTCGATCGCGCTCGCTCGAAAGGGACGGAGCGTCACGCTGATTGAACGCGAGCCGACACCCCGCCATAAGGTCTGCGGAGAGTTCCTAAGCGGCGAGGCCCTTGAGGATCTGCACGCACTTGGCATCGACGTGGTCTCACTTGGCGCGGTGCCCATCAGGTACGTCCGCCTCGCAGCCGCCAAGCGTGCAGCAGAGGCCCCGTTGCCGTTTCCTGCAGCCTCGCTCACCCGGAAGACGCTTGATACGGCGCTCATTGCCGCCGCCATTGCCGCAGGGGTCCGGGTAGAGCGCGGCCGAAGTGTACAGGCGCTGAGCCGCACGACCTCCAATGTCTGGCAAGCTACGCTCGATGACGGCACTCTCCGTGAAGCCCCAACGGTCTTCCTCGCCACGGGCAAGCACGATCTTCGCGGCCATAGCCGGCCGAAGGACCCAGAGCAGTGGGTCGCCTTCAAGATGTACTTTCGCCTGACTTCCGCGCAGGCCGATGAACTGAAGGGCGCCTCCGAGCTGATGCTCTATCCCGGAGGCTATGGTGGGATTCAGCCGGTGGAAGACGGTATTGCAAATCTCTGCTGCGTGGTGCAACAGCGGTATCTGGCCCAGGGGACTAATCGCTGGGAGAACTTCCTCGCGAAGATGCAGCAGGATTGTCCTCACCTTGCGATGAGGCTCGCCGGTGCGGAGCCGCTGCTCGCCAAGCCAATCGCCATCACGCACATCCCTTATGGCTATATCCGCCGCACGAGCGAGGATGGACTCTACTGCATCGGCGATCAGGCAGCCGTTATCCCCTCATTCACTGGCGATGGGATCTCCATCGCGCTGCATACGGCGCGATGTGCCGTTGCGGCCCATCTCGCAGCGGTACCGGCACCGGCCTTCCAAGCTGAACTGCGCTCGGCGCTGCTGGCTCAGATGCGTCTTGCTGAGTTCGCGGCCGATGGTTTGAACAACTCATTTGCACGGGCAGTATTGCCGTTCTGCTTGAGGGTCTGGCCCGGGGTGATGCGCGTGACGGCCAGACTGACGCGCGTCGCCCAGCACGCCAGTGTCGCCCCCCATGCGGGCGTCGTTCCGCCGGCGATAGCCAGTTGAATTGCTGACGTGCGCGCCCAGTAGCGTACCTGCCCGCTCAATCGAACTCCGCCTACACGCATGCGCGGAGAGGCGCTGAAGCAGTCTGCTTGGGCACGCTCGCGTCGACCCAGGAGTCCGAGCCCATAGAAGGCGGGTCCCGAACTTCATCGTGCCGTAACATACTGCGGCATAGATTTGACCCTACGATGCGTGTACTCGTGGTGGAGGACGATGCCAGGATCGCCGGGTTACTTGAGCGGGGGCTGAGCCAAAATGGCCATCAGGTCTCGGTAGCGGGTGATGGCCTCATCGCGGTGGATGGATTGTTAAGCGGGGACTTCGACGCGGCGCTGCTTGATGTTCTTCTGCCTGGCATTGACGGTCTAACGGTACTGGAGCGTGTTCGAGAGCGCCGCTGCAAGACGCCGATCATGATGCTGACGGCAGTCGATTCGGTGCCGAAGATAGTGAACGCATTTGACCTGGGTGCAGACGATTACCTGGTGAAGCCTTTTCACCTCGATATTCTGCTGGCGCGACTGGGTGCGATCTCCCGCCGCCGGAAGGCGCCCGAATCCGCTGCGCTGTGCGCTGGTGACCTTGTCATGGACACGAGCCGCCGAGCCGTCACTCGCGCCGGGCAGGTGATCCACCTCACCCGCAAGCAATTCGATCTGCTGGAGGCGATGCTGCGGCGACATGACCTGGTGACGACGCGCGAGGATCTCATCGAAGCGGGATGGGGACACCTGGCGGACATCAAGGACAACACACTGGATGTCTATGTCCACGGCCTACGGTCGAAGCTGGAGAGCAGCAGTGGCACAGCGCAGACGATGATCCGCACGATTCATGGCGTCGGCTACATGCTGACAACAAGGTGAGGACCCGGATGTTGCGCCCCCTGGCAATTCGTACGAAGCTAATGCTGCTGTACCTTGTTGTCATCGCGACAGCATTGAGCCTATTCAGCGTGTTCAGCTATGCAGCGCTGCGTTACGCTTTGCTGCGGATGAAGACCGACACGCTTCATGCCAGGGAAGAGCGACTGCTCTCCTACCTGCGACAGAACGAGGCTAACGATCCCCAGCGTTCCCTGGAATCGATCCTGAAGGACTATGGGACGATTGCGCACGAGGGCAATCTCATCCAGTTCCGCGACGAACGCGGCACGATGCTGTATCCCTCTCCCGGATCTGCAGCGGCGAACCTGCTTCCTCCTCCCGCGCCGTGCGCAGGTTCGTCCATCCGCGACGCTGTCGTGGGCGGACAGCCGGCAGCCATCTATTGCGATCACCTCACGCTGCAAGGGCGTCCTGTCGTTCTTTATATCGGCGGCTCCCTCGAAGATCTGGAGCACGTGCTGCAGCTCTATCTGCGATCTTTGTTCCTGCTCTTCCCTGGCGTCTTGCTCATTGCAGCCGTGGGAGGACACTTCCTCAGCCGGCGCGCTCTGCTTCCGGTCGATCGCATGACCAAGGCGGCAGTGAGTATGGGGATCGGCAATCTATCGGCCCGCTTGCCGCTGCCTGCGGCGCGAGACGAGCTGTTTGCGTTGGCGACAGCATGGAATCAGTTGCTGGGCCGGCTGCAGGCTGCAGTGTCGAGGCTCACAGACTTCTCCGCCGATGCCTCACATGACCTTCGCACCTCCATCACGGTGATCCTGGCAACAGCACAGCTCAGCCTGCGTGGCCATCGTGACGACGAGGAGTATCGCGAAGATCTGCAGCGCATCGCCCAGGAGTGCCAAACAGCGACGACGTTGCTCGATGCTCTCCTTTCCTTAGCGCGGAATGAGACGTTCCTGCACGAGGTCCAGTTCACGCAAGTGAACCTCACCGAGCTCGTGCTCTCGGGCTGCAGGCGTGTCGAAGATCTCGCGGAGTCCAGCGGCGTCATGCTCGACTGGAGGATCCCGAGCGAAGAGCTTTGGGTGCCTGGCGACGAGGTGCTGTTGCAACGCCTGCTGGGCATCCTGCTCGACAACGCCATCAAGTACACGCCGGAGTATGGGCAGATCCTCGTCGAGGTGACGCCTTCGCCGCAGGGGCTGTCGATGAGCGTTCGCGACACGGGCATCGGCATCTCCGAGGAGGCGCGCCAGCGAATCTTCGAGCGCTTCTATCAAGGCAATCTGCGCGATAGAAAACACCACGCTGGCAATGGCCTGGGCCTGTCGATCGCGCGATGGATCGCGGAGGCGCATCGCGCAGAGCTCACCGTGGAGAGCGAACCGCTCCGTGGCTCGCACTTCCAGGTCCGCTTTGCGGCTACAGATCCTGCGCGCCCCATGGGGGTCGAGCCAGCCGTCATGCACCACTAAGTCCCGGCTAAGTCGCGGCAGGTGATATATCGCCGAGCGGCGCACACGCACTCACCTTAAAACTTCCTTACGGATTTCAGTGGTTTTCAGACCCGCGAGCCTCTCCTCAGACGGCAGCTCGGATATGAACGCTACGTCATTCAGGGGAGCGCTACTGCTGCTTTTCTCCGCGAATTGAGTCACTTGCATTCTTTGCGCGAAGAGCAGTAAGCATTGAGCTGGTCCCCTCCCTGTGGCTCACGCTCATCTCGTCACAGATTGTTCACGTCCGCTGGCTACGGTCGATCCATCACGGATCAGTCGATCGCCAGGAGGCTCATCATGAGGCGTTTTCCCGCCGTACTATCTTGTGTCATCGCCGCATTGTTCGGCATTTGCTTTCTTGTTCCACTCCAGGTCTTCGCGCAGCAGACCGGATCACTGAGCGGTTCGGTCGCGGACCCGACGGGCGGAGCGCTGCCTAAGGCGACTGTGGTGTTGCACGGCGCCGGCAGTTCCTTCAGTAAGCAGACCACAGCCGATGCGCAGGGCCATTTCAGCTTCGACGGCCTTCTGCCCGGCAGCTATCGCGTAGAGGGTTCGGCGCAGGGCTTCTCGAATAGCGTGCGGAATGTGACCGTCGCAGAGGGCGCATCGAGCAGTGTCTCTCTGCAGCTTTCCGTAGGCGACGTCTCGCAGCAGGTGACCGTCTCCGCGGCGGACTCGGCCTCGATTGCTGCTGAACTCTCTCCTATCCAGGCTCCGCTCGATGCGACGTCGCCGCGCTCAGAGTTCAGCTCCGACTACATCCAGCAGTTCACGTCGCCGATGTCAGACTGGGCCAACATCGTGCAGATGGCGCCCGGCACCTTCAGCAACAGCCCCAATGGTCTTGGTCTCGGACAGACAAAGGTATTCTTCCGCGGCTTCGCGGACGGTAACTACGACGTGACGTGGGATGGTATCCCCTTCAACGACACGAACAGTCCCACGCACCACTCCTGGGCGTTCTTTCCCGAGCAATGGATGGGCGGCATCGACTTCGATCGCAGCCCTGGAACGGCCTCCACCGTGGGACCGACACCGTTCGGCGGCTCCATCAACCTGCTCTCGCGAGAGATACCGAGCGCGCAGGCGGTCCATGTAACCGCCGCCTTTGGTTCTTTCAACACTCAGCTCTACGACGCACAATATGATTCGGGCCCGCTCTTCGGCAACAGTAAGGCGGATATGTCGCTCGATGTGAATGGCATGCGCTCGGATGGATTTCAAACCTTCAACTATCAGCAGCGCATCGCGGGCGACATGAAGCTGCAGTACAAGTTCTCCGACAGCCTCAAACTGACTGGCTACAGTGGTTGGGTGATACTGGATAACAACACACCCAATACGACCACGCCCACTCGCACGCAGGTACAGACGCTGGGCTATAACTTCCTGCTGAATAACGATCCGACCAGCCCGTACTACTATGGCTATAACGGCTATCACCTGCCGACGAATTTTTCCTACCTGGGCCTCGTGGATGAGCTCGGCCATGGATGGAAGCTGGATTTCAAGCCATATAACTACAGCTACAAGAACCACCAGTGGTATTACACCGGCACAGGCACCGTAAACGCAGCCTGCGCCACCAGCTTCGCCTGCACCGGCGATCAACTCAACGGCTATCACAAGTACGGCGAGGTCGGATCGATCAGCCAAACCTCCCGCTTTGGAGTCTTCAACGCAGGCCTCTGGTACGAGTGGGCTTCGACGAATCGGTATCTCTATCCCACGAACCCGTTCACGCGCAGTTTTGCCAGCCTTCCCAACTATCGCGAGTACTTCGTCACGAACTCCTACCAGCCTTACGTGGAGTACTCCTATCGCGCCATCCCTCGCCTGACGCTCACCGGCGGTTTCAAATATGCCTATTACACGCAGGACTTCAATCAGTATGCGGATAACGGCAAGACGATCGGCACTCCCAAGAACGGCGCGCCCTTTGTCTACAGCCACGCTGGCTATGGATCGTCGCTACCCTCGGCCGAAGCCAACTATCGCATTCGCTCGGACTGGTCGGCGTATGCGCAGTTTTCGCAAGGCAGTGTGATACCGCCGAGCAGCGTCTTCGACGTGGCGACGCAGGCGGTAGAGACGCTGCCAAAGCCGGCACGCACGACGGCCTATCAGGTGGGTACGGTCGTCAAGCTCAAGCGCATCATGTTCGATGGTGACTTCTACCGCATCAAGTTCCAGAACGCCTACACAAGCTCAACAGACACCGCAACCGGAGCGACGCTCTATTTCCTCAATCCCGACTCCATCAGCATCGGTGGAGAACTAGAGACCAACGTAGCAATCACACGCAGGCTGAGCGTCTATGCGAACGGCAGTATTGGCCAGGCTCAGTACACGGGTTCCGGGGTTCCTACGGGACTCTGGGTGGCCAACACCCCGAAGTACACTGAGGGCACCGGACTCACCTATCAGCAGCGCAACCTCGATCTAGGCATCTTCGAGAAGGTCGTCGGCCCGATGTGGCAAGACAACAAAACGTTCCACAACCAGGCGCTCGTGAACCCGTACAGCACGACGAACATGTTCCTCAACTACACCGTTCGCAATGGCTCGCACTT
Source organism: Bryocella sp. (assembly GCF_058498515.1). Classification (NCBI taxonomy): domain Bacteria; kingdom Pseudomonadati; phylum Acidobacteriota; class Terriglobia; order Terriglobales; family Acidobacteriaceae; genus Bryocella; species Bryocella sp. Next base: position 32,672 of record NZ_JBMHYI010000035.1, read on the forward strand.
CGATGGCACGAAGATCGGCGTCAGCTTCAACAACCTCTTCGACACCAAGAATATTGTCGGGCTGACCCCCGGCAACACGGCAGTGCCGATTGTGCTCAATGGCCTGAAGTCGACCTATCTCGCTAACACCGCGCCGGCCGGCAACGATCTTCTGAGCCTTACCCCAGGGCGCAGCGTGATGGTCTCCATCACCTTCGGACTGCAGCAGAAGCGTTGATCCTTCAACTCGCTTTGGCGAACTGGCGAAGCTGACACAAACTAACCTCATCTCAACCTCAGGAACAGGAACGAGCGAATGCGACACACTCCCACGTTGATTCTTTGTCTCTCGGCAACGTTGTGCTCAGGCTCCACGGCACAGCAGCCCTCGAATGCCCCTTCGTCCATGGCAGCACCGCGCGTCCGGGCGGCTTACTACATCGATCCCACTGTTCTCAACGTGGTCAGCCTGCTTCCGCCACCTCCGGCCGTGGGATCTCCTGCTTACGCCGCAGACCTCGCCGAGTTGCACCGCATCGAGTCGTCGCGCACTCCCGAGCAGACGGCGAAAGCTAAGGCTGATGAAGATGAGGAAGACATGTTCGTCTATAAGACGGTGCTCGGGCCGGCCTTCCGCGCGGACGCTCTGCCCATCACCGCTGCCCTGGGCGAGCACGTAAAGAACGAACAGGGCGTCGTGGGTAGCCAACTCAAGGCGACGTTCGCGAGCCCTCGTCCTTACCAGAGCGACCCCACCCTGCACCCCGTATGCGAGAAGACCACCGTGCCTAACTCGTATCCTAGCGGGCACGGGCTTACGGGCTATCTCGAAGCCTTCACCCTCATCCAGCTTGTACCTGAGAAGCGCGAGGCGATCCTCGCTCGCGCCGACGACTATGCGTACCAGCGCATGGTATGCGGCGTTCACTTTCGGGGCGACATCGAAGCCAGCCGCAAGACCGCCTATGTGGTCTTCGGATACATGATGGCAACCCCACGTTTCCAACACGACCTGGACGCCGCAAGAGCCGAGCTTCGCCCGGCTCTTGGGCTGTCATCGCGCTAGGGGCTAGACCACCACGCCGCATTCGATTCACCACCGAGAAAGGGATCGGGGCGTGGCCACGGATGGATCCCTCTGGGCGCCATTGGCTGTCAAGGACAGTTTAGAAACCTCGAAGCGGTGATCAGGCCCTTTGAACCCACGTTCTGCCAGTCGACGGGCGAACGAGGCCTACGCGAGCGACCTGGTCGGAGTGACTGGGCTTGGGCGGAGTGACTGGGCTTGGGCGGAGTAGCGCAGCCGCTGTGTCGCTCATGAAGCCTGTGGAGCTGGTTCCACAAAGCGGAATTTCGTATCTGCGCCGCTGATTTCAGTAAGCGCTGCCTGTTGCGATTCGGTTCCTGAAGAAGGCTGGGCAGCGCGATCTATTTCACCCGTGAAACACATTATCTATTGACAAATATTGTCTCGACTTCATAGGATTCGCCTCGACTTTGACCCTTGAAAGCAGGCGACCGCCTATGAAATTTCACCCCACTGCCATCCTGACTCGCTGCGCCCGTTCGATCGCTCTTTCGTTTTGTCTTCTGGGCCTTCTGTGGGCCGGCACGGCCATGGCCCAGATCACCGGCCAGGGAGCTGTATCAGGCACCGTTACCGATCCCACGGGAGCAGCGATTCCCGGAGCGCAGGTCGACGTGACCAACGTGGCCACCAATGTGCTGATCTCCCGCACCGCGACCAGCAGCGGCTACTACACGGTGTCTCCACTACCTCCCGGGGAGTACGTGGTGACGGTGAGGGCGGCCGGCTTCGAGGTGCTGAAGCAGGAACACATCATCGTCAATGCAATCGCCGTGACCACGGTGAACCCGGTGCTGAAGGTAGGAGCTGCCTCCGAGACGGTGGACGTGACCACAGCGCCCCCCGCGCTGCAGACCGCCAACGCAACGCTGGGCGGCGTCATCGAAAACCGCGTGTACTCGGAGCTGCCAATCACAATGGGCGGCGGAACGCCACGCGACCCGACGGCGTTTGCGTCACTGCAGAACGGCGTGCAGAGCGGCGGCCGATCCGGCGACTTCAACGGCAGCAACGGCAACGAGAACGAGATGTACATCGAAGGCGTTCCGATGACGACCGTCGACTCGCAAGGCGACAACCGCAAGCTCAACCAGAATCTCTCGATCGAAGCCGTCGAGCAGACGCAGGTGCAGACCTCCGGGGCGGGCGCGCAGTACCAGGGCGTGGGCTCCGAGAACTTCTCCATCAAGCAGGGCACCAACAAGTTCCACGGCAACGTCTACTTCTTCCTGAAGAACAACATCTTTGACTCCTGGAGCTTCTTCGCGAAGGCCGCGACGGTGCCTACGGCGACGGGCGGCACGATGCCTGCCTCGAAAGCTCCTGACCACCAGACTGAGCTCTCGGCTTCGGTCGGTGGCCCTATCCTGCACAACAAGTTGTTCTTCTTCGCCAACTACGACAAATATCACTACTCAACGGTCTCCAACCCCAAGTACCAGTCAATTCCGACGCTGGCAGAGCGAGCCGGCGACTTCACCGCTTTCCCTTACACGATCTACGATCCGACGACAGAGGCGGCATGCACGGCGGGCAATGGCGGGATTCCATGCGCCAATCAGTTCATGGGGCTGAAGAACGGTGTGCTGACGCCGAACGTGATCCCGTCGAACGAGCTGTCGCAGACGTTCCTCACGCTGCAGAAGAATTTGCCTACTCCCATCAATACCAACCTCACGAACAACTATCTCTACGGCTACCCGACCAACGACAGTGTGTGGGGATTTACTGGCCGCCTGGACTACACCCTCAGTCCGAAGCACGCGATCGCGCTGATCTCGACCAGCGGCGTGAAGCACATTGGGCCGTATGACCTCGGCTCAACGACGGTACTGCCGTATCCCTACACCAACGGCACGCTTGTGACGGAGTTGACGACGACGGACATCGTCAAGCACACGTGGACGATTTCGCAAACCATGGTCAACCAGCTGCGCTACGGTTTGACGCGCTTCTGGGCTCCGATCAAGAACGCCACGACCGGTGACCCGACCTTCAGCACTTCGGGGCTAGGCATTGGCAACACGCCCGCCGGCCAGGCCAGCACGACGGCTCCCGCTGTCAGCTTCTCGGGCGGCGTCGACGGCACCACCGGTTTCTCGGCTCCCAGCGGCAGTCATGAAGCTGTAAACACCTACACCATTGCCGACGACTTCACCTGGGCCAAGGGCCACCACAACTTCACTTTCGGCGGCGACTTCCAGTGGCTGGAGTTCAACCAGTCGATCGCGGACAGCCCCTCCACGCCGATGTCTTTCACGATGTCGAACCTGAGTACGGCGGGCTTCACCAAGGGCGTTATCAACCCCGCGTCAGGCGCGTCGTACGCCAGCTACCTGATCGGCGCTGTTAGTTCGACCTCCATCTACTCGCAGAATTTCTCGACGCTAGGAGCGCGTTTCAAGGCGTTCTCGCCGTATGTGCAGGATGACTGGAAGATCACGCACAACCTGACGGCAAACCTCGGCCTGCGGTGGGATCTCTACACGCCATACAAAGAGGTGCACGATCGCTGGTCGACGATGAGCCCCTCGCTGATCAATTCGGCGACGGGAACGCCGGGCGCAATCGAGTTCATCGGCAACGGCTCAGGCACGTGCAACTGTTCCACGCCAGTGCACACGCACATGACCAACATCGGACCCCGCCTCGGTTTGGCGTACCAGTACACGCCGAAGGACGTGGTGCGAGCTTCCTACTCGATCATGTTCACGCACAATGGCGGCGTGGGTGGATCGAGTACGGGCAACTATAACGGCACCGGACAGGTGGGCATCACCGGAAGCGCGGCCTTCGCCAGCAGTGTGCAGGGTGAGCAGCCGGCGTTCTACCTGAACCAAGCCTTAGGGAACACGTCGCTCCCGGCGTATAGCGCAGTGCCGACGTTTGCTTCCACAGCCAATGCGGGCAACTACATCAACAGCAGCGGCGCAGCCGTCACAGCGAACTCGGTGAGCTTTGCCGATCCATACCTTTCCGGACGTCCGCCCTACACCGAGAGCTTCAACTTCGGCCTGCAGCACGCGTTCACCAACAAGCTGACGTTGAGCGCGGACTATGTCGGCAATCAGTCGCACTTCCTGAACGCCGGCCTGCGTGGACCGCAAAACAATGAGCTGAACGCGATGTACGAAGTCCTCGGACCGCTGCTTGCCGACACGCCCTCTGGCTCCAGCGGCGGCAAGACGTACCTGCAGCAGGCGCAGGCGATTCTCAGCGGCATCGGTCTTCCCTATGCCACCTACGGCGGCCCGTCCGCCACCATCGGTCAGATGTTGAAGCCGTATCCGCAGTACTCTGGGGTTTCGGACTCGTGGGGCGACACCGGCAACGCCAACTACAACGCGCTGCAGCTCACGCTGAAGCAGCTTGACTGGCATGGCCTCTCCGGCACCTTGAATTACACCTTCGCGAAGACGATTGATGACCTAGCGATCCGCAGCCGCTACCCGATTCCGAACAACGTGATCGATGGAGGCGTGGGAACTGCCAAGGCGTATCGCCTGGACCGCACCACCAGCACCACGGATATCCCCAACAACCTGCACATCTATGGCGTGTATGCGCTGCCGATCGGCGGGAAGAACCAGTGGGGAGGACAGCACTTCGTGACGCGCACACTGTTAGGGGGATGGGCAGTTTCATTCATTTACACCAAGACGTCGGGCGCGCCGCTTTCGATTTCGGGTGTGAATTGCAAGACGCCGGATAGCTGCTTCCCGGATCTTGCCCCGAGATACACGGGCTCACCGCGCATCAATGGCTCTTACGGCAAGAATCAGACGGTGGCTACCCTGTCCTCGGTGCACTACCTGGACGCAGCAGCGTTCGTTGCGACGCCAGGCAACGGCGGCTATAACTTTGGCAATGCTCCACGCACGGCGCCCTACAAGCTCTTCAACCTCGGCACTTACGACCTGGACATGGGCCTCAAGCGTAGCTTTCCGATCTGGCGTGAGGTGAAGTTTACGTTCCAGGCGGACTCCTTCAATCTGACAAATCACGTGCAGTTCGGCGGTCTGGGAACGGCGCTCTCATCCACCACAGGCTTCGGTGTGCTCACCTCACAGAACAATGGAGCACGCTCCTTCCAGTTCGCCGGCAAGATCAACTTCTAACCCCTACACTGCTACAAGACGCGACAGCCGGGGCTCGCTGCAGAAGGGGATCCCGGCTGCGCTGCTTTCGCGGAGCCACTACAAAGAGATTGAGGTACAGGTGAACGAACGTTGGACGCGAAGGCAGTTTGTGGGCTCAGGGGCCGCGGCAAGTTTGCTGCGCGGAGCTTCGCCCGCGGCGGCATGGGCACAGGATGCATCCGCAAAGGCTCCACAGAAACCGCAGTCGCAAGCGTCATCGCCGGAGATCACCTCGGGACATCTTCAGCCGCTGCTCGAGAGCAATGTCGCGCGCCCTATGCGTTATCGGCCTATCCCTGGCGGATATGAGATTGAGAACGGAAGTGAATTCTTCAACCGGCCGCTGTATGGGCCTAACATTCCTTTCCGCGCAGATGGCGGTGACCACCCTGAGTTCTCGCTTTACCTTCCGGGCCATGGCGGCAATCTTCGTCTCGGCATCGAGACGAGGGGACACGCGACATGGCTACACGCGTGCGAGCGCGTCATCGCGCGCTATGTCGAGGGCAGGCTGGAGTACGAGGTCTATGACCCGTCGCTCGTCAGCGGACAGATCCTCGTGCAAGCGCTGACGCTCGGGGCTGCGCTGTGGATCCGCGTGGAGGGCGTGGCGTTGCCTGTGGACGCCTTCCTGCTGTTCGCCTTCGGAGGCGTGAGTGGGCGCAAGGGCAAACGCAATGGGGACATTGGCTGCGAAGATCAGCCGGTCAGCGAGTTCTTCCACCTGCGCCCGCAGGAGTGTTCCGGAAATCAGTGGACGATCGATGGCCCGAATTCAGCGGAGGTTCAGGCGAAAGCGATGAGGCTTCGCGTCGGCACGACGGCGGCTGCGGAGCTACGGCTGGGCGATGCGGCCGCATGGGACAGCGGCTGCGGTGCACTCTGGTCGAGCGCCTCATCGGCCCCTGCCGTTCCGGTACTGCTTGGGCGGATGAGTCTCGGCACAGAGCCCGTGCACCTTGCGATCACGGCCCTCGAAGGCACACGCCTTCCTGCGGCCACGGGTGGAGCGGCGGCGCACTCGACGACCGCTGTCGATACTCAGGCGTTTGCATCACGGCGGGCGGAGCTCGCAGCGATTGCGAACAGCGTGCAATGGACCACGCCCGACGCATACCTGAACAGCACTGGACAGGCGCTCAACCTCGCCGCGGACGCGATATGGGATGAGGAGCTCGGCTGCGTGATGCACGGCGCGGTGGCGTGGCGCATGCCGCTTGCCGGCTGGCGCGGCCCCTACTCGCTCGATGTGCTTGGGCGCCACGATCGCATGCGCCGTCACCTTCGCCATTGGATCGCACGCCAGAATCGCGATGCGGTAACGAACGGTTCGAGTGGAGATCCCTCGACGACTGGCTTCGTGGGCATCGCGAGCGCCACCGGTGCGCCCGATACGGGCAGTCATGGCGCTCGTACGGAGAACCTGCTGCACTCCGCCGGCGACCTGAGCCACAACCACTACGACATGAACCTCGTCTTCTTCGATGCTCTGCTTCGGCATTTGCGCTGGACCGGGGATGTCGACTTCGCTCGCGAGGCGTGGCCTGCGCTGGAGTTGCATGCCACCTGGGAGCGTCGCCTGTTTCGCCGCGAGTATGGCAGTGCGCAACAGAGTGCTCCCCTGTATGAGGCTTACGCGGCCATCTGGGCCAGCGACAACCTGCAGTACAACGGCGGTGGTGCGACGCATAGCTCGGCCTACAACGTGTATCTCAATCGTGCGATGGCGGAGCTGGCGGTGGTCCTCGGCAAGCCGAAAGAAGTTGCTGATGCGTATCGGGTCGAGGCCGACGCCGTCGTGCGTGCGATGCGTGAGCATCTATGGATGCCCGAGCGTGGAGCCTTCGCCGAGAGTCGCGACTGGCTCGCGGAGAGGCAGCTTGCGGAGTCGCCCGCAGTATGGACGATGTATCAGGCGCTCGACAGCGAGATACCCAGCGAGCGCGATGCATGGCAGCTAGCTGCCGAACAGTTGCATCGGTTGCGCAAAGTTCCCATTCGCAGCGCTGGAGTTCCTGTCGATGCCGGATGGCAGATCGCCTGCTCGGACTGGATGCCGTATGTGTGGTCGCTTACCTTGCTGGTGATGGCCGAGAATCTCGGCACGGCCTTGGGCTTTTATCAGGCAGGCATGGCCGACGAAGGCTATGCTCTACTGCGCGGCACCCTGGTCGATGCTGGCTTCCGCAGCCTCTGCCCAGGCAACTTTCCTATGTCGTTGCAGCTCGATCCGCATCGGCAGGAGTCGCAACGTGACTTCGGCGATCCCATCGGTTGTGCTTCCCGCGTGCTGGTGGAAGGCATGTGGGGTGTACGGCCTGATCTTCTACGGGGCCGCCTGACACTGCGGCCGCAGTTGCCGCGCACATGGACCAAAGCCTCGTTGAAGCATCCCGATCTGCACATCGAGTTCCAGCGGGAGAACTCGCGCGAAAGCTGGCATATCGTCTCGCGGTTCTCGCGGCCCGCCGTCCTATCGTTATTCTTGCCTGCACGTGGCATCGCATCCGCGCACGTGCTCCTCGACGGTCACGAGATAGAGACCAGATTCGCCGCTGGTTCTGTGGGATCACCGCGGCTTGAGCTGCGCGATTTTCCGCCAGCTATGGAGTGGAAGATCGAGATCGAGTGGCGTGGGGCTGCGCCGCTTGTGCCGTCTTCCGAGGCCATTCGCTGCAACGTCGGCACGGCTCCTCTATGGCCGCATGGTGCGATGATCGATAACATTGACGACCCCCAGGGTTGTCTCTCTGCAGGCCATGCCGCAAAGGTGGACCGACACATGGTGTTCCTGGAGCAGCGCGAAGCCGCGTACTCGTGGTGGCTTCCAGTCGAGCTCAATATCATCGCACCACAGCGACAGCCTCTGCGGCTAACACGTGGCGGAGCGTTCGAACCCGTGCTGCTCGATTCCCTGCTGACCGGTCAGGTGCGCGAGATCCTCACACGCGATACCACATCACCTCGCCCCGGCCTATGCTCGCTTAATCTCCCTACTGGCCTGTTGGGTGGATGGGCGGACTTCGATGCGAAGGCTGAGATCTCCGATGCGGGCCTGCGTAGCGCGGGGGGAGCGGTTCGCCTGCCGGGCGGGCTTGCCTTCCTCACACCCGCGGCGACGGACGCACCTAACTGCTGTTTCCTCTCTCACTGGTCGATAGACAAGCCGCAGGCGACGCTTGAGCTGCATGGCCGTGCGCAACGATTGCATCTACTGCTCGCTGGAACGACGTTTCCGCAGGCGACGGGTTCGCCACACGCCGAAGTCAGCATTGCATACGGTGATGGCAAGGTTCAGCACGCGCAGCTGACGAATCCTTCCACGTGGTGGCCAGTGGAACAGGACTATCTCGTCGACGACTATCTCTTCCGCATGCGTCCCTCTGCGGACTTGCGGGTCTCCGTGCCTTGGCGACTGGACCTTGCGACGGGGAATGCGAGGCCGACGGACAGCCTCTCGCAACCAGGCAGGCCAGGCGCGAAGGTCCATGGAGGATCGGCCTTTGTCGTCTCCATCGAGATAGACGCCACGAGTGAGCTTCGCTCCATTTCCCTGCACACGAGGCTCTACGGCGTCGTGTTGGGCTGGCTCGGACTGACGATCGAACGTGCCTGATGCGCTCGTCAGCGAGCGCCCGCCGTCCCTCCTCATGCCGGGGTCTGCCGCAGCTGCTGTCGTGGTGGTACTGGGTAAGACGCACGAGATTGAGCTGACTTACCCGGCTTGATTTCTGCCAGCGGCTGCATTGGACAAGGAGCGTCTTTGGGATGGGACAAGAACTATCTGCCAGAGTAGTTGGTAATACCCGCTTCGACAGATCGAAGTGGATGTGGCCAAGAAAGGTGAGAGGCCGTTACTATCGCGGCCTCTCACGACTTGGGTCTCTCCAGTTTTCGCATAAATAGCCAATCGTCAGCAGCAATTGGCGATGCGTCAGACCGTTCGCGCACAAGATTCTTCGTGTCCCCAAGTTCTTTACTTCCCAGCGGTCGCCTTCTTAGCCGCCCACCGGCGCTTCTGGGCCTCGGCGATTCGCTTGCTCCCTCCCGCCGACATCTTTCTTGGCTTGCGCTCTGGAATCGCCTTCGAAACCAGGTTCTTGCTGCCCTTCGGACGGCCACGCTTTGGCGTATCCGTACCCGACAACACGACCAAGGAAGCGCGTGCTGACTGCAACCTCGCGATCTCGGCATCAATCTCGGCGAGCAAATTCTTTACGTCCATCTATCCTCCATGGTCGCGCCCAATTTCGGCTGACTCTTTCCGATGCTATGACGGATTAGCTCCCAGCGGCGAGCCCTTCACCTATAAATTAGTATCTGCGCAGATGCGATAAACACCATCACGTCCATTCTCGGTTACAGAGCGGTCGCGCCGCCCTTACAGTGGGGCTGCGGAGGCACTGATCATTTGGCATGCTTATTTTGGGACGTTCTGGAAGAGGGACGAAAGATATCTGAAATGAACCTTATGCTTAGGTCGGCCACGAAAAGCTCGAAGTCCACATTTGGGGCCTGTCTTCTTTCGGCATAGCACTTGGAACTACCGAGTCCCTACCTCCTGGAGATGATCCAAGAGCAAGCAAGGAATTTCTGCTCATTTTGACCCGCTTGCCGAGGCGCAGGTTGCCAACCCTCGCGATATCAGGTCCTATTGACAAGAATCACACGCAAATCACGAAGGTTATTCCCCGTGGGACCACAGGTAATCGCGTCTCCCAGCTGCGCCAATAGCGGGTAAGTGTTGAACGCCTCAAGCGCGTCATCGGCGTCC
>NZ_JBMHYI010000036.1:0-4182 GCF_058498515.1 Bryocella sp.
GGTCCACATCCTTGTGGCGAAAGACCTTGATCTTGGCCCGCGACAGACGAGCACCATCGATGATCGAAGCGTGATTGAGCTCGTCGCTGAGGATGAAGTCTTCCTTGCTGAGAATGGAGGATACCGTTCCAGCGTTGGCTGCAAAGCCTGACTGAAACACCACGCAGGCCTCGACGCCTTTAAACGCCGCGATCTTCTCTTCGAGCTCCATGTGAATGCGCATGGTCCCGGCAATCGTACGCACCGCGCCAGAACCGACACCATACTTTTCTGTCGCCGCAACGGCTGCCTCGCGCAGCTTCGGGTGATTGCAGAGACCGAGGTAGTTATTTGAGGCGAGGTTTATCACCTCGCGGCCATCGTAGTGGCAAACTGCGGCCTGTTCGTCGTCGAGCACGCGCAGCTTGAAGTAGGTTCCGCGTTCGCGCAGGTCATTGAGCGCGGCGCTCAGATGCGCCAGTTGCGGACGGGTTGTCTCGGTTTTACTCTCAATCGTTTCCATCATCTTGTTGTCGATATTAAACCTTTCGAGCAGGCAGCGATACCGCAAGGCTCGGGCATCACACCTCAAGTATCAGGAATAAGTAATGGGCTCAACCATCCTGAAAGAAGCCGCGGAATGTTCCAGCGGCAAGGAGATCGTGATGAACCTCAGCACAAGACTTCGTTTTAGCGCCGCCACCGGCCTAATGGCGTTCGTGTTTCTTACCGGCTGCGAAAGCAAGCAGGACAAGGCGCTCGATCAAGCCAAGGCGGCCGCGGCTTCCACCAACACCGCCCAGCAAATCCAATACGTTGATAAGAGCGGCAACACTGTAACCACCACCGTTCAGCCTCCCGCGGCCGCAGGCCAGCCGGAGCAGGTGGCCACCACCACCACACCGCCGCCTCCGGGTCCCGTGCCTGCAGCCACGCAGCCGGTAATTACACCGGTGAACGCAGCCGGACAAGCCGCGGGACCCACGCAGTACACCACCGGCACCACGACGACAGCAGGTGCTCCGGCACAGGCTCCTGCTCCTCCGCCGCCCATCAGCCTTACCGTTCCCGCGGGCACGGAGCTGGCTATCCGGATCAACCAGCACATCAGCGTGAAGCACGCTCATGCCGGCGATCGCTTCTCGGGTGAGGTAGTAGAGCCTGTAACGAGCAATGGCAGCGTGGTCATTCCGCGCGGAACCCATGTCTCGGGCCGTATTGACGAAGCCCATCGCCGCGGTCACTTCGCAGGACGCTCGGTGCTCGAGCTTCGCCTGACTTCCATGAATCTGAACGGCAATGATTACGCGCTCGATACGCACGACAATGTGAGCACCAAGAAAGGCAAGGGCAAGCGGACTGGCGCCTTTATCGCCGGCATGACCGGAGCAGGCATGGTGATCGGTGGCATTGCTACCGGCGGCGTTGGCCTGGCTATCGGTGGTGCAGCGGGTGCCGGTGCGGGAACACTCCTGGCTGGAACGACGGGCAACCGCGACATCGAGATTCCCGCGGAGTCGATCATGCACTTCCGGCTTGCGGACGACCTTGTTGTGCAGAACCCGTAGCTGTAAAGATGTACATAGACAAGGCCCGTCCATAAATGGACGGGCCTTGGTGCTTTGTGGAGCGAATGGGCTAGACGATGGGTGGGCAGGAGGTCCAGGCCAGGAACTGGTGCTCACACTCTTCGCAGACCGGTTCGGTCTCCTCGATCATCATGGAGTGAGAGGTGTGGTGGGCTATTTCTTCGGCTTCTACGCGAATCCTTTCAAAGCTGCCGTGGCAACGAGCGCAAATCACTGTCTCCATCATGGAAGAATTCCTCCGTGAGAAGCATGTTAGCGGCTGCGTGGGGTTTTTGGCAGGGAAATTTGCTTTCAGTGCGGGCTGCGTTCAGTTTTAAGGGTTAAATTGGGCCGTTGTAAGTTCGAGGGCTGCGGACTGCAGGGTTTTGTGGTCGCCGAAGCCAAGCAGCCAGTGGATCGCGGGGTCGCGGCGGAACCAGGTTAGCTGGCGTTTGGCGTAGTTCCGATGGCCCTGCTGAGCGGCGGTGATAGCTTCGGGAAGGATAATTTCGCCGCGAAGGACAGACATCGCCTGCGCATAACCGAGCGAAGTCAGGGCGCGGCAATCTTCGCCGAAGCGCGTCCGAAGCATGTCGGTTTCGGCGACGAGGCCACGGTCGAACATGGCGGCGGCGCGGTGGTTGATTCGGTCGTAGAGAGCTTCGCGTGGCGGATTGAGGCCGAATTGGACGATGCGATAGCCGGTGAGGGGGTCGCGGCCTTCGGTCCACTGTTCTGTTTGCGGACGGCGCGCGGCGAGGGTGACCTCGATGCTGCGGATGAGCTTAGGCTCGTCATTGGCGTGGATGAGTTCGGAGGCACGCCGGTCGAGGCGCCGCAGGATGCGATGGAGATAGCCGGAACCGCGTGTGGCGACGAGGGCGCGCAGGCGGTCGCGCAATGCTTCGTCGCGAGGTGGGGCCGGGGCGAGGCCCTCGAGCAGCGCGCGCAGGTAAAGGCCTGTGCCACCTGCGATGATGGGCAACTTGCCGCGTTGCTTAATGTCCGCGATGGCGGAGCGGGCGTGGCGGGCGTAGTCGCCGGCGGTGCAGGACTCGTTGGGCCAGTAGAGATCGAGGCAATGGTGCGGGACGCGGGCGCGTTCTTCCAGCGTGGGCTTCGCGGACCCGATGTCCATGAGGCGGTAGACAGTGACCGAGTCGCAGCTGACGATTTCGCCGTTGAGGGACTCGGCCAGATGCAGAGCAAGGGCGGTTTTGCCGCTGGCGGTTGGACCGGCGACAACGATAAACGGCGTCATGGACGCGGCCGACGTTTGGTCAAGCCCGGACGGCGTCATGGACGCCACCAGCCGGGGACGAACACGCGGCTGAAACCGGCGCGGAACATGCTGGCCAGCAGAACGAGTAGGGCCAATAGGATGAGGCCGCGGACGACGCTGCGGAACTCCAGGATTTCGCGATTGCGGAGGTAGCTTTTCTGGTCTTGCGTAGCGCGATCCAGAGTCCGCGTGGAGGGCGGAATGCGCGGCGGATCAGCTCGGCGGGGAGGCGGGGCCATGGCGTTCATGGTCTAGCGCCCGATGTCCTTGTTCACCAGGAAGTGGATGCGAAGCTCCAGGTTGGGTCCGTGAAACTGCGAGGGCAATGGCGGGTACTGGCCTTCGGCGATGATGGCGTTCCAGCAGGATTTGTCGATGGCGACGTCGTGCGTGGAGCCATCGAGGTGCATGCCGTTGATCATTAGATTGCCATCCGGGAGGATGGTGAAGCGGATAAAGGTTTCGCCCTGCTTGGAGATGGGCGGCTGGGCTTCTGCCGGGATAAGCGGGAGCCAGTTGCGCTTGATATCGGCGATGATGCGCTTCAGGTACGGGTCGAAGTCGACGCCCTGTGTGTCGGAGAGGATATCGATGCCGCCGCCTAGCGGGTTAGAGGGACTGGCATCGAACTGCGTGCCATTGCCACCTCGGCCGCGAGCAGCCTTGTTGAGAGCGCTTTGGATGCTTTCGCCGGGTGTGCTGGGGCCGGTGTTGAAGTTAGGCCGAGTGGAGGGCTGCGGTGCGGGAGCGTCCGGCACATTGGGCGCAGGATTGCGCGGGAGTGGGGTGGGCGCCGAGGGTAAGGGCGGTGGCGCGGTGTTGGTGGGCGCCGGAGTGGTGGGCGTGGGTGCGGCAGCCGTGGGGGCTGGAGCAGACGGCGCTGGCGCGGCACGGTTCATCGCCTGGAGGCGCTTCATGGTCTGGTTATCGAGCTTGGGCGCGGGTTTGGGCGCGATTCGAGGCGCGTGCGGAAGGACCGGCATGTTCAGCTGGGTGACTTCGCGGTTCTTCAGGACGTCGGCCGGGTTAATGAGCTGCGGTGCATGCCAGAGGACGCGCGGTCCGTAGAAAACGAGCCAGGCGATGGCGATCCAGACGAAGACGGAGATGTAGATGGATTCGCGGAAGCGGCCGCGGGCACGCTCGTCTTCGATGGTGTCCAGTAGCTTGACGAGTTCGTGCTCGTCGAGCTCCCCGTAGCGGTTGGTGCGAAAGCGGGCGATGGGCTGGATGGGCTGTTGCTGACCGCCGTGGGGGACGAATGACAGGGGCGCGTGGGGGTCTGCGGGCTGCTGCGGTGCGAGCTCCGGCGACTGCGGCTCCGGTGTTGGTTGACCGGGATCTGTTGGGGTC
>NZ_JBMHYI010000037.1:0-47048 GCF_058498515.1 Bryocella sp.
CGCGCCCACCGAGCCTTAAGCCGGCTCTCAGCCGGAAGCCTTGCAGGCGGCTTCAGCCGCACTCAGGCGACTTCCAGTCGCAACCCCAACCTACCGGCTTTCAGCCGGTAGTCGTTTAGAAGCTCCTCCCTTCCGCGACTTTGTCGCGATCCCGTCGCAAATTCTAGAACCACACAGCGATAGAGGCTAACGGACGCATATTCCTGAAATTGGCGTGCCTGCACACTGAGATTCGGTTGGGAGGTATGCAGAAATTCAGCAGCGGGTCGCAGCCCGCCCTTCTCCAGAATCGTGACGAGGTACAATAGATGTCGAAACTCCGCCCAATCGTTCACCGGTAAGCCCCAACAGACAGAGATGTGCGGGGCTCACTTGGCTTGCCCCCAAGAGGATCTGCACGCTTGGAGGCGGGGAGGTGCCGCAGAAGTGGTGCAGTGGCCAAAGATACTCTTTCCGGATCTCCGAGTCGTTCACTTTCCTGCGGGCCGCATAAGCCTTTGCTGCTGTTGGTTCTGCACGCCACCTGGCCGGGACCGATAATTGCCACCTATCACCCGATAAATAACAAGTATTAGACAGAGGATTTTCGTAGAGAGACGCTAGCCACATTTCCAGGCATCTTCCGATGCCGTCATTCCACGTGTTGGAGATGCTGTATGGCTATGGCTGCGAGCGTCGAACGAACCGGAACCAGAGATACCTTGGCGACGAATCCTGAGGCCAAGAGTCAACCCGACGCAAGGAGAACGGTATCCCGCAATAGCTGGCTGGCATCTATTCCACCCAACACTTTGATTCAGGAACCGTTTGTCGATGCAGAACGCGCTGCGGACTTTCTCTCCATGCGTCGAAAGACGCTTCTGGAACTCGCTCGGCGGGGCAAGCTGTCGGGCCACCCCGTGGGATCCGGGCAACGGCGGATGTGGAAGTTTCGTATTTCTGAACTCGATCACTGGATGGCAGCCACAGTAAACTTAAGCCAGCGGCCGGGGCCTTATTCAAGGAGAATCTCTTGAGCAGACCTCGTTATCAGAATGGCAGTTTGAAACTTGTATCCCGCAAGAGTAGCGCCTCTGTCTGGATCTACCGCTGGCGCGAAACCAATGAGCACGGTGAGCGGCAGTTGCGGAAGCAAGTCATCGGTACGGTCAAGCAATATCCGACGAAAGCACTTGCTTCGTCAGCGATCGAAACGCTCAAGCTGACTATTAACCAGCAAGGCTTTCAAAGATTGGCCGGCCCCAAAACCTTCTCGGATCTGGTCGAGCATTATCGTTCGAAAGAACTCCCCGAAGAGAATCACAAGCGGAAGACTCGTAAGACAAAGAAGAACTACGAGGGCAACTTGAAGAACCATATCCTTCCAAGATGGGGTTCCTCCCAACTACGCGACATCCGCAGCGTGGATGTCGAGGAGTGGCTGGACCGAGTCAGCCTGGCTCCCAGCTCGAGGGCAAAACTCCGAAATGTCATGAGCACGGTCTTTCGCCATGGCATTCGGTGGAATTGGCTTGGGCAGCATGAGAATCCCATCGCGATGGTACGGGTCAGCTCGAAACGGCTGCGTACTCCTGAGACACTCACGGTGGAGGAGTTTCTAAGCCTCTTCGGAAGGCTCCCAGACCGGGAGCGCGCCATGGGGATCGTCTGCGCGACCACAGGGCTCCGCATCAGCGAGACCCTGGGGCTCAAGTGGGGTGACATCGATTTCCAGACGGGCAAGGCTAACGTGGTCCGTTCTGTGGTCGATGGAGCCGTCGGACGTTGCAAAACGGAAGTATCGCAGCCGCCGGTTCCTCTCGACGATCTGGTGTTGGCGGAGCTTCAGATCTGGCGGACGATCACCATGTATGCGTCCGACGCGGACTGGGTGTTTTCCAGCGGGCACGCCTTCGGCAAGATGCCGATCTGGGCGGTTTCATCCCTGCAGAAGGTCTTGCAGCCGGTCGCCAGGCGGGCCGGCATTACCAAACACATCGGCTGGCACACCTTCCGCCACACCTACAGTTCCATGCTGTCGGAGTACGGAGACGATGTGAAGGTGGTTCAGGAGCTCATGCGCCACGCCAAGATCAACACGACCATGGAGATCTACACCCATGCCCGAATGGAGAAGAAGCGACAGGCGCAGAGCAAGGTCGTGGATGTTCTGTTTGGGCGGGAAAGGAAGATGGCGCACGGATGAGACCCAACAACAGCCAGATTTGGGTTTGGTGCCCTCTCTGTGCCCATTTTGCGCCCCTTAGGAAGGCATCATTGGCTCTAACTTCTTGATTTGATGGTGGGCACAGCAGGATTCGAACCTACGACTTCCACCGTGTGAAGGTGGCACTCTACCGCTGAGTTATGCGCCCGTCCGGGCCCTGATCTGGCCTTCGGATCGATGCCGCCGGTGCGCCCTAAGCGCTACCCGCTGCCTTGAAAAAGCATACCACCCGCAGCGTCCCGCGCCAACCGAAGCTCTCCTAGCGCGTAATGGAGAGAGACGAAGCCCGTAGCAGGCAAGGACTGGGCGGATGGCACGCAACTGGCGTCTAACCCCATGGAACACAAGCACCGAGCGCCATGGGAACGCGAGGGCCGGAAGGTACAATCCCCAGAGCATGCAGACGCCGCACAAGCCCGAGCCGCTGGACGAGATTCGCCCAAAAAGGGTCGGTCCTGCGCAACCTGCGGACGAGGATGGGGTTCCTGAAGATATGGGAACGCTGGCGCTCCATCCCGGCATGATTGGCACCAACCCAAGCCACGCTGCGGAGAAGCCGGTTCGCGATCTGACTCCGGCCGAGCAGGAGTCCCGCGACGCTGCGGTCGCCCGCGGCGACTTCTCCGGGATGACCGACGCCGAGGTGATGCTCGAGCTCAAGGCCGGTCACATGCAGGCCTTCGACATCCTGCTGAACAAGTACCGGAAGCCAATCGTGCACTTCATGTTCCGCATGGTGCACAACCAGGCCGTGGCGGAGGAGCTGGCGCAGGAGGTTTTCCTCCGCGTCTACCGCTCGCGTGAGACCTACCGGGCGGAGGCGAGGTTCAGCACGTGGCTGTACCGTATCGCCACCAATCTGGGTGTTAACCATGCGCGCGATACGCGCCACGAACGGTCGGCTTCCACCGTCTATTTGGATGAGCCCGACTCCGAGACGGGCACCACGCCGGATGTGGCCGACTCCACGCCGACGATCGAGGCGGATATGCTCCGCAACGAGCGCATGAAGGCGATCCGGCAGCACGTGATGGCCCTGCCCGAGCGGCAGCGAACCGCGGTGTTGATGCACAAGTACGAAGGCCTGGACTACAAGCAGATCGGCGAGGTATTGAAGTTGTCCGAGTCTGCGACCAAGAGCCTGCTCTTCCGCGCCTACCAGACGTTGCGAGAGCGTTTGAAGGAGTTTGTTTAGGCCGTTCCGAAAGGGCGGCGAACAGGAACCACGGCGAGCTCGAGACTGCGATATGCGAGACAAGGCAGCCTGGCAGACCGATAGAAGATGAGGACGCTTCCCGAGAGGAGGCCGAAGATGAACATGATGACGACGAAGACAAATATCGGCTGTAACGAGTGCAGGGAACTACTGCCGGATCTGCTTCTGGATCCCCAGGCCGCATCGCAGCACCACAGTGCGGCGATACACCTGAAGTCCTGCGCAGAATGCCGCTCCGAGTACGAAGGCCTGCGCGCTACGTTTGCCCTGATGGACGATTGGACGGCTCCTGAGCCTTCCGCCTACTTTGACACCCGGCTGCACGCCCGCCTGCGCGAGGAGATGGACGCCCAGCCCGAGGGGCTGTGGGAGCGCCTTCGCTCCTTCGTGCTCTTCAGCACCGGGCGGCAGTTCCGCCCCATCGTAGCCGGAGCCCTGGGCTGTGTGCTGCTGCTGGGCGGTGCGGGAACGCTGGCGGGAATCTACACGCCGTGGAACCATGTGGCAGCCCCTTCGGCGACGGTCGACGACCTGAAGATCATGGACAACAACGCGCAGGCTGAGCAGCAGCTCAATCAGCTGCTGGACGACAACTCGCCCGATAGCTCTCCCGACACCCCGACGACGTAGCGGTTGCTGGGGCTGGCCGTGTCCTCCACGTAAATTTTGCGGCGCGATCTCGATTAGTTGTGGCTAAGATGAGGAAGTCCCATGGGGAAGTGCAGCTGAGGTGTTCAGGATGAGCAAGCCTCCTGGAAGCCGGGACTTCCACCATCGAGCAGGGTAGGGCCGGCGCAATACAGCCGGCCTTCGTTGTGGGTGGGCCTCAAGGTTAGGTTTCATTCGGGGGTCGGTCGAAGCATTTCAGAAGATATCGGCCAGCGAGGCTTGGCAGTCTTCGGTTCCGTCATAGAGTGATGCAGGCTCCGGGAGTAGCGACAAGCCCGGGTTGCGAGCAAGGTGCAGGATGAAGCGGATGGGAACAATGCGATGCGCGGTGGCGATCACAGCCACGCTGCTGGCGGCCTCTGGGCTCCATGCTCAGCATCGCCAAGGTGCGCCCGCTCCGCAGCGCGTCACGATGCCGCACTACTCCGCTCCGCGTCAGCAGCCTCGGCCGCAACAACAGCCACCGCGGAACTATGGTGGGCCGCAGTCCTCGCACAATTTCCAGAGCCAGCAGCCGCAGCGCGCCCCGCAGCCATCCGGCCAGCCTATGGCGCCGGTCGAGCGCCGAGCGCCAAACCCGCAGCCAACGCAACAGCCCTCCCAGCTGGCTCCTATCCAGCGTCACGAGGTCGGCCCTGCCGCCGGGGCCAACGGTGAGCACCTGGCGGAGTGGATGCAGCATCACAGCAACATGCCGCTCTCCGAGCAGCAGCGGGCCCTGCAGAGTGAGCCCGGCTTCCGCGACCTGCCCGGCCCCACGCAGCAGCGGCTCATGGGCCGGCTCTCACAGCTCAATGCCATGCCCCCCGAGCAGCGTCAGCGGCTGATCCAGCGCAACGAAGCGATGGAGCGGCTGAATCCGGCGCAACGCACCGAGGTTCGCAATGCCACCCAGCAGTGGGCTTCGCTTCCTCCGGACCAGAAGTTCGCGGTCGGCCGCAGCTTCCGCGCCCTGCGCCAGCTGCCCCCTGATCAGCGCGCCGCAGCGCTCGCCTCCGGGCGCTACACTGCACCCTTCAACGCCCAGCAGCGCCAGGCGCTCGACAGCTTGATGCGCGTCGAGCCGATGCTTCCGCCCGACCAATAAACAGCGCCGCCGGTTTCCGGTGCACTAGGTCATCGTGATGCGCGTGTGGCGATCAGTCCTTGCGCCTGTTCCAGCGCACCACAACGATCAGCGTAATCAGCGCAGCGGCTCCTCCACCAAACAGCCCGGCCATGTCTGCCGCCAACCTCACCTGCGGCTGGTAGGAGCCCGCATCGGCGTGGTGCTCCAGGACCAGGTGTGCCATCAGCACACCCACTCCAACGAAGACAGCCAGCACGATGAGGGCTCGAACAGCGATGCGCATAGGTCTAGCGTACGTCCTCGCTCCTTGCTCTAAACCTGGAGACCTCACACCTCTGCAGGCAAATCGTCGGCCGCAGAAGCATGAGGTCCGGGGATGCACTTGTTCCAATACCAGTTGTTAGTGCTGCGTGATCGTGGCCGTTGGCGAGATCGTCATGCCGTCCCCTTCTTCGGCCGTCACATGCACGTTCTCGAAGTCGGCTTTGGTGTAGGCGATCTTCGCTCCATGCCTCGCGCTGATCGTTACGTTCTTCAGCGTAAGGTTCTCGACCGGAGACTCCGGCAGGCCCACGATGATCGCTGCGGTCTCACTTCCCGTAGCCTTCACGTTGGTGATGTGGATGTCGTGGAAGTGCGGCGTCAGGCGCTGCACCGGCTCGGCCGCCACCTCACCTTCGGGATAGACCTTGGGGTAGTACTCGCTGATCAGGATCGCGGTTTTCACATCGACCATGTCGATGTCGTCGAAGGTGATGTCCGAGACATCGTGGCCGCGGTCGCGGTTGGCCTTGATGCGGATGCCCTGGTCCGTGCCCTTGAAGTGGATGCGCGAGGCATGGATATGCTGCGCGCCGCCCGCAAGCTCACTGCCGATTGAGAGGCCATGCCCGTTCTCGAAGGTGCAATCGGTGATGGTGATGTCATGGCTCGGATCATCCGGCCCGGGCGAATTGATGGCGCCTGACTTGATCGCGATGTTGTCGTCGCCCACAGAGCTGAACACATGGTCGATGAGAATGTGCCCCGAGCTGAAGGGGTCGATCGCATCGGTGTTCGGCGAGTGGGGCGCGAGGATCTTCATGTTGCGGAAGATCAGGTCATCGGCGTAGTACGGAACGATCTGCCAGAAGCCCGCATTCTGCATCGTGATGTTCTCCACGCGGATGTGCTTCGAGTGATCGAAGACCATGCCCATCGGTCGTGGATGATCCGTGCCGAGCACGCCCGAATCCTTCACGCCCTTCACATACTCCCACCACACATGGCCGTTGCCGTCGATGGTGCCGCCGCCAGTGATGGTGACATGCTCCGCGTCGCGCGTACCCACGAGCGGCTGCACAGTGTCCTTGCGCGCGAAGGTCCAGTGCGGATAATCCTCGCGGTCGGGCGAGCCCAGCAGCGTCGCTCCGGTTTCGATATCCAGCGTGGTCCCACTGAGCAGCAGGATCGGGCCCGACACGAACGTGCCGCCGGCGAGCTTCACGGTTCCGCCCTTGCAGTCGGTGACCGCTTTGAGGATGGCGGCGGTGTCCTTGGTCACGCCATCGCCCTTCGCGCCGTACTTGCGCACATCGCAGGTCTTTGCCGCCAGCGCGGGAATCGCACTCACCAGCGCCGCCATCGTTACCACTACTCCGAACCGCATGCGTCTCTCCTGCTTGCCGCTTTGTATCTGCCTGGACCTGTCTGACAAGCTCGGAGAAAATCTTACACGCGCGAGGCCGCGCCGCGCATCGGTGGTCCAACTTGTCTGCCCGCGCCCTTGCCCTTACGATGGCCTCATGCAGAGCAATTCAGCCGTTCGATCCCTCGTGGCCCTTGGTGTTTCTATCGCTGCGTCCTTCTGTTCGGTCGCGCTTTTCGCTGCGACGGCCTCAGCCCAGCAGTACAAGATTGCCCAGGTCGTCTACGAGAATCCTGGCCCGTTCTCGCAGGAGCAGCTGGCTGCGGTGAGCGGCGTGAAGCCCGGGGACCCAGCTACGGCCGCCACTCTGCAGACCGGCGCGCAGAAGCTCTCCGATAGTGGCTTCTTCGACGATATTGGCGCGGAGATCCGTGGCACCACGGCGCACCTTATCGCGGCCTTCCAGCTCAAGCCCACCCCTCGCGCCGCGATGATCGCAGTCGGCTATGAGAACTTCGTCTGGCTCACGCCGCAGGAGATCGATGCGACGATCCACGCCGGCATGCCGCTCTACTTTGGCGCTCTGCAGGAGAACACTGTGCAGGTCGATCAGGTCAACGCGGCGCTCGTGCAGGCCCTCGCGGCCAAGGGAGTCGTTGCCAAGGTGGAGCATGAGACCATCGAGCCCACGCTCGAGCACCCGCTCCGCGCGATGGAGTTCCGCGTCGTCTCACCGCGCCCGGTGGTGGCCAACATCAAGCTTGCAGGTGCGACGCCTGACCTGGTCCCGCTGCTGCAGTCCTCCGTCAACACGACGGCGCATACGCCCTACAACGCAGGCCTTTCCGGTCGCCTCACCGCCGAAAGCATCCTCGCTCCGCTGCTGGATGCAGGCTACATCGATGCGGCGCTCGGCTCTGTGACCCTCGAGGCTGGAGCGCTGGATAAGAGCCTGGGCTTGGAGCCGGTGGTGGTGAATGCAAAACTGTCCGCGGGCGACGTCTATCACCTCTCGTCGATCACCTTTGCGGGATCGCCGCTGATGACCGCCGACGCTTTCAACGCCGGCGCGAAGCTTCACCCGGGCGACACAGCCTCGCGCATGCAGTTACTCCTCACACTCGCGCCGCTCGACACGGCCTACCGCAAGCAGGGTTATATGGATGTCATCATCAAGGCCGACCCGAAAGAGGATGCTGCCGCCCACACGGTGGCTTACACGGTTACCGTGACGCCGGGCGAGCAGTACCGCCTCGCCAAGGTGACAGCCGAAGGCCTCGATCCCACAGCCCAGGCCGACTTCGAGAAGTACTTCAAGCTCAAGACCGGCGACATCTACGACGCGACCTACGTGGCCACGTTCATCAAGAGCAACACCGCGCTCAAGAGTCTGGCCACGTACACCGGAACCTTCAAAGCCTACGCGGATCCCAACAAGCACACGGTGGAGCTGGTGCTGAAGTTCTTCGCCGGACCGACGATCACGGTGCACTAAGAGTCAATCGAAGCTACTCCCACTCGATCGTTCCCGGTGGCTTTGAGGTGATGTCGTAGACCACGCGGTTGATGCCGCGGACTTCGCTCACGATGCGGGAAGAGATCGTGCGTAGGACGTCGTAAGGCAGGGCGGCCCAGTCGGCGGTCATGCCGTCTTCGCTCTCCACGGCGCGGATGGCGCAGGTGTAGGCGTAGGTGCGCTGATCTCCCATCACTCCCACAGATTTGACAGGCAGGAGAACAGCGAAGCTCTGCCAGACTTTGCGATAGAGGCCGGCCTTCTTGATTTCGTCGACGCAGATGGCGTCCGCTTCCTGCAGGATGGCCACGCGCTCCGGGGTGACTTCGCCGAGGATGCGGACGGCGAGGCCGGGGCCGGGGAAGGGCTGGCGTTCGAGGATCTCTTCGGGCATGCCGAGGTCGCGGCCGATGCGGCGGACCTCATCCTTGAAGAGGTCGCGCAGCGGCTCGATGAGCTTGAGCTTCATGTCCTCGGGCAGGCCGCCGACGTTGTGGTGGCTCTTGATGACGTGCGAAGGCCCGTGAACACTGGCGGATTCGATCACGTCGGGATAGAGCGTGCCCTGCACCAGCCAGGCGACCTCTTCGCCACCGCTGTTGTTCGCGTCGAAGATCTTCTTGGCTTCGTCGTCGAAGACCGCGATGAACTCGTTGCCGATGGCTTTGCGCTTCTTCTCGGGATCGGTGACGCCGGCGAGCTTCGCCAGGAAACGCTCGCTCGCATCGACCGCGACGACATTGAGGTGCAGGTCTTCGCGCATGGTCTTCTGGACCTTGGCGAACTCATCCTTCCGCAGCACGCCGTTGTTCACGAAGATGCACGTGAGCCGGTCGCCGATGGCCTTGGCGACGAGCACCGCGGCGACGGAGGAATCCACGCCGCCAGACAGCCCGCAGATCGCGTGGCCGAGTTTTCCATCAGCCCCGACCTGCTGCTTGATCTTCGCGACCGTGGTCTCGATGAAGTGCGCGGGCGTCCAGTCCTGCGTGGCGCCGCAGATGTCGACGACGAAATTCTTGAGCAGCTCCATACCCTGGCGGGTGTGGGCGACTTCGGGGTGGAACTGTACGGCCCACATCTTGCGTGACTCGTCGGCGATGGCGGCAACGGCGTTGTCGGTCCGCGCCACGATGCGGAAGCCTTCCGGCAACGTCTCGGCGTGGTCGCCGTGGGACATCCAGACCTCCAGCGTCGAAGGTAGGCCGTGGAAGAGTGGCGTCTCCTCGAAGACGGTTACCTCCGCATGACCATACTCGTGCGACGCGGCCGGAACCACGC
Source organism: Bryocella sp. (assembly GCF_058498515.1). Classification (NCBI taxonomy): domain Bacteria; kingdom Pseudomonadati; phylum Acidobacteriota; class Terriglobia; order Terriglobales; family Acidobacteriaceae; genus Bryocella; species Bryocella sp. The sequence continues at coordinate 9,585 of NZ_JBMHYI010000037.1, forward strand.
GCCCGCCGAGGTGATGCGTCATGAAGTGCAGACCGTAGCAGATGCCGAGCACAGGGAGGCCGGTAGCCAGCACGTTGGCGTCGGCCTTGGGGGCGTCGTCGTCGTAGACGCTGGACGGGCCGCCGGAGAGGATGATGCCCTTCGGGTTCAGCGCGAGCACCTTCTCCAGCGGCGTGGTGCAAGGAAGCACCACGGAGAAGACGTTGAACTCGCGGATGCGGCGCGCGATCAGCTGGGTGTACTGCGAGCCGAAGTCGAGGATGACGATGGTGGAGAGGTCAGGGGCGCTCACACCTTAAGTGTAACGGTGCGGGGAAACCCAGCCTGTGGAGGGGTACCCCCCCTCCCCCCTAAAACGTCAAAGTCTTCATTCGGGGGAAGTTGGGTCCGGACCTTGAAAAAATCCAGGCAGCCGGCTCATACGCGACATGGAAGACGCACTGACTCCATTCTAGCGATTTGCGAGAGGAACTCTGCCAGATGGATTGGGCCTTCAGTTCTCTGTTTTCGCCGTAATGCGCGTCGAAGTCGAAGATGACGATGGTCGGGAGATCAGGGGGCGCTCAAACCTAAGTGTATCGTTGCCGCAGGAGAATCCGGATGCTCCGCGTTTGTCGGCTAGGTTGTCTCTTCGCCGTGCTGGTCGGCATCGCCACTGCGTGTGCAGCTGCGCCGCCTCACCGCAGCGGACTTACCGTGAAGGCTTTCTGGACTCTCGACTCGACCTATGTCGATAAGAAGCACGGCGTGTCCTTTCGGTACCCGTCCGTCTGGTCGAAAGGGACTGGTTGGGGAATGCACCCGCCCGGTTTGTTTATCGAGGATGGAGGCGACCCCAGGGTGGGCTTCGGCTTCGAGACCGACCAACAGACCGACCCAGCGGGACCCTACGCGAATTCGAATCTCGAAGGCGTCGGCTTCAGCTATGAGGCGCACGAGACGCCCACCAATGCTGCATGCCGAAAGCTCGCGTCCGATCTCGCGAACGACGATCGGCCCCCTCGCGCAATGATCGTCAAAGGAATCACCTACTTCCGCTGGGAGTCGGGTGAAGGTGGAATGAACCAGTACACCGGTGGACCTTTGCTCGCGACCTGGAAGCATGGTGTCTGCTACGTCTTCGAGCAGTCCATCTCATCGTTCAATGGTGTCAGAGACGACGATGAGGACCCGGTCAATCATCCCTCGGGACAGTACGATCTCGAGCAGGTCGAACGCAATCTCTGGCGCATCATGAGCACCGTCCACTTCAGTCAGTAGATCTGGCATCGGAACGCCTGCCCGGTGCTAGTTGGGATCTTTGCTGCGGGTGGACGCGACGGCTCCCATGACACCTGCGCCGAGGAGAACGATGGCGATGGCGCCGATCCAGTGGGTGGGCACGTGCGCGAGGTTGCAGACGTAGAGCACGCCCACGATGAGGATGATAGTGCCTACCAGGTACAGTCCAAACGACATGGGAACCTCCGGGACCGGCGAACCGGTGCGCGTCAAAGATTACGATGCCGATTCGAGGCTGGCGGGCGTCTCGCGGGGGACAAAATCGTAGGCCTGTGCCAAGCGGAGATAGGATGCCTGGCGTACGACATGAAAGTAGTCCGAGGCGAAGACCCACATCACGAATGTCCCGAACCACCACCAGTTGAGGAAGTCCTGGGTTTCGTTGTTGGCGAAGGGGAGTGGGCAGGAGCTGAGGGCCAGGGACCAGACGATGAGCCCAACCTTGACGACTCCCATGACGAGGTTGATCTCGACGAGCTTGGCGCGCAGGGGGCCGGCGTTCCATGCGGCCCGGAGGGCGGCGGTGAAGTTGAGACGATGCGCCATGGCGAGGACAGAAGCGAGACGGAAGATCCAGCTCGTTGACGCCCAGAGAACAAACATCGCGAGGGTGAGGACGATAAGGAGAGCGAAGCCGGGGACGTAGTCCGGGTATTGGCCGAGCGACTGCGGGCCCTGCACGAAGTGGATCCAGGCGAGGGTGAGTGCGGCGAGCCAAAGGGCGATGAGCGTAATGAAGAGCGCGACGCGGACGGCCGCCAGGAGGCAGAGCGTAAGGCGGCGAGGAATGAGTTGGGCGTCGATGCGGCGCAGGAGGATCGAGCGTCCGTGGCCGGAGAGGACGCCCCAGAGGGCGGCAGCAGTGATGGCAAGGAAGAACGACGAGGAGAGCACACTGGAATCGAAGCTCAGCTTCAGCGAGCCATGGATCACCTCGAGGAACCACACCTGAACTTCCGCGACGAAGGTTGCGAGCCATTGCGTGCTGAGCTGCACGCCGATGCCGTGCGTCCCCAGCATCCAGCTTAGGCACCATAGCGCAGGCAGCCAGGCGATCCAGCGCGAGACGGCTTCGATCGCGGTGAGGAGGGGGCGATGCCAGACCTCGCTCATGACACCTACGAAGGATTGGGTGCCGCGGATGGGGGCGTGGGTCAATCGAGTTCCTTCGGGTTTCGGGGATAGCCCAGGTGTTCGGGAGTTGCGAGTGTCGATGTTTCGCGCTTACAGCGCTCAGAGACTCGGGGCGATTCTACCTGGGGCTTCGCCCCAGGCTGGTATATCGTCGGGCCTTCGGCCCTTGCGGGATCGGCGATGCTGGGGATCGTGCCTGCGGTTTGCGTGATCGCGTTGATCATTCCAGATGCGGCATGCGATTTCAGTTCTCCAGATTTCAGTTCGCCAGATTCCAGCCGGATTTTGCTTTACTTCACGACCATGTTGAGGAGCTTGCCTTTGACGTAGATGGTCTTGACTACGGTCTTGCCGGTGAGGCGCTGTTGGACCTTTTCGTCGGCGAGGGCGGTGGACTTGATGGTCTCTTCGTCGGCGTCGGCGGAGACCTTGATGACGTTGGCGAGCTTGCCGTTGACCTGCACGGGGATCTCGATCTCGTCTTCCTTGGCGAGGGTTGCGTCTGCGACGGGCCAGGCCGCGTGATTGATCGCGGTGGTGTGCCCCATCTGCTCCCAGAGCTCGGCGGTGAGGAAGGGAGCGAAGGGCGCGAGCAGCAGGGTGAGCGAGCGGAAGAGCTCGGCGATGGTGGCTGGCGGGATCTCGCCGCTGTCCATCGCGGCTTCCGACGAGGCGATCTCGTTGACGAGGATCATGACAGCGGCGATGGAGGTGTTGAAGTGCCAGCGGCCGCTGAAGTCTTCGGTGATCTTGGCGATGGTCTGATGCAGGGTGCGGAGCAGCTTTGCGCCGGCGGGTGTCTGGCTGGCGAACGATCCGGGTGCGATCTCATCGCCCTTCGTGTGCTCGACCGACTTGACGATGGGAGCGTACTTCATCGTGAGGCGGTAGACGCGGGCAAGGAAGCGCGACACGCCGGCGACGCCATCCTCCTGCCAGTCGAGGTCACGGTCGGGCGGGGCCGCGAAGAGCGCGTAGGTGCGCGTGGCGTCGGCGCCGAACTTGCCGATCATCTCATCGGGCGAGACGACGTTGCCCTTGGACTTGGACATCTTCGCGCCGTCTTTGATGACCATGCCCTGGGTGAAGAGGCGTGTGGCGGGCTCGTCGTTTTTGATCAGGCCGATGTCGCGCATGACCTTGGTCCAGTAGCGCGAGTAGATGAGGTGCAGGATGGCGTGCTCGACGCCGCCGATGTACTGGTCGATGGGGAACCAGTAGTTGGCCTTCTCGCTGGAGAACGGCTTCTGCGCGTTATGGGCATCCGTATAGCGGTAGAAGTACCAGCTGGAGTCGACGAAGGTGTCCATCGTGTCGGTCTCGCGACGCGCGGGGCCGCCGCAGACGGGGCAGGTAGTGTTGACGAACTCCGGCACGCGGCCGAGGGGCGAGCCGTTCTCCTGCGTGATGGCGACGTTGTCGGGCAGCAGGACGGGGAGCTGCGAGTCGGGCAACGGAACCATGCCCTTCGGTGGCAGGGCTGGTTTTCCTGGCTCAGGGCTGTCATGCCCGTTGACGCAGTAGACGACGGGGATAGGGGTGCCCCAGTAACGCTGGCGGCTGACGCCCCAGTCCTTGAGGCGGAAGGTCTTGGTGCGCTTGCCGAAGCCCTTGTCTTCGGCGAAACGCCCCATCTTTTCCTGGGCTTCGAGCGAAGCTTCGCCGGTCCACTCGCCGGAGTTGATGAGGACGGCTTCGTCTTCGGCGATGTAGGGGAGGTCGAGGTCGCCGCTGTCGTCGTCCTTGCCGCCGGAGACGGCCGGCGCGATGACGCGCTTGATGGGCAGGCCGTACTTGGTGGCGAACTCGTAGTCGCGCTCGTCGTGGGCGGGCACGCTCATGATGGCGCCGGTGCCGTAGTCGGCGAGGATGTAGTTGGCGATCCAGATGGGCAGGGTCTCGCCGGTGAAGGGATTGATGGCGTGCTTGCCGGTGCTGACGCCGTGCTTCTCGATGGCGCCGAAGTCGCCGGTCTGCTTGGCCGCGGCTTGCTCGGCGACCATCTTGTCGACGTCGGCTGCGAGAGCGGTGTCTGTCTTTGCCCACTCCTTGACGAGGGCGTGCTCGGGGGCGAGCTGGATGGAGGTGGCGCCGAAGATGGTGTCGACGCGGGTGGTGAAGACGGTGATGCTGGGTTGGCCCTCAGCATGGGCAGGAGCAGAAGCAGGTCCCTCGACTTCCCCTTCGCTTCGCTCAGGGTCCGCTCGGGATGACACAGCAGAGGTGGCACTGTCGGCGACGGCGAAGGTTACGTCGGTGCCGTAGCTGCGGCCGATCCAGTTGCGCTGCATGGTGCGGACCTTGTCGGGCCAGCCGGGCATGGTGTCGAGGCCGTCGAGGAGCTCGTCGGCGTACTGGGTGATGCGGAAGAACCACTGCTCGAGCTCGCGCTGCTCGACGGGGGTGTCTTCGTGCCGCCAGCAGCAGCCGCCAACGACCTGCTCGTTGGCGAGCACGGTGGCGCACTGGTTGCACCAGTTGACCTTGCTGGACCTGCGGTAGGCGAGGCCGCGCTCGAGCATGCGCAGGAAGAACCACTGGTTCCAGCGGTAGTACTCAGGCAGGCAGCTGGCGATTTCGGTGGAGTCCCAGTCGTAGCTGAGGCCCATGCGGCGCATCTGGACCTTCATGGCGGCGATGTTGGAGAGGGTCCACTCGCGGGGGGCGCGGCCGTTCTTGAGGGCGGCGTTTTCGGCGGGCAGGCCGAAGGCGTCCCAGCCCATGGGGTGCAGGACGTTGAAGCCGCGCATGCGCATGAAGCGCGCGAGGGCGTCGCCGATGGTGTAGTTGCGGACGTGGCCGATGTGCAGCGCGCCCGAGGGATAGGGAAGCATCTCGACGCAGAAGAACTTGGGCTTGCCGCCGGAGTGGTCTTCAGCGCGATAGAGCGTGGGGTCGGCGTCCCAGCGGGACTGCCAGCGGGGCTCGATGTCGGCGGGGGTGTAGCGGGCCGGTTCGTCGTTGGAGCGGCGCTCGGGCGCGGCGGGGGTTTCGAGCTTGTGGAGTTTGTGGATCTCGGGCATACAAGATTGATTGTAAAGAAGCGGTCAAGGGGGCGTTGGTGAGATCAAGCAATGCTTTTGAGGGGCGCGTGGCTGAAGGGGCTCGACTCTAGAATGGGGTCAGGCAGCAGTGAGGAGATTGGACCAGGTATGACCGACAACGCCAAGAGCAGCGCCAGTGCATGGAATGTGCCGGAGTTTCGCCCTGACCTCGCGTTCCCCAAGCTCACGGAGGACATGGTCGAGCGGTTGACGCCGTATGGGCGCGAGGAGTTGATTCCCGCAGATGTGTTGCTGTTCTCGCAAGGGCAGCGGCAGGTGGACATGCTGGTCGTGCTGGAGGGAGAGATTGAAATCTGTATTCCTTCCGGCGGCGGGGAGCGGAAGATCATCGCGACGCATCGACGGTTCGACTTCTCGGGCGAGCTGAATCTGCTGAACTCGCAGGGGTCGCTGGTGGAGGCGCGAACGCTCACCGAGAGCCGCGTGCTGCGCATATCGCGGGATCAGCTGCAGCGGGTGATGCGGGCCGAGGGCGATATCGCGAACCTGATCGCGCAGGCGACGGTATGGCGCCGGATCGGGATCATCGGCGAAGAGACCGGCGGAGTGGTGCTGACGGGCCATGCCAACGATGCGGAGGCCACGCAGCTGCAGCGGTTCCTGCTGCGCAACAGCTACCCGCACCGGATCATCGAGGTGACGGCGGAGGCGGGGAAGCCGGTGGAGGATCTCCTCACCGAGCATGAAACGGATCTGCCGAGTGTGACCCTCACCGATGGGCGTGTGCTGCGTCGGCCAACGATTGCGCAGCTGGCGGATGAATTGGGAATTACGGAGCTTCCGGACTCGACGATGGTCTACGACGTCGTCGTCGTGGGTGCGGGGCCCTCGGGGCTGGCGGCGGCGGTGTATGCGGCTTCGGAGGGACTGTGCACGATTGTTGTGGAGGGCACCGCTCCGGGAGGACAGGCGGGTACCAGTTCCAAGATCGAGAACTACCTGGGCTTCCCGACGGGCATCTCCGGTCAGCGGCTGGCGAGCCGGGCGCAGCTGCAGGCGCTGAAGTTTGGGGTGCGGTTCGCGATCTCGCGCGACGTGGTGACGGCGGAGCAGGTGGATGGGATTCACAAGCTGAAGTTGGCGGGCGGCATTCCGGTGTGCTCGCGTTCGGTGGTGGTTGCGACGGGGGCGCAGTATCGCAAGCTCGCGGTGGAGAACTACAGCCAGTACGAGAGCCGTGGGATCTACTACGCGGCGACTGCGATGGAGTCCCTGCTATGCCGCGACAACGAGGTGATCGTGGTGGGCGGAGGGAACTCGGCGGGGCAGGCTGCGGTGTTTCTGTCGGGGATCGCGAAGCACGTGCATCATCTTGTGCGAGGCAAGTCGCTGGCGGCTACGATGTCGCAGTATTTGATCTCGCGGATCGAGAACTCGTCGCACATCACGCTGCATACGGACTCCGAGATTGAGAGGCTGGAAGGGGCGACGTCGCTGGAGCGGGTGACGTGGCGCAATCGCAGGACGGGCGAGCGGACCGAGAGGGAGATCGGGAGCGTCTTCGTGATGATTGGAGCCGAGCCGAACTCGGGCTGGCTGTACGGCACGGTCAAGCTCGACCGGAAGGGCTTCATTCTTACGGGAGGCGAGACAGGCTTCCAGGCGACGCCGTATGCGACGAGCGTTCCGGGGATGTTTGCGGTGGGCGATGTGCGGGCGAACTCGGTGAAACGGGTAGCGTCCGCGGTGGGCGAAGGCTCGGTGGTGATCTCGGACGTGCACCGGTACCTGGCGGACCATCGCAACAGCTTCCCGGCGGAGCCGAACTCGGCGCTGGCGGCACAGCGGTCGGCGAACGCTGCGGCGGTCCCGCAGGAGCATGCGTAGGCGTAGGTCGCCTTAGTGCAGCTTGCTGGCCCTCACGCCGTCGAGGGGCAGCGAAAGCAGCTCGCCGACGAGCCCGGAGAGGCGAACGACGCTGCGGGACATCTCCTGGCTCAGGGCAGCGGTGTCGCAGCCGGGGCGGCCTTCTGCGAGCAGGAAAGCGACGTTGGTCATGCTCTGCAGGGGATTGTTGATCTGGTGGGCGAGGTGGTTGGCCATCTGCGCGGCAGCGGCGGCGCGCTCGTGTGCGATGAGGCGGGCCTGCTGTTTCTGCTGGCGATAGCCCATGGCGGCGAAGTCGGCGAGCATCGTCATGAGGCCGGCATCGTTCTCGTCGAAGGCTTCCGTGCGGCCGTGCGCCATGACGAAGATGGTGCCGCGGGTGTCTTCAGTCTTCCAGGGCAGAAGGATGCCGTCGGTGACGAGCGGAGCTTCGACGCCGAGGATGTCGAAGAACTTCTTGGAGACGGTGAAGTGCTGCGGGTGACCGCGCTGGAGGGTGAGACCGCAGGCGCTGGGCTCGCGCGGGAGGATGGCGTTCAGGAAGCCGGAGTAGTCGCCGGCGGTGGCGATCCAGTGGTAGAACTCGAGGTCGTTGCCATCCTCGCGCTCGATGCTGATGCCGGCGCTGTCGGCGCCGCAGAGATCGACGGCAGCGTTCACGAGCTCCTGCAGGATGGTGTTGGGGCTCTCCACCATGGCGCGGCATAGCCGCTGGAGCCCGGTCATCTGCACGTGCATGTCCCTGGAGTGGAGCCTGCGCGCGGCGAACGCGGTGTCGGTACGCAGATCCAGCACGTTCAGGCCCGTTGCTTCAGGAGAGATCACCATGTGTGGTCATTATTGACCTTTGGCGGAGGTGCGTCCATGGAAGATCGGAGGGCGACGACCTTTGGGCGCGGGCGCCAGCTATTGGGGAGCCTGGGCCGTTTCGACGGCAGGTTTGTTCTCAAAGATCTTGTAGCCGTCGGGGACCTGGAAGACGGAGGGATCAGGTTCACCGACCTCCAGCTTCGTTACGGTGCGCTCGGTGTGGCCGTTGCGTGGATCGTCGATGATGGAGCGCATGGTGATGCCCTGGCCGCCGTGAGGACTGGTGGGCAGGAAGTAGGTCCACGTCTCCTGCACCATGCGGATGGGGCGGTCGTTTCCGATAGCGCCGATCGGCGTTTCGACGGTGCGGCGGGTTCCGTGGACGGAATAGCCGAGGAATGTCGATTCGCCGAGGTTTTCGAACGTCGGCTTTGGCCGTCCCTTCTCAAGGGCTTGCCGGGCCTCTGCCTCGGCCTGGAAGAATTGCTGATCATCCTGTGGCACAGGGTGACGCTGGACGTGGCTGATGCGCGCGATCTTCAAGTCCGGATCCATCTGGATGTATACGCCGGCGACCGGATCATTGATGGTGATCTGACGGAATCCTCTGCCGGAAAGGAGCTCCGTGTTCGGAAATTCCATGCGGTTACGGCCCTGGCTATCGAAGTAGTGAGTTTCCTCGCCGTCCGTGGTGATCGTGGTGCCGTCGGCCAGCATCTGCTGACGGTGCACCTGTTCGACGAGGGTGTAGGCGGGCCTAGCCGGCCGTGATTTTGGGGTGGTAGAGCCGTCCCCGGTGACGCCCGCGGTTTGTGCGGCTGCGGGTGCTGGAGCTACCAGTAGAGCTGAGCTGAGAAGGATGGAGCAGAAGCCAAGTGCCAGGCGCATCGGAAACCTCCGCAATGCTCGATGGGGCGCTCCACGGGGTGGAGCGATTCGGGGCCGGTGCGGTATAGACGCAACGACCAGCTCAGAGATAGCGAAATCAGTATGTCTTTGTTCGGACGTCAGGACAAGGGCTGAATGAGCCCTGAGGCGCTGCAGCGGGTGAGGAGTGAGCCTCACCCGCCGCGGTCGCGCAGCTCATAGGGTATCGACGAGGTTCATGGTGCTGATCTCGACCATGACACCGCCGGGAGCGTTGCAGTAGAAGCCGTAGGTGGGTGGGCCGCCGCGCTGCAGTATCGTGGGCTCGGGCGCGTCGTAGCTGCGGGCGTTGAGAACGCCGTGGAGGTTGTCGACATCGCGCGGTGCGGGTTGCAGGAAGCCGACGTGGAAGAGGCCCGGATAGCCGTGCTCCGGCGTCATGTTCTTGTCGAACATGAGGGTCAGGAGGAAGCCGTCGGGATTCTTGAGGACCGCGAGCTTGCTGCCGCGCTGGTCCAACGGATGGAAGCTGAAGACGGAGCAGAAGAAGTCCGTCAGCGCCGGCACGTCATAGGTCGTGAGATTGGTGTGATTGATGGTTCCCATTGCGATCTCCCTGGAGATGAAAATTGCCGTCGCATGGGTGTTGTGGCTGGGCCGGAACGCACCACGCGACGGGCAGCAGAGCCGTAGCCCTGCCACTGTCGCCGTGGGTCGAGGCCCTGGAGTGAACCAGGGCTGACTGAACTGCGGAGTCGGGAATCCGGAATCGGATGGGTTCCGCAGCGAGCCGTGCTTACCAATCCGGCTCAGCCATTTTCGGCAGCTATAGGATGAGCGGAATTCTTGCCGGTTGCAGATTTTTCCGTGCCTTTGGTGGCGGTGGAGAATGGAGCAGAGGTTAAGTTTGATGCGATTTATTGATCGTGACGAGGTCGCGCGGCGGCTGACGTATGAGCGCTGCATCCCGATTGTGCGCGAGGCGATGATTGTGTTCTCGACGGGGCAGACGAAGCAGCAGCTGCGGTCGATCATCCCGCTGTCGGACGGGCGGCTGTTCGGCATCATGCCGGGAGCGATGGGGTCGCATGGACCGTTTGGCGCAAAGCTGATCAGCGTCTTTCGCGACAACTTTGACAAGGGGATACAGTCGCACCAAGGGCTGATTTTGCTCTTCGAGCCGGAGAGTGGAGCGCCGGTGTGCGTGGTGCATGCGGGTGAGGTGACGGCGATTCGCACGGCGGCGGCGAGTGCCGTGGCTACGGATGCGCTGGCTCGGAAGGATGCTCGGCGGCTGGCGATCCTGGGCTATGGCGAGCAGGCGATGAGCCACGCGCTGGCGATCGGCAAGGTGCGGGCGCTGGAGTCGATGGTGGTGTGGGGGCGGTCGGCAGAGCGTGCGCAGAGCTTTGTGGAGAAGCTGCAAGCCGGGGTGAATGTGCCGGTGAGCGTGGCTGGTTCGGTGCAGGAGGCGGTGGCTGAGGCTGACATTGTCTGCACGGTAACGTCAGCGAGCGAGCCGATTTTGATGGGCGAGTGGGTTCGTGCGGGGACTCACATTAACCTCGTTGGCTCGAGCCACGCGGGGCCGGTTGAGGTGGACGATGCCCTTGTGGTGCGGTCGCGGTTCATCGTGGACAGCCGCGAGGGAGTGCTGGCGCAGGGCGCGGAGTTTCTGCACGCGAAGGCTGCTGGGCTCATTGGCGATGAGCACATCGTGGCGGAGATTGGGCAGGTGCTGGCGGGTGAGGTGGTTGGCCGGCGCAGCGCTGAGGAGATCACGGTGTACAAGTCGCTGGGGCACGTGGTGCAGGATTTGGCGAGTGCGTGGGCGCTGTATGCAGGGGCGGAGTAATGCTGCAGGTCGTGCGATGCGACCCAGCGCGTTGGAGTCGCCGAACAGCAGGTTTCTCCACTACGCAGGACGATGAAGCCGTCCAGCTTCGGTCGAAATGACACATCCTATGGTTGGGATGACACACTGCTTTGCCGACACGGCGCGTCATCGAAGGCCAGGATTCGTCGGCAACCTAGCCGGCCGAGAGCGCGCGCAAGGCCATGACGTTGCGCATCTCGTCGCCGGGCTCATCGACGGGAGTTTCGGCGATGAAGGCGGCGTGTTCGAAGCGGGGATCGTGCAGCAGGCGGCGGAAGGTGGCTGCGCCCATGGTGCCTTCGCCGATGTGCTCGTGGCGATCGAGCTTCGATCCCATGGGGGCCTTGGCGTCGTTGCAGTGCCACACGCGCACCGTGTCGAAGCCGATGGTGTCGGCGATGTTCTTCATGGTCTCGGCATAGCCTTCGTCGCTGACGAGGTCATAGCCCGCGACGTGGCAGTGGCAGGTGTCGAGGCATACGGCGACGGGCATGCAGGGCTTGAGCTGCTCGACGAGTTCGGCGACCTGCTCGAAGCTGCCGCCGAGGGAGAACTCGGCGCCGGCGGAGTTCTCGATGAGGAGCTGAAAGTTGTGGCCCTCGAAGGCCTGGCCTTCCATGGCGCGCTCGATGGACTGGGTTGCGAGGCGAAGGCCTTCGTCGCGGGTGAGGCCCTTCCAGCTGCCGGGGTGCAGGACGAGGAACTCCGCACCGAGTGCGAGGGCTCGTTCGACCTCGCCGCGAAAGCCGATGATGGAGTTCTCGCGTACGCTCTCGGTCTGCGAGCAGAGGTTGATGAGATAGCTGGCGTGGATGACCATCGGGTTGACGTCGTTCTCTACGCGGAGGGCGCGGAGCTTGTCGGCGTCGGCGGGCTTGACGGCCGGGGCCTTCCACATGCGCGGGCTGGAGGAGAAGATCTGGAACGTGTTCGCGCCTGCATCGACGGCGCGCTGCACCGCCGTCCATACACCGCCTGCCGTTCCCACATGTACACCGATTCGCTTGGTAGCCATTCGATACTCAGGCTAACGCACGTGGCGCTGTGAAGGCTTGGCGTATGCTGACTGCGGGTTCTGAACACAATTCAAGTAACGCATCGAGGCGTCTTTCATGGCTGAACCGCAGTCTTTCAAGAATCACGGGAGCAGCGATCCGATCTTTCTTCTTGTTGTCCTTGGCCTTCTTTTGAACATCATCGTCACGGCGATGTTCTTTGGCCGCCACTTCACGGAGTACGGCTGGGTCGGCATCTGGTGGATCGCCGTCTCGATTCTGCTGCTGCTGCTCGCGCACAGGATGCGGGTGTATGCGCTGAAGGTGCAGGACCGCGTGATCCGCGTGGAAGAGAAGATGCGGCTGGCGACGTTGGCGTCTCCGGCGGAGCTGGTAGAGCTGGAGTCGCTGACGATCGACCAGTACATCGGACTGCGCTTCGCGTCGAACGCCGAGCTGCCGGGCCTGGCGCGGGTGGCGGTGCGCGAGAAGCTGGACCGCAAGCAGATCAAGCAGGCGATTGTGTCCTGGCGTGCGGATGAGTATCGGGTGTGATTTTAGTGAGTAGTGAGTAGTGAGTAGTGAATAAAGGCAAAGGCAGAGCCCTGGGGCTCTGCCTTTCTGCATTAATCAGCCTTTACGCAGGTGTCTCGCACTGGCAGACTTCGCGGGCTTCCGTCCTGCTTTCTTCGGCGGGACGTAGTGGAAGTGGACGAGGTAGATGTTTTCGCCTTTGCCGTGTTTGGCGATCTTGAGCAGGTCGAGGACGCCGAGGAAACCGGAGGCGCGGGCGAGTTGGGGTGTGATGTCGGGCAGGCCGATGGGATCGATGGAGTCGACCTCGATCTCGCCTTCTTCCATGCGATAGCGATTGCCGACCTTCACGCGGGGGCTGATCCAGAAGCGCACGCTGAGGGTGATGTCGCCGTTGCGTACGCCATCGCGAAGGCGCTTGTCGAAGGTCATAGGAGCCAGTGAGTAGAGAGTAGACGAGAAGTAAGTAGAGAAGAACCCTCAGACGCAAAAGAAAGGCAGAGCCAATGGCCCCGCCTTTCTTCACTACTCACTATTCACTACTTCTAGTAGACGTCGCGCTGGTAGCGCTTGGCCTTCTTCATGGCGGTGAGGTATTCCTGTGCGGCTTCGGGGGTGCTGTCCTGGCCCTTGGCGATGGCATCGAGCAGAGCGGTCTCGACGTCCTTGGCCATGCGGCTGGCGTCGCCGCAGACGTAGAAGTAGGCGCCCTCTTCGAGCCACTTGTAGAGCTCGGCGGCGTTCTCGGTCATGCGGTCCTGCACGTAGACCTTCTTCTGCTGGTCGCGCGAGAAAGCGGTGTGGAAGTTGTTGAGCACACCGCTGGCCTGCCAGGCTTCGAACTCATCCTTATAGAGGAAGTCGGAGACGGAGCGCTGCTCGCCGAAGATGACCCAGTTCTTGCCCTTCTGGCCGGTAACAGCGCGCTCTTCGAGGAACGAGCGGAAGGGAGCGATGCCGGTGCCGGGGCCGATCATGATGACCGGGGCATTGGTGTCTTCGGGCAGGCGGAAGGCGTTGTTCTCGTGCAGGAAGACGGGCATGGTGCCGCCGACCGGAGCGCGCTCAGCCATGTTGCCGGAGCAGACGCCCTGGCGATCCGCCCCGTGCGAGTTATAACGGATGACGCGGATGACGGTGTGCACCTGGTTGGGGTGCATCGCGATGCTGGACGCGATGGAGTACATGCGCGGCGTGAGGCGCTGCAGCACGTTGAAGAGCTGCTGCGGGGCGGTGACGATGCCGGGAAACTCAGTGGCGAGATCGACGAACTCGCGGCCCCAGACGTACTCTTCGGCCTTGGCCTTGTTGTCCGCGCCGAGCAGATCCTTGAGGCCGGCGGGGACGTTCTCACCGGCGAGCTTGGCGTACTGATTGACGGCTCCGCGGGCGAGCTTGCCGATGGCAAGGTGGCGGCTGAGGGCGGTCTCGAAGGAGATCTCGTTCTTGTAGTGGTCGAGCACGCGCTCGGAGCCGGTGAAGCCGAGCGCCTTGAGGACGCCTTCGACGGCTTCGACGCGGTTGGTGGGGACGATGCCGACGGCGTCGCCTGGCGTGTAGTGCATGCCATCCTCGAGTTCCATCTCGATGTGGATGGTTTCCTTCTCGCTCTCGGGGCCGGTCAGACGCTGGTTGACCAGCACGCGCGAGGTGTACGGCGCGTTGCGGGTGTACTTGCTGGCGTGGCCTTGGGCCGTGGCGGGGGGAGTAAGGGTTGCAGCAGCGGATTCGCTCATCGTGTCTCCATTGTAAAACGCGGGACCCGCGTAGTTCGCGGTGATTCGTGTCACGGAGCACGTTGACTCGCTGTGAAACGCATGCGGCGCACAACGCCGCGGCGGCTCGAGGACTCTCACCACGAATGGACCGCGTCCTCTTTATCGGCCATCGGTTGTTCGATGTTGAGGGGGCTCCGCGCGGGCATCTGCTGGCGCGATGGTTGTTCCTGCGGGCGCTGGCGGCGATCTATGTGTCGGCATTCGTTGCGCTTATCTTCCAGATCCAAGGGCTGAACGGGCCGCTGGGCATTCTACCCGCAGGCCAGACGCTGGCTGCGATGGCCGAGGCGCTGGGGCCGGGCGTGCTGCGGCATGTGTGGGAAGTGCCGACGCTGTTCTGGATTTCGTCGAGTGCGGGATTTCTCAACGCGACGGTATGGGTGGGGATGATTGCGGCGATAGCAGCGCTGTTCAACCTGTGGCCGAGGTTGAGCCTGTTCGTGTGCTGGCTGTGCTTCCTCTCGTTCGTGGCGGCGGCGGGAGACTTCTCGGGGTATCAGTCGGATGGCATGCTGCTGGAGGCAGGGCTGATTGCGGTGTTCTGCGCGCCGCGTGGCGTGAGGCCAGGTTGGGGCGCGGCGTGCCCGCCGTCACGGGCGAGTTTGTGGCTGCTGCAGTGGGAGTGGTTTCGGATTTACTTCGAGTCAGGCATGGTGAAGCTGCTATCCGGCGACCCGCAGTGGCGCAGCCTGACGGCGATGATTGGGTATTACCAGAATGGGCCGCTGCCTACGTGGATTGGATGGTACGCGAGCCATCTGCCGCGCTGGTTTCACATGGGGTCGGCTCTGGGAACACTGGTGCTGGAGTTCGTGGTGGTGTGCATGATCTTCTTCGGGCGGAGGGCGAGGCTGATCTGCTTCTGGATCGTCACGCCGTGGGAGATAGGAGTGATCGCGACGGCGAACTATGCGTTCCTGAACTATCTTGTGCTGTCGCTGGGTGTGCTGCTGCTGGATGACTGGCAGATCGAGAGCTTTGTCCCTGCAGGTTCCTGGTTGCGGCGGTGGTTGCCGGAGATTGGGAAGATACAGGAAGTTAGCGGCGAAGAGCAGGCTGCGCTTGCATCGGGCGAATTCCTCTCCATTTTTCGGAGTAATGTGGAGGCTTCGAAGCAGGTGATCATATTGCCGCAGATGTCGTCGGCGAAGAAGCTCTCGCGGTGGCTTGCTCTGGCTGTGCCGGCGGTGGTGCTGGGGTGGATTGGCTATGCGACGACAGTGGAGCTGGTGGGTATGGTGTTGCCGTTGCCGTCGCTGGTCATGGCGCCGGCGCGGGCGATCGATTCGTTCCGCGTGGCGAACCAGTATGGGCTGTTCGCGAGCATGACGAATGGCCGCTATGAGATTGAGTTTCAGGGCTCGAACGATGGCGAGACGTGGAGGCCGTATGTGTTCCGGTACAAGCCGCAGGCGCTGAATGAGCGGCCTCGAATCTATGCGCCGTACCAGCCGAGGTTCGACTGGAACCTGTGGTTCGCGTCGCTGGGGGAGTGGCGGCAAAACGATATCGTGCCGCTCACACAAGAGCGGCTGCTGGAGGGCTCGCCGGCTGTGCTGGGGTTGTTCCGGTCGAACCCGTTTCCGGGGGTTCCTCCGACGTACGTGCGCGCGGTGCTATGGCAGTACTGGTTCACGTCGGTGGAGGAGAAGCGCGCGACGGGGAACTGGTGGCGGCGGCAGCTGCTGGGACAGTACTCGCCTACGATTGCGAAGGCTGGGGACGGTCACTTTCGGGCGGTGGACGATCCGCCGGAGCTGTCTCCGCACAACTAGAGACGGTCTGGCGGTCCCAGCATTGCCTCAGCCGCTGAAGCCGCGTTGCGATGATCGCCTTATGGCGGGATTGAAGTCCCGCCCTGACAAAGCGGGTGGTCTGGGCAGAGGCGAGGCTCCCCTAGGCGGGATCGGCCTGCGGTGCGCGCTTGCCGAAGATCGCGGTGCCGATGCGAACGCAGGTCGAGCCCTCTTCGATGGCCACCTCGAAGTCGCCGGACATGCCCATAGAGAGCTCCGTAAGTGATGGATATTGCTTGCGATGTTCGTCGCGAAGTTCGCGGAGCTGGCGGAAGTAGGGGCGGGCGGCTTCGGGGGTTTCGTCGAGCGGAGGGACGGTCATGAGGCCGGTGACGCGGAGGTTTTCCAGCGGGGCGAGGGCGGCGAGGAGGGCAGGGAGTTCCTCGGGTGCGAGGCCGTGCTTGGTGTCCTCGTGGGAGAGCTTGACCTCGATGAGAACGGGCATGACCTTGTTGAGCGCGGCCACGGCGGTGTTGAGGCGCTGCGCGGTCTTGAGGGAGTCGAGGGAATCCACGGCATCAAAAAGTTCGGCGGCTTTGTTGGTCTTGTTGTTCTGGAGCGGGCCGATGAGGTGCATGGTGGGGCGGGCGGGCTTGCCGTCCGCGTCGATCGCGGGACCGGTGTAGAAGGCGGAGAGGAGCTCACGCTTGGCGGCGAACTCCTGGACGCGATTCTCGCCGAAGAGGCGCTGCCCGGCGTGGAAGGCGGCGACGAGGGCCTCGGCGGGATGGACCTTGCTGACGGCCATGAGCTCCACCGTGGAGGGGCAGCGGCGGGCGCGGTCGCAGACCTCGGCGATGCGTTTGCGCAGGGCGGCCAGGTTGGCGGCGATGGCGGCGGTGAGGGCCGGCTCCGGGGTCGGCGGGGTGGGCAGCGCGGGAGCGGCGTCGGTGGGCATAGGTCACTTCCAGTGTACGGGGCGTGGAGTTGGCTCGCGGAAGGGGGCGGGGCGTCGCAAGATAGAGGAGGGCCCTATCCTTGGATTGGGATTTGCATCCGTCCGGCCGATTTTCACGTCCTACAGACATACGGTGCGAGCACGTTGTGGTTCCTGCGCTAGAGGCTGGTGGGCGGACCGCAACAAATCGGCACAGGGGGTGTTCCCACCGCCGAACGCCAGTGCTCAACCCGTCAAGGAGTCGTTGAAAGATGTCAAAGAACATTGTCCTTTCCGAATTTGTGCGCCGCTCGGTGGCGCTGACCGCCGTGCTGGGCGCGAGTGTCGCCGTCATGGGGGCCCAGACCGCAACGCAGACGCCCGCGGTGACTGACTCGGTGGTGGTTGCAACGCCGCAGTACTCGTCGAGCTTGAGCTCGGATGATGCCGCAACGACCGCACCCGATGCGAGTTCCTCCGCAACCGCACCCAATGGGGGATCGCAGCTGGCTTCCAACGCGCTGCACCTGAACCTGTTTGGCAACGCGATGCAGTATGGCGGACGCCAGAGCTATGGCCGTCCGCGCTATCGCGGCTCGAACACGAATGCCGATGGCTCGCCGAAGTATGACTTCTACGTGGGCGGTGGTCTGGGGGTTCCGGCAGATGGAACCAACACGAACTACATGACCACCAGCTGGGGTCTGCAGGGCGGCGGCGGTCGCATGTTCAACTCGCACTTCGGCGTGAACCTCGAGTTCGCCTACAACGAGTTCGGCATGACCGGTCAGACGATCACCAATCAGCTGAACCTCTACAACTACGAGATCGGTCTCTATAACGCGACACAGACACCTGCCAACCAGGTTTCCTCGTTCAGCAGCCTGGATGGCAACAACCATGTGTGGGATTTCAGCCTGCAGCCGGTCTACAACATCCGCTCAGGCGCGGGCGTCGGTGCTTACGTTACCGGCGGTGCGGGCTTCTATCACAAGGTGGCGAACTTCACGACACCTGAGATCGGCGAGTACTGCGACTACTATTACGGTTGCTATGAGTACCAGGCCAACACGGTGATCGACCACTACACGTCGAACGCGCTGGGCATCAATGGCGGTTTCGGCTTGACGTACAAGTTCTCGCGCTTCTCCAGCCAGCGCCTGTATGCCGAGGTCCGCTATGTGTACCTATTCAACCAGGCGCGCCCTGGCGTGACGCTTGCCACAGCTACCCCAGCGAATGCGAATGTCTACAACGACTTTCCGCAGAACAGCAACAAGACCGGGTATCTGCCGGTGAACTTCGGTATCCGCTTCTAACCCTCACTCACAGCTGCACGAAACGCGAAGGCCCGCCATCTGGCGGGCTTTTGTGCATTGGGGCGTCGTCAGACTCAACTGAAGTAGTGCCTGACGCGTGGGGCGTAGCGGGCGGTGGTTGCGATGATGTAGTCGCGGCAGCCAGCCCGGAAGCTGGGCGCGGGGTTGGCGCAGTAGTGGAAGTAGTAGAGTGCCTTCTCGAGCGGACGCTGGGCGTGCCAAGTGGTGCGGGGAGCGTCGGCGTCGGGTGGAAGCTCGGGGACGCCGGGGCCGCGCCACGCGAGCTCGAAGGCATCGTGGATCGTCTTGCAGGCGGAGCCCCAGCAGCAGGTGTAGGCGAGTCCGCGGGTGAGCAGGAGCGAGGCGATGCGCAGAGCTTCGGCCTCGGCGACGTGGGCGCAGTCGAGCGCGATGGTGAGAGCGAAGGGTCGCGAGACCTCGGGCAGATGCTCCAGGTCGCGGAAGTCGGCGATTGGGTGGAGCAGGAAGCGCGCGGGGGTCTCGCGGTCGTCATCTTCGAGCAGCCGGAGTTGCGCCGCTCCAGGAGCGGCGTCGTCGAACAACAGCTCCATGGTTAGATTCCGACGGGGTAGGGCTTCTCGTGCAGCTCGCCGCGGCCTTCGCGTTTCTCGAAGAGGCCCTGGAAGATGCTGAGCAGGCCGGTGTACCAGTAGCCCAGCACGAACAGAAAGAGGAAGGGCACGGTGAAGTAGTTCTCGGTGGAGATGGCGTACCAGACGGTGAGCGCGAAGTAGCAGCCGATGGCCAGCTCGATCCAGGGGATGATGCCGAGGCGTTTGCGATACTTCTTCGCGTGCGACCGTTCGCCCTTCTTCTGCACGGCGTACTTGGGCGTGCGCGCGAAGGCAGTCTTGACGCCGAAGAGGGCTTCCATGACGGCCTTGGTGTTGGTGATGGTGAGGCCTACGCCGAGGGACATGAGGAACGGGACGTAGAGAAAGGTCTTCCACCAGGTGCGTGGGAAGAGCTCTTTCTGGCTGACGAGGTAGAAGGTGGAGACCGAGGCAGTCGACGCGAGGAAGAGCGGAAGGTCGATCAGCAGCATCTGGATGGGGCCTTGCCAGCTGCGGATGATCATGGCAGGCATGAGGAGCACGCTGAGGATGATCATCAGCGGATAGCTGATGTTGGCCGTGAGGTGGTACCAGGCCTCGAGCTTCTGGTGCCAGCCGATGTCGGAATGCAGGATGGTGGGCAGCGATTTCTTCGCGACCTGGATGAGGCCCTTGGCCCAGCGCGCCTGCTGGGTCTTGAAGGCGGTCATCTCGATGGGAAGCTCGGCTGGGCACTCGACGTCCTGGAGGTATTTGAACTTCCACCCTTTGAGCTGCGCGCGATAGCTGAGGTCGGTGTCCTCGGTGAGGGTGTCGTGTTCCCAGCCGCCGGCTTCGTCGATGGCCTGACGACGCCACATGCCTGCGGTGCCGTTGAAGTTGAAGAAGACGCCGGCGCGCGAGCGACCGCCGTGCTCCAGCACGAAGTGGCCGTCGAGGAGGATGGCTTCAACCTGGGTGAGGAAGCTGTAGTTGCGGTTGAGGTGCGTCCAACGGGTCTGCACCATGCCGACGCCAGGTTCGGCGAAGTGGTGGACGACCTTCTGCAGCCAGTCGACGGGAGGAACGAAGTCGGCGTCGAAGATGGCGACGAGCTCGCCACGCGAGGACTTGAGGCCTTCTTCGAGGGCCCCAGCCTTGAAGCCGTGGCGGTTGGTGCGGTGCAGGTAGAGGACCGGCTGCGGGGCGAGCGGCTCGGGGTGGTCTTCGGTCATCACGCCGCCGGTGGCGTAGCGCTGCACGATGGCTGCGGCGACCTCAGTGGTCTCGTCAGTCGAATCGTCCAGCAGCTGGATCTCGAAGCGGTCGCGCGGATAGTCGATGCGGCAGCAGGCGTCGATGAGGCGGTCGATGACGAACTGCTCGTTGTAGATGGGCAACTGGATGGTGACGAAGGGGAGCTGATCTTCGGCGAAGGTGGCGGCGGGCTCGGCGGACTTCGCGGCGTTGCGGCGGTTGCGGTAGTAGAGCCACACCAGCTGATAGCGGTGGATGCCGTAGAACGCGAGGATGATCATCACGATGAAGTACGGGATGAGCAGGGAGATGTCGAAGGCATTCCAACGGTAGACATTGCGGAAGGTGTGGTCCGCGTAGTGGGTCTTCCAGTAGTGACTCAAACCTCGTTGGGAGGCGAGGAACAGGGCGAGCGCTTGAAGCGAATTGATCAGGGAAGACTCCACGCGACTCGGGTAAGACCCCGGGGGATGCAAACGATTTTACGCGACCGGGGTAGAGGGAAACGGGCCCGGCGGTGGGTTTCGAGCGCAGCTCCCCGGGGCCGGCAAAGGCGCCGGGGCCGCTCCACGATGGTATGGTCTGATACGCTTTCGCCATGCGAAATCTTTTGGTGTTGGCAGTGGCGTCTGCTGCTGTGCTCGGGGCCGCGGCCCAGCAGAGCCCGGTGGCTGAGCGGGTGAAGGCGCAGAACGCGCTCTTCGATGAGGCGTACAAGAACCGGCTGAAGAGCAACCCGATGATGGCGACGAGCCTGGGCGATTACAGCCAGAACGACCAGCTGGGGGATTTCTCGCTGGCGCATATCGTTGCGGAGCATAAGGAGAGCGACGAGTACCTGGTGCGCATCCGGGCGATCTCCACCGAGGGCATGGGCGACGACGACCTGCTCAATCACAAGCTCTTCGAGCGTGGGCTGGAGCGGGCGGATGAGACCTTCGCGCTCAAAGAGTACGAGATGCCTTTGAACATGCAGGGCGGCGTGCATACCTCGCTGGCGGAGCTGCCGCAGATGGTGCCACTGGACACGGTGAAGCACTACGAAGATTACATCTCGCGGCTGAGGCAGATTCCGCGGGCGCTGGACCAGACGACGGAGATCCTGGAGGCGGGTGAGAAGGATGGGCTGGTGCCGGTGAAGTTCATCGCGGAGAAGTTCCCGCTGCAGGCGGAAGGCGTGATTAAGGCCGATCCATTCCTGCTGCCGGAGAAGAAGTTTCCGACGAGCTTCTCGGATGCGGACAAGCAGCGGCTGACTGCGGAGATCGACGACGCGGTGCAGCACGAGGTGATGCCGGCTTACCTCAAGTTCGCGAGCTTCCTGCGCGAGGATTACGCTCCGAAGGGGCGCATGCAGCTCTCGATCGAGAGCCTGCCGCAGGGCAAGGCGCGCTACGCACTGGCGGTGAAGGTGATGACCACCACCGATATGACTCCGTCGGAGATTCATGCGCTGGGGCTGAAGGAAGTTGCGCGCATCACGGCCGAGATGGAGAAGCTGGCGCACCAGCAGGGCTATAAGACGCTGAACGAATGGCGCGAGGCGATCAACAAGGACCCGAAGTGGCAGCCGAAGAGCGAGGAGCAGATCGTCGCCGACTTCAAGAAGTACATCGACCAGATGCAGCCGAAGCTGCCGGAGCTGTTCGGTCTGCTGCCCAAGCAGCCGGTGACGGTGGAGGCGATTCCGGACTACAACGCTGGGCAGGCGACGCACTACTCGGGCGGCACGCCGGATGGACGCCGGCCGGGGCGCGTGTCGGTGGCGGTGGCTGATCCCACGCATCGGTCGCTGGTGGATGATGAGGCGGTGGCGTATCACGAGGGCGTTCCGGGGCATCATCTGCAGATTTCTGTGGCGCAGAACCTGACGGGCATTCCGAAGTTTCGGCAGCGGGCCGGTGGCTCGGCCTACACCGAGGGCTGGGCGCTGTATGCGGAGGAGCTGGGCAAGGAAGTCGGCTTCTACCAGGACCCGGTGAGCGACTATGGGCGGCTGAACTCGGAGCTGTTTCGCGCGGTGCGGCTGGTGGTCGATACGGGCATCCATGACAAGGGCTGGACGCGTCAGCAGGTCATCGATTACATGCACCAGAACGATGTGAACGATGTGCAGGCGCAGCAGGAGACGGACCGCTATATCTCGTGGCCGGCGCAGGCGCTGGCGTACAAGATGGGGCAGCTGACGATCCTGAAGCTGCGCACGCAGGCGCAGCAGGAATTAGGGCCGAAGTTCTCGCTCAAGGCATTCCATGATGAGATCCTGGGCGGCGGAGCGCTGCCGCTGGACCTGCTGCAGGAGCGGGTGACAGCGTGGATCAAGGTGCAGAAGGCGGCGAAGTAAGTTCGTCGCGGTAACTCGTGTGGTGTAGTTAGCAGCATGGAGAAAGGCCCGATCCGCAGATGCGGACCGGGCCTTTCTGTTGAAGGGTTGGGGCCGGTTAGAAGATGATCTTCGCGACGAGCTGGGTGTTGAAGGCTTCGCCTGCGCCGATGCCTGGAGCGCCGTTGTAGTCGCCGATGGTGTCGTAGAGCGTCGAGCTGCCACCGACGGAAGGTGACGGAGGAGCATAATTGACGCGGTTGAAGAGGTTGAACATCTCGGCGCGAAGCTGCAGGGTTACGCGTTCCCCGAGCTTCGTGTCCTTGAAGACCGAGAAGTCCACGTCGCTGTAGCCAGGAGCATAGAAGGCGTTGCGGCGTGTTGTCCCGAAGGTGCCGGGGGCAGGGTTGGCGAAGGCGGTTAGATCGATCCAGTTTGCGGTGGTGCTCTGGCCCTGGTAACCGACGTGTGCGGGTCCGATCTGGACAGCGCGGTCGTTACCTTCATTCGTTCCACTGATGTCGCCTGAGGCGTGGACAGTGAAGGGCTGGCCGCCGTGGAAGGTCAACAGGCTGTTGAGCTGCCAGCCGTTGGTGAGTGCTCGGAAGTGGGCAGTCCCCGGGATGGAGTAGCTGACGAAGCTGACGAAAGTATTGCGGGTGTCGAAGTCCGAGTTACCATAGTCGCCCTTGAAGTTCAGGTTGTTCTGCGGGAGGGCGCCGCGATAGGCGGTGACCTCATCGAGAGCGTGCGACCAGGTGTAGGTTGTCGAGGAAGAGAGACGGTGCCAGTTGCTGATGCGCAGCGTGGCCTGCAGGGAGTTGTAGTTCGAGGTTCCGATGCTTTCGACCTGGTTGATGTTTCCATACTGCGGATACTGGCTGAAGTAGGGACGCGTGGTCTGGCGCTGGGTATCGGTGGCATAGACGCCCGGCTTGGCCTGGTTGATGTCGATCAGACTGAGCTGGTGGCGAGCTTGTGAGCCGACGTAGCCGAGCTGGGCGATCACGTTGGTGGTCAGAGTGCGCTCCACGTTGACGTTGAAGTTTTCGTTATAGGACGGGCGGAAGTTCGGGTCTATGGAGAAGACGCCGCAGGGTGAGGTTGCGGCGCAGGGCGAACCGTTGAGAGCAGAAGGGAAGATAGGAGTGTTGGCAAGGATCTCCGTCTGAGCCTGGGGGGTAGCGCCGACGGTATAGACAGGGTTGGGACCTCCGGGATTGCCTTCGACGCCGTTGGGCGCCTGGTTGCCGGGTCGATTGTCGAGGAAGGGGTTGAGGTTCGGAGTGTCAGCATAGAAGCCGTAGCCGGCGCGGAAGACGGTCTTGGTATCCGGCGAATACGTGAAGCCGACACGCGGGCTGAAGTTCTTGAAGTAACGGGGGTAGATGTTGGCGATCTGCTGACCCTGGAAGGCGAGGCCATTGGTGGCGGTCAGAGCGGGCCGGAAGACCGACATGTTCTGGCTGCCATTGTGGAAGGGACCTTCGTAGTCGTAGCGGATGCCGTAGTTGAAGCTGATCTTCGGCGTGATCTGCCAGGTGTCTCCGGCGTTGAGGAACCAGGTGTTGACGTAAACGAATCGCTCCGGATTACCGATGGCGATGGAAGCCGCGGAGACCTGGCCGGAGAGGAAGTCCGCGAGGGGAGCGATGTAGGAATCGGGGTTGTAGCTCGGATTTTTGGCCTGGATTTCTGCACCAACGCGGGTTCCATCAAAGGTAAACGCGCCGACGGCATGCCGCTTGTAGAACTCGTCGAGACGGGCGTTGCGGTACTCTCCGCCGAAGCGCATCTGATGCTTGCCCTTGACCCAGGAGAGCTGATCGGTGAGGTGCCCGGTCATATCGCTGCGGCCCTCGGGAGGGGTAAGACCGACCGGATCGAAGGCGCCGCTGGCGGAGCTGGTGCCGCCACCGGTGGCGTTGGCATTGCCAATGACGATGTTGGGAGCGTTCGTATACGGCGCGCCGGTAACGAAGCCGAGGCTCTGCACGTTGTAGTTGGTATTGAAATCGCCGAAGAATTGATTGAAGTAGTTGACGCCAGCGAGGAGCTCGTTGGAGATCGAGTTCGAGATGACGCGGTTGTAGACGAGGGCGATGTTCTGCACGTGGAGAGGAGCGACCTCGTAGAAGGACAGCAGCTGCGAGCCCACGGGAGCGACTTGGTTGCCCTGGCCGACGAACCACCGCGCGCTGAGGTTGTCCTTGGAGGAGAGGTGATAGTCCACCTTGCCGAGGCCGTTCCAGCTGTAGCCGTATTCGGGGTCGTTGGAGTGGAAGTTATTGACGGTTCCGACGGTGTCCTGGGCGAGAACGCTGCTTCCCCAGAGGGTGTTCAGGACGCCCTGCATCACGGGGTCGACGGGGACGTTGTATTGGGCGAGAAGAGCCTTGGCTTTGGTCTGCCAGCCGACGGAGGGTTCGGTGGCGGTGCCGGATTCACCAATGACGAAGCGCTGATGCTCGAAGGTGAGGAAACCAAACAGCTTGTCCTTGAGCAATGGACCGCCGACGGAGAAACCGGTGTTGTAGTTGCGGACCTTCTGCTTGGTGGGGGAGAAAGGACTTTTGGCGCCGTAAGCCTCGTTGCGGTTGAAGTAATAGATAGTGCCGTGGAGCTGGTTGGTTCCGGATTTGAGGGTGAGGTTGACGGTGCCGCCAGGATTGCGGCCGCCTTCGGGGCCGGACTGGGTTTGGGCGGAGAACTGGTCGACGGCGTCGATGGGAAGGACGATGCCGGCGATACCGCTGACGCCACCCTGGTTGACGGCGGGGATGTTATGCCACAGATCGTTGTTATCCACGCCGTCGATCTGCCAGTTCATCTGGTTGGCGCGGGTTCCGTTGAGCGAGCCGTAACCGCCTCCGGAGTAGCCGGCATAGCCCGGCGTGAGCGAGATGAGCTGCGTGAAGTCGCGCCCATTGAGGGGAATGTCCGCGACGGTCTTGGAGTCGAGTACGGTAGTTTGCGTGCTCGTGGTGGTATCAAGCACGAGGGCTGCAGCGTCGACCTCGATGGTCTGCGCAGTGCTCGAGACGGAGAGCGTTACAGGCAGCGTATAGACCACGCCGGCCGAGACCGGGATGCCGTCAATCTTGGCAGTGGAGAAGCCGGATGCCGTGACGGTGACGGAGTATGAGCCGAGCGGAAGATCGCTGAAGAGGAAGTCCCCACCGGAGGACGTGACGCTGGTGGTGGCGACGCCGGTCCCTACATTGGTGGCGACGACGGTTGCTTTGACGATGATCCCGCCGGTATGGTCAACGACCGTTCCATTGATACTGCCACGATAGGTTTGGGCCACTGCCGCTGGAATCAAGGTAAGGAACACTGCGAGCGCCAGAAGCCAGCTTCGGCGCATAAGGGGTGTCTCCATGAGGCCTCCGAATTTTAAGTCGAGAAGTTACTTGCCCGCGCAAAAGCGCAGGTGCAAGAGATCACTGCCGTGTGCTGGCCACGGATGGGCCGCACATTACTGCCAGTCCTGCTAGAGGTAAAACTCGTCTCGTGACTCTGTAGGGTTGGGAACGCGGCCGCGTTACATTTTGGAAAATTTCAGCGATTATATGTCGCGGCCCTCGTTTGGCAATAGGGAAAAACGAAAATAGTTATCCCGGAGTAAGTGGTATATCAGGGCATGCAAAAAGACCCCGACATATATCACGGGGCCGTTCAGGTGTTGTGGGACGAATGGGGAGAGTAAAAAGAGAAGCTTAGTCTGCCGCGCTCAGCGTCTCGCTGAGATGAGCGAAGTTGTACTCGGCATCCTCTGCGCTGCGGCGGCTGGCGTTCAGCGAGCGTTGCGTGAACTGGGCTACGCGTTCGAGCTCGTCTTCGGCGATTTCGAGCATGGCTCGTACCTGTGCCGGATTGTTCGACTCTTCCTTCGCGAGGTACAGAAGGTTGGTGAGCGCCTCGAGCGGGTTTCTGACGTGATGGGCCAACTCGGCAGCCATGCGCGTGGCGGAGGCCAGCTTTTCGGCCTGCATCAGGGAACGTTCGAGATCTTTGCGCTGGGAGATGTCGTGGAGAAACTGGGACGCACCGATGACGTTGCCGTCGCTGTCCAGCAGTGGCGAGACCGAGACGGATACCTCCACGGCGCTGCCATCGCGATGCCGGCGCAGGGCGTCGAAGGCCTCCACGGACTGTCCGGCGAGGAGCTGTTCGGCGATGCGGTCTTCTTCTTCGCGGAGGCTATCAGGGACCAGGATCGTCATGGGCTCGCCGAGTACCTGTTTCGCAGAGTAGCCAAGCAGGCGTTCGGCGGCGGCGTTCCAGCTGGTGATGCGGCCGTCGAGGTCATAGGCGATGATGGCGTCGACGGAGCACTCGACGATGGCGGCGAGCTGCAGGCGGGCGCGTTCGGCGGCACGAGTGTCGCTGATGTTGCGGGCGACCTTGGTGGCGCCGATGATCTCGCCGCGGGAGTTGGTGAGAGGCGAGATGGTGAGCGAGACCTCAATCTCGCGGCCCTCGCGGGTGGTTCGTACGGTCTCGTAGTGAGCGATACGCTCACCGCTGCGGAGGCGGCGGATGACCTCCATCTCCTCATGGTGCAGGCGGGGTGGGATGAGCCGCAGCAGGGAGTGGCCGATCATCTCGTGCGCTTCCCAGCCGAAGATGCTGGTCGCGGCAGGGTTCCAGCTGGTGACGATGCTGGAGAGGTTCTTCGTGATGATGGCATCGTCGGTGGACCGGACGATGGCCTCGAGGAGCGAGCTGTAGGTCTCGCTGTTCGGCCGGGGAAGCGTGAGCGATACCGGGACCACACCCTTGGATGTGAGCGACGACAAGGACGAGCTCGCGAATGTGCGAGGCAGCGTTTTGCCAGAAGGTTTGGTTGGGTCCTGCATCGGTTGAGGAGTGGAGTCGCTCCACTTCCATCGAACACGATAGAAATCTATTAGGGAAGGACGTAAGGCCTTGGCGTCATGCACCTTTTGGGGAAGAGCCGCTACCACAATGGCGTGGTTTTAGCCTATTTGGGACGAGTTTTCCAGAATGCGGACTGCAGAGAGCCTAGTTCAGGAACGTCGTGGTGTACAGGGTGTCGCGCTGGACGGGCTTGAAGCCGGCATCGCGGATGCACGATGTCGCCCAATCTACTTGCTCCCGTGTATATCGAAAGTATATACAATGGGCGTGGATGTTCTTTACCGCCATCGGAGCCAAACATTCCTCTGGAACGCAGCGAAGGCGATCGAGAATCGCTCCAAACATGGCGTCAGTTTCGAGGAGGTTTGCGAGGCCTTCTTCGACGAAGCCTCCGTGTATGTGGATGCAACTGCCGACGATGAACCTCGCAGTGCTTTGATCGGTATCACGGACGAGGGGAAGATCGTTTACGTTGTCCACCTCGTGCAGGGGCAAGAGGTGATTCGGATCATCTCGGCACGCAGAGCGACCCGGAAAGAGGAGGAACTCTATGAAGACGGCTAAGGAACGGATGTTCGAGAGGATGGAGACACCGCGGGTGATGACGTCCATCAGCCTGCGCATCCCCGAACGTGTCATCGAGGAACTCAAAGAGATCGCACCGATGCTGGGCTTCTCCGGCTATCAGAGTTTGATCAAGGCTTACATCAGCCTGGGGCTGCGCAAGGACCTCGAGAAGCTTGAGGGAGCGAACGTCGCAGTTCTCACCGAGAGCCTGCGCAAGCGGGGCGTGAAGGATGAAGATATTGCTGCTGCGATTAAAGAGGCCGGTTTGAAGCGGGCTTGAACTGCAGCACGATTTTTGTGTGGCGGACTTAGGGATCTTCGATTATTTTGCAAGCAAGGCAGATGAGATCGGCTCCAGGAAACTGGGCTGCCGAACTCAGCCCACGGGAAATCCGTGGGCTGTTCGCTTTTAGGGAGGCTTTATGACCGATGACACAAACGCAATTCGCGCTGCTCACGTGATCAATACCCGAATGTTGGGTACCTTGCCGAAGGGCTTTCGCGCATCGCCTAAACCACTGGCTCCTGATGGGCTATCGAGCTGCGTGCAAATGGACAACGGAGCAGTGCTCGTTGGAACGAACGAGAAGTATCAACGCTTTTGGGTACCTTTTGAATATGTAGGATCTTCGATGTCAGACGACCAATGGGAGGAGTTTCTGAATGAGCCGCTGAGTGAGGCGTGGCTGAGTTACGTGAACAAGATCGACCACTAATTCAGGAACATCGTCGTATAGAGCGTATCTCGCTGCACCGGCTTGAAGCCGGCGTCGCGGATGATGCGACGGAGCTCTTCCTCCGTCGTGCAGTTGGACGTGCCTGCGGCCTTCACGACGTTTTCCTCGAGCATGACGCTGCCGACATCGTTGCCACCGAAGCGAAGGCCCATCTGCAGGACCTTGAGGCCCTGGGTCACCCAGCTGGCCTGCACGTTCTCGATGTTGTCGAGGTACATGCGGCTGATGGCGAGGGTCTTGAGGTACTCGACCGAGGTGGCCTCATCCCAGCCGCGGCCGCCGAGCGCGGTGTTGTGTGGCTGGAAGCTCCAAGGGATGAAGGCGGTGAAGCCGCCGGTCTCTTCCTGCAGCTGGCGGACGACCTCGAAGTGGTTGACGCGGTGCTCCATGGTCTCGCCGACGCCGAACATCATCGTCGCGGTGGTGCGCATGCCGAGAGCGTGGGCGGTGCGATGGACGCTGAGCCAGTCTTCCGTCCGGCACTTGAGGCGGGCGATGCGGGCGCGCACTTCGTCATCGAGGATCTCGGCTCCGCCGCCGGGAATGGAGTCGAGACCGGCGTCGCGCAGGCGGGCGATGGTGGTGCGCAGATCGAGCTCGGAGTACTCGGCAATGGCCAGGATCTCCGAGGCCGAAAGGCAGTGCAGCCAGATCTGCGGATAGCGCTGCTTGATGCCGGTGAAGAGGCTCTCGAACCAGTCGATCTTGAGGTCGGGATGGATGCCGCCCTGCATGAGCACTCCGGTGCCACCCATCTCCACCGTCTCGCGGATCTTGTCGTAGATGGTGTCGAAGTCGAGGATGTAGCCTTCGGCGGCGAGTTTCCCCTTCAGTGGACGATAAAAAGCACAAAACGTGCAGTACTCGGTGCAGAAGTTGGTGTAGTTGATGTTGCGGTCGATGATGTAGCTGACGACACCCTCAGGGTGCAGCTTGCGGCGAAGGGCATCGGCTTCCATGCCGATGCCGATCAGATCGTCGGACGCGAAACAATCAAGAGCCTGCTGGCGTGTGATGCCCATGAGGACATTTTACGCCCGGGCGATGGCGTCCGCGGTCTGCCGAGCTTCGTGGACGAGGTCGGGCATGCCGACGCCGCGGTAGCTGTTGCCGAGCAGGTGGAGGCCGGGGATGCGGGCGACAAGCTCGTCGAGCTGGCTCATGCGGTCGAGGTGACCGACCTCGTACTGCGGCAGGGAACGGGGCCAGCGGCGGACGGCGGTGTGCGCCGGGGTGGGGATGGGACTCTCGAGCTGCAGGATGGTGCGGAGCTGTCGCAGCGCAGCGGCGGCGATCTGGTCGTCGGAAGCGTTCGTGAGCGCGTCGGCGGAGGAGCCGCCGAAGAAGGCGCGGATCACGCGGGCACCCGCGGGAGCGCGATGGGGGAATTTCTGATCGACGAAGGTGCAAGCGAGGAGACAGGGTCCAGGGTCCAGGGTCAAGGGTCCAGAGGGCGACGCGTCGGACGCTGTTGGGACCAGGAAGCCGAAGCCTTCGGGGATGGTGAACTGCTGCGCGAGATTGGCGGGCCAGGCGAAGGCGGCGAGGATGGCAGAGCTGGCGTCGATGGGGGTGAGGGAGAGAAAGCCACCGACAGGGACATGAGTCATGTCGATGGCATCGATGGGCGCCAGCAGAGCACGGGCGGCATCAAGTGACGTGGCAACGATGAGCTCGGAGAAGGTCTCGATCGTTTGGCGTTTTTTGCCGACGGTGAAGTCGATGCTCCACTCGCTGCCGCCCGCGTCGTCGACACGGAAGAGGCCGACGGAACGGTGCTGCAGGTGAATGCGGTCTTGCGGAATCCGGTCGATGAGCGCGTCAACGAGAGAGCCCATGCCTCGCTTTAGCGAGGTGAAGATGGGTTGCTGCTTGCGGTCGCCGCGCTGTGCGGTCTTTTGCTGCAGCGCGACGATCAGCGAGCCGTACTCGCGTTCCATGGCGACGAACTGCGGCATCACGGCGCGGACGCTGAGCTTCGTAACGTCGCCGCCGAAGACTCCGGAGAGCAGAGGGGCTGCGAGGGTGCGGGTGACTTCTTCGCCGAAGTGGCGCGTCGTGAAGCTGGCCACGGATTCGTCCGCATCGGGAGCGTCGCGCTTTAGATCTTCCGCAAGGAGGATTTCGCGGGCATAGGCACGCTTGGCGCTCTCGGAGAACAGGGGTGAGTCTTCGAGTGCGTTGAGGTCGGTGGGAACCATCATGCGCATGCCGTCGGGGATGGCTTGCAGGACACCGTTGACGAGGATCCAGGTCTTGCGGGTCTCGTCGTTGGAGTAGATGAGTTCGCTCTCGAGGCCCAGCTCGATGGCTAGCTCACGCAGCCACGGCTTCTCGCTCACCCAGCCGTCGGGGCCGCCTTCGAGAAGGTAGTCGCCTTCGGGCGCGCCGATGCGTGCGGTTTCTAGGATGCCGCCGAGGCGGTCGCTGGCTTCGTAGAGGTGCCAGTCCAGCGCCTCGCCGGCGCGGCGTCGCTTCTCGAGTTCATACGCCGCGGTGAGGCCGGAGATCCCTCCGCCGAGGATGGCGATTCGTTTCATAAGAAGAGTAGATACGAGATGCGAGATGCGAGGAGCTTCTCTGCGCTCAGGATGACAATTCCGCTTAGAAGCGACCATCAACGAAGAAAGAAGAACGAAGAGCTAGAGGCTAGAAGCTAAGAGCTAACAGCTTCCTCCCCATGAATCACCTTGGCGATCGCCTGGATCAGTGTTGGCGAGTCGTTGAGGCTCTGGGCGCGGGTGACTTCGATGCCTAACGGCTTCGCGAAGGTGCTGAAGGCGACGTCGATGTCGTAGAGGATCTCGACGTGGTCGCAGAGGAAGCCGACGGGTTGCATCACTACGGACTTGATGCCTTGCTGGGCTAGCGCGGTGAGTGTGTCCTCCACGCTGGGGCCGAGCCATGGAGCGCCTGCGATGCCCTGGCTCTGGAAGCTGAAGACCCACTCGTCATCGCGGAGGCCGAGCTCCGCGGCGATCTCGCGCGCGGTCTGCTTGCACTCGACGGGGTAGGGATCGCCTTCGTCGTGGGTGCCGTAGTTCTGGAGGCCGTCGGCGGGGACGGGGGCTCCGGGAGCGTGGGCGGAGCCGATCGCGGCTTCTTCGTGGTTGGCGGGGCGGATGGTACGGCATGGTACCGAGTGCGCGGTGAAGAGCACGATCGCGTTGGGATCCTTGGCGCGGGCGGCGTCGAGAGCCACGCGCATGCGCTCGGCGAACGCCTTGGAGAGCAGCGGCTCGTGCGCCCAGCCGGGAATGAAGTCGTAGGTGAAGGCGCCTTCGTCGGCCTTGTCGAGCGCACGCTTGTAGAGGCCGGTGGAGGTGCGGGACTTCTGCGGAGCGAGGCACAGCACCTTCGCGTGCTGGACGCCATCGGCCTTCATCTCGGCGACTGCGTCGGCGATGTAGGGCTTCCAGTTGCGCATGCCGACGTAGACTTTGCGGCCTAGCAGCTCGCTGAGCAGGCGGCCCTGCATGAGAGTCCAGCGAGTGAGTGGCGGGCCCTCGGGGAGCGGCTCGTCGCGGAGGCCAATCTCGGCGTAGCGATGCTGCAGCTCTTCGACGACGTGCTGCGGCATGGGGCGGCCACCGGTGACGTTGGCGAGGTAAGCGGACATCTCGCTGAGGACATCGGGGGTGCCGTGCGCGAGGAGGAGGATGGCGGGTTGGTCGGTGCTGGACATCGCTGGAACCATGGTATCGAAGCGGCGGTTCCGGTGCCGTGATGAACCGCACAGGGTGGACAAGTGCGGCTCAAACGATGACCACAAGAAAACGGGGCGCGGTTGAGGAGAGCCGCGCCCCGGGAGGAATTCGATTTCGCTGAGGTCTGGATTCAGCCCCGAGCGCTCTCTCGGTGGTTTAGGGGGCGATCTGCATGGTCACGACGATGTCGAGCCGGTGCGTGGTGCCGGTGATGTCGACCGAGCCCAGGGTCTGCGGCTTGTTCAGCGTGAGACTGGCGGTGCCTTCGAGCACGGTCTGGCGGACGACGGGTTCGGTGACGCCGGCGATGGTGCTGGGCTCACCCAGGTTCGACTCTTCCACCTTGCTCTTCAGCAGGCCGCCATCGCCCATCTCGATCAGCGAGGCGTCGAAGTTCATTCCCACGTCGAGATAGGTGAACTGGGTCTGCGACGCATTGTGGTCGGTGGAGTAGGAGCCGGTGGCGACGGGGATCTTGGAGCCCTGCTTGAGCGTGGTGTGCTGGCCGCCGACGATGATCATGGAGTAGTGCTGCGTGCCGACGGTCCTGCCGTTGTCGACGTCGGTGACGGTGTAGGTGAGCTTGTAGGTCTTTTTGGGCTTGTCGAGCTCGTGGATGAGGCGCTCGGCGAGCGCGAGCTGATCGGGCGCAGCATCGATCACGATCGCGTTTTCCGAGGCGACGAGATAGATCTTCACGTAGGGATCGAGCATGTTGCGCAAGGCGACGAGGATCTCGTTGGCATCGTTCTGCTGCGCGATGTTGGCCAGCTGGAAGGTGCGCATCGTGCATTCGTTGGTCAGGCTGCAGCTGGGACGATGGGCCGCCTCCGGCTTCTTGTCGGCGGGTTTGTCGTCGCCCTGGGCCAGGGCTGCGGAGGCGAGCGTGGTGGCGAAGGCGAGCGCGAGGAGGCTGCGCGCGGCGATCGTCGCCGTGCGGGAGAGAGGGAGTCGAGTCATGGCTGTGGGGTTCCTTCTTGAGGCGGGTCGGGCTGTGGCAGAGGTTCGGATGGTTGGAAGTAGGCGTTGAAGTCGTCGCGCTCGCGGGCCATCTCGCGCTCAAGGTTTCTGGGGTCGAGTTGGGCGAGCTGTTCATACTGGCCGGCGCGCATGAGGCGCAGGATGCGCCGCTCTTCTCCAGTGATGGGGATGGGCGGCGCGGGGTGGCTGGGCGCGCTGGCTTCGGCGAGGGCGATGGGATCGCAGTGGCAGGTGGCGGCGTCGAGTGGCTCGGGTTTGTTTCCTGCTGGAACGAGTGTTGTGCTCCTGGGCGGGTGTTGCTGGATCGCGCGCCTAGGTGACGATCCGATGGAGCGAGGTATGGTGGAGATTGCGGAGCTGTCTGCGATCACAGGAGCATGAGGCGCGGTGGGAGTGTTGCTCGCGATGGTGTGGGGAGCGTGATGGCTATGCGTGATGAGCGCGATGGTGGTGAGGCCGAGCGCGAGCGTGGCAGTGGCGAAGGCCCATCGCGGACGCAGCGCCAGCAGGGAAGAGCACGAGGGATGCGTAGCGGTGGGCTGCTGCTCGCGCCGTTCGATGTGGGCGAGGACGCGCTGCTCCATGTGGGCGGGCGGCGTGGCTTGCGCGAATCCGCGCAGCACGCGGTCCACGTCGTGGTCGAGCTGGCGGTCGAGATGGAAGTGGTCGTTGAGATTCTCTGCGTTCATGCGTAGCCTCCTTTCTTCAGCCGTTCTTTGAGCCGGGTGCGGGCGCGGAAGAGCAGCGCTCGCACTGCGGAATCACTTCGTTCCAGCACGGCCGCGATCTCCGCGGTCGAGAATTCTTCGACGCCGGCGAGCAGGAGCGCCTGGCGTTCCAACTTCGGCAAGCCGTCCATGGCGGCGAGGACGGCTCGCAGGCGGCGCGTGTCTGCGAGCGCGGCGTCAGCGGGTTGCTCGTGCGCTACCAGGCGAGCAAGCAGGACATCGTCCGCGGTCTCCTGCGCAGGACGTCTGCGCCGGTCGAGCGCGAGGTTCCACGCGATGCGGATGAGCCAGACGCGGAGGTCGCGGACTTCGGGCAGGCGCTTGCGATGTTCGAGCACGCGCACGAAGGTGTCCTGCACGACGTCTTCAGCCTCGGCGGGGTTGCGCACGATGGAGTAGGCGACGCCGAAGAGTGTGGCGGCATGCGCCTGCACCAGGGGAGCGAGATCGGTTTCGGCGTGCGCGGACCCGCCCGCTGCCGTCGCGCGCGGCAGCGCCATCCCCAGGCCCTCCAGTGCAGTGCTCATCTAATCCCACAGACGGGCGAGTGCAGAAAGCGCTCGGGAAATTTTTCGCAGAGCAGCGCGGCGAGGGCGAACGCGTCTCGGGATGGTAGAGTGCGGCTCATGAGCAAGCCTTACGAGCCTATTCGCCTGGAAGAGAAGTTTGCGAAGATTCCCGAACTGTGGAGCCCGCGAGTGATCGCGGAGATGAACGACTACCAGTTCAAGCTGGTGCGGCTGGAGGGAGACTTCGTGTGGCACTCGCATGCGGAGACGGACGAGGCGTTTCTCGTCGTCGAGGGCGAGCTGAGGATCGACTTCCGCGACGGCGCGGTGACGCTGGGGCCGGGAGAGATGTACGTCGTCCCGCGGGGCGTAGAGCATAAACCGTTTGCCGCGGTGGAGGCGCGGGTGATGCTCATCGAGCCGCGTGGTGTGGTGAACACGGGCGACGGCGAGACGCTGGAGCGCACGGCTGCGAATGATGTGTGGGTGTAGCCCGGTGCGACCGTGGCTTTGATAACGGCAATGATCTGTAGAGCTATGAGGTCTTCAGGTTTGAGCGATGAGGAAGGACGGCTACGGGATACCCGTCGTTGTGCTCCCTCATCGCGCGGTTTCGCAGAAGAACACTAGCCGTGCTGCTTGATAAGCTCCACGACCTTGATCACGTTGTCCACGGGGGTTCCGGGGACGATGCCGTGGCCGAGGTTGAAGATGTGTCCTGGGCGCTGGTTCGCGAGAGCGAGGATCTCCTTCACGCGGGCTTCGAGCACGGGCTCCGGCGCGAAGAGCGTGATGGGGTCGAGATTGCCCTGGACGGCTACGCCTGAGCCGGCGAGCTTCCAGCCTTCGTCCAGTGGCACGCGCCAGTCGAGGCCGAGGACGTCGGCCCCGGTCTCGCTGAAGGTGGGCAGCAGCGAGGCGGTGTCGACGCCGAAGTAGATGACGGGGACGCCCATGGCGCGGATGCGTTTGATGAGCTCGGTGGTGGGTGCGAGGCAGTAGTCGCGATAGTCGGAGACGGAGAGCGCGCCAGCCCAGCTGTCGAAGACCTGGATGACGTCGGCGCCGGCGTTGACCTGCTGCTGGGCATACTCGGTGAGCACGCTGATGAGCTTCTCCATCAGCAATGGCCAGGCTTTGGCGTCGGGCGAGCCGGGGAGCGAGCTGGCGTACATCAGCTTCTTGGTGTCGATGTAGTTGCGCGAGCTTCCGCCCTCGATCATGTAGCTGGCGAGGGTGAAGGGCGCGCCACAGAAGCCGATGATGCCGAGTGTGTCGCCGTCCGCGCGTGGCGGGGCGAAGTGCTTGGCGACGATCTCAATGGCGCTGGCGACGTAGCTGAGCTCTTCGGCGCGGTCGGTGCGGAGGGCCTCGACGTGCGCGAGGGAGCGGACGGGCTGGTGCACCACGGGGCCTTCGCCGTTGACGAACTCGAAGTCGAGACCCATGGGCGTGAAGGGCAGCAGGAGGTCGGCGAAGATGATGGCGGCGTCAACGCCGAGTCGCTCGGCGGCAGTGATGGTCACCTCGGCGGCGACCTGCGGCGTGCGGCAGATCTCGAGCAGCGAGTGATTTTTACGCACAGCCATGTACTCCGGCATGTAGCGGCCGGCCTGGCGGAGGAACCACACGGGCGTGCGGTCGACGGGCTGGCGAAGGCAGGCGCGCACGAATCGGCTGGAGCCGGAGGCAATGGGGGCGGGGGTGACGATGCTAGTGGCGGTTTCGGACAAGAGGCGGTCTACTCCTGCACCAAAGCCTAGCATCGCCACCTCGGGGTGCGAGTGACGAACCTCACGCCTCTGGACGAGATGGGATGTCCCGTTCTAGTGCACGGCGTGCTCGTAGCGGGGCTTGAAGGGGATGCGATAGGCGACGCCCACGGTAATTGCACTCGGGCTGAGGGAGTCGTTCTTGCCGAGATACCAGAACTGGTACTGGTAGTCGGCCTTGACCTGGAAGTTGCGGAGGAGGTCGACGTCGATACCGACGCCAGGCGACTTCACCAGGCTGTTGTCGTTGCGGTAGGCGGTGGGGTTTCCGAGATTGACTACGAAGTTGTAGTGGATGGTTCCATCGCCGAGGAGAAAGTCGGCATAGGGATGGAAGCGTCCGAACTCCATCTGTCCACGTACGCCGGCGAGGTAGGTGTTCTCGTTGACTGTCGATCCGTTGTTAAAGGAGAAGCGCGTCTCGAGGCTGGGCTTGATGGGGAAGCGGAAGTAACGGGTGAAGTTGGCTCCCACGGTGACGCCGTTGTTGTGGGACGGGCCGTAGTCGGGTTTCAGGTAGTCATAGCCGCCGAAGATCGAGATGTCCATTGTCTTGGAGGCGGTGTTGACTGCCTGAGCGCCAGCTGCAGGCGCAAAGGTGGCCGCCGCCAGAAGAGCGGCGGCAAGAGCGGCGGCCGAAGCCGTTCCGCAGGTGTACAGTTTGGCACGTAATTTATGTCGTATCTGTAACATAGCGTTGCTCATGCTTGCTTCCCTCGGGCGCGGGGATATGACCGAACGCACTGCACTGTGCCGTGCCCCATCCGGTCGCGGTGATCCCGCCT
Organism: Bryocella sp.; assembly: GCF_058498515.1. Taxonomy (NCBI): domain Bacteria; kingdom Pseudomonadati; phylum Acidobacteriota; class Terriglobia; order Terriglobales; family Acidobacteriaceae; genus Bryocella; species Bryocella sp. The sequence continues at coordinate 46,548 of NZ_JBMHYI010000037.1, forward strand.
CTTGATGGATGTCCCGCAGGGGCGCGGAGTTAGCCTGCGTGGGCCGAAGACGATACACTCCAAGAGTTGGCCTTTTCGCGTCCCTGCAACGTACTGAAAGCAGGCGGCCGAAGAGCCCTCCGATCCCCAGTCCCACAAGAGACGACCCAAAATCTATGCCGAACTATCTGGAACTTCCCATTGGCGCGAAGGCGCCTAACCTCGTCAACGCGGTGATCGAGATCCCCCTCGAGGGCATCAGCAAGTACGAATACGACAAGGAACTGCACGTCTTCCGCCTGGATCGCAACCTGTTTTCGCCGGTGCACTACCCCGGGGATTACGGCTTCATCCCGAGCACGTTGGGTCACGACGGCGATCCGCTGGATGTGCTGGTGCTGGTCGATACGCCCAGCTTCCCCGGCTGCATCCAGGAAGTCCGCCCCATCGGCGTGCTGGATATGATCGATCAGGGCCAGGGCGATGAAAAGATTCTCTGCGTAGGCGAAGGAAACCCGCGCT
>NZ_JBMHYI010000038.1:0-2874 GCF_058498515.1 Bryocella sp.
ACTTGGTGGCGTTGGAGCGCGGGCGCGTGGGGGAGCGATACATCCTAGGCGGGGAGAATCTTACGCTGAAACAGATTCTGGATCGGTTGGGTAAGCTTTCGGGGTTGCCGTCGCCGAAGAGGAAGGTGCCGCATGCGCTGGCGATGGCGTTTGCGTATTTCGATGAGACGGTGACGGGGAAGTGGCGGGGTACGGAGCCTCGTGCGACCGTGGAGGCCGTGCGCATGGGAAAGAAGATGATGTTTGCGAGCTCGGCAAAGGCGGAGCGGGAGCTGGGGTTGAAGGTGGGGAGTGTGGAGGGCGCGTTGATGTCGGCGTGCGCTTGGTTCTACAAGAACGGGTATGTGGACAAGGCACGGGTTAGCTGCTCGGGGTGCTAGTCGCGAAAGCGAGCGAGACTTGGGAATATTCCTTTTGCAGAAGGCCTTGCGGCAGCGCGTCAATCGATTTTCGATGAGACGTGATGACTATCACTGATTGCAGCCATCGCGGGTTCGATACTTCAGACCGTACTCAGGAGGTCTATCCGTGAATCGTTTCTGTGCGCGCATGTTCGGTCTTACCCTGTTCGTTTTTCTTGTTTTGGCTCTTGCCGGCCAACCTGCTAAGGCCCAGCTGGATCAAGCCAAGCATGTGCACCATCGGTTGATTCCAGCCGGGGATACGTGCGCCAGCTGCCACAAGGCGATCCATGACCAATGGAAGGCGAGCCCGCATGCAACCAACGGTGTTGAATGCACCGTGTGCCATGGCGAGACAACATCGCAGGACTTCGCGGGCATTCCGGCGATAAGCACGTGTGAAGGCTGTCATGCCGACCAGGTGGCACAACTTAAGTCGGATCCATTCATGAAGGACAAGACGTGCGTGAGCTGTCATCAAGCGCACACCTTTGTGGAGCACAAGAAGACGCCCGCCGCTGGCGAGTGACCACAGGCCTTGCCGAACTGCTGGCTGATGTACGGCATCACGGCCCTCGAAACCGTGATGCCGGGCGTGAAGGGGCTTCAGATGTTGTGGAAGCCTGCACGCCGGATCGCTGGCGGCACCTCTGGATTGCGAGCGAATGTTTCCCAGACGAAGCTGGAGCGGAGATTCTCGGCCATCAGGAGGCCGATGCCGAGATCGATGCCGAGGACGTCGGGGTCGTACCAGTTGGCTTGAGGGTGGAAGGCGTCGCAGAAGCCGTAGCGGCCGTAGGCCTTGTCGCCGTAGTTGGCTTTGAGGGCTAGCTGGACGCGGAGGCAGGCTTCGGGAAGGAAGGGAAGCGAACCGGCGGTGGCGTTGGGAACTACGGAGCCGTCGATGACGCCGAAGCCTTTGCCGTCGGCGTCGGGGCCACCCCAGGCGGTATAGCCATGGGCGGAGTCGGAGGCGCTGATGCCCCAGTAGTCGGACGAGTAAGGCTTGCCGAGGGAGAGGCAGAAGGCCTCGTGCGCGCGAGTAGCGGTGATGGAGTTGGTGAAGTAGTTGGCGAAACGATCGCGCTTGTGGCGGAAGTCGAACCAGGCGTGGCTGTACTGGTGGGTGAAGATGGGGTCGTTGCCGCTGATGTAGGTAAGGCCGTCATAGTGAATGACGGGACGGGTCCAGGCGTCCCAGCTGGAGGCAGCGACGGGGTGCGTGGGGGAGCCGATAGCTAAAAGATAGATCATCATCAGCTCGCAGAATTTGCGCCAGCGAGCTTCGATGAAGCCGTGCTCGGGATTCCAGCCCATGGAGAAGGTTGTGCCGCCGTTCAGCATCCAGGGCCAGTCGACGCGGTTGTAGATGAGGGTGGCGAGGTCCTGAATTTCGGGGTCGTGCGAGAAATGGGCGCGGGCGGTGAGGACGCCGCAGAGGAGCAGGGCGGTATCGATGGAAGAGACTTCATTTTTGTCGATTCGCTCGCCGGTTTCAACGTCATTGAAGTGGTAGAAGAATCCGTGGACATTGGGGAGTTTGTGGGCGTGGAAGCGAAGGGTGCGGCGAATTTGCTCGATGATCTGCGGGCGGGGCTGGTAGCTGCGTTTATCGGCGATGCAGAGGGCGGTGAGACCGAAGCCGGTGGCGGCGATGCTTGCCATGCGACGGGGGTCTAGCTTCCCGTCGGTGGGGAAGGCGGCGGCACGGTCGAGAACCTGGCCGGTGGTGGGGCTGGCCTGCTCTACGAAGTACAGGCAGGCTCGGCGGTCCATGTCGTCGAGGAACGCTTCGTCTGCAGGAGTAAGACGGTAGCGGGAGGCAGGCTCCGGCGTGAGATGGAGGTCTGCCTGGGTTTGAGAGAAGGCATGGAGGCGCGGGAGAACTGCGGCGCCGGCGAGGAGCTTGAGGCAGTCACGGCGTTGCATGCGCTATCTCCCGACGAGCACGACGGCGAGGCCGTGTGCGGGGACAGTCAGTTGGAGTTTGCCGTCGTGGAGGCGGAGGTGTTCAGGGGCGGCCATGGCACCCTCGGCTCGCAGCTTTTCGACTTGGGCGGGCATGAGATCTCCGGGAGGGCGGCCCATCGCGTCGAAGGCTTTGATCACGTTTCCATGGTCGTCATCGACGCGGAGAACTTCAACCGATGCATCTGAAGGGACGTGTTTGATGCTGAGTGTGAAAGTTTTGGGTGGGCCGGCGGGGCCTTTGGGCCAGGTGTAGTCAGGACCGGTGCCGATGGGGGGAGCGTAATCCCAGAGAGCGAGTACTAGTTTGCCGTCGGAGGTTTTGGTGGCCAGGGCGGAGTCGGATTCGAGGGCGATGCGCTCGTTGCCCAGCTGGTGGAGAGCACGGAAGTCATTGAGTGCTGGCTTTGGGATTCCCTCCGCGGCGACCAGGCCGAAGCCACCATAGAAGGGGGTGCGGACGACACCCTGCTCGTCGAAGACATCGGAGAAGGCCCAGTAGTCC
>NZ_JBMHYI010000039.1:0-3137 GCF_058498515.1 Bryocella sp.
AGCGCGGCAAGAACTTCACGCACGCCGTCACCAACCAGCCAGTCTGCGCGCCTTCACGCTCGGTCATCTTCACCAGCCGCTACGCAACGGAAACCGGCGTCTGGCATAACGGTCTCGAGCTCAACAAGTCGCTGCCCACGCTGGCCGGCGAGTTACGCAAGGCAGGCTACACCGCCAACCTCATCGGCAAGTGGCATCTTGCACTCGAGCGTCCCGCCGAAGGCGGCAGCACCGGCCCCGTCAAAGCAGCCGACCGCGGCGGCTTTCTCGATCTTTGGGAAGGCGCCAACGCCATCGAAAATACATCCCACCCCTACTACGGCAGCATCTGGGACCGCGACAACAAGGAGATGACCTACAAGGACGAGTACCGTGTTGACTATCTCACCGACCGCGCCGAGCGTTTCCTCCGTCAAAAGCAAGACAAACCCTTCTTCCTTTTCATCTCGCAGCTTGAGCCGCACCAGCAGAACGACATGCACCAGCCCATCGCTCCCAAGGGCTTCGCCGCTCGCTATCAAAATTGCACGGTGCCCGACGATCTCCGCGCTCTCCCCGGCACCTGGCAGGCGCAGCTCCCCGACTACTACGGTTGCATCGAATCCATCGACGCCTCCGTCGGCCGCGTTCGCAAAGTCCTCGAAGAAGAGCACCTCACTGACAACACGATCTTCGTCTTTCTCTCCGATCACGGCTGCCACTTCATGACTCGCAACACTGAATACAAGCGCAGCACCCACAATAGCTCCATCCGCGTGCCGATCATCATCGACGGCCCGGGCTTCCAGGGTATGCAGCAGATCAACGAGCTAGTCGGCCTCATCGACGTGGCGCCTACGCTGCTCGAAGCCGCCGGTGTTCCTGTCCCGCCCACTTGGAAGGGCCACAGCCTCATGCCGCTCATCAACGATGCGGAAGCCCGCCGCACCTGGCCTAACCAGCAGCTCATCCAGATCAGTGAATCGATGACCGGCCGCGCCATCCGCACCAAAGACTGGACCTACTGCGTCGCGGACCCATCTGGCTCAACGAAAGATCAGGCGGCCACCACCTATCACGAGTACCAGTTCTACGACCAACGCGCCGATCCCAACGAGCTCGTCAACCTCGCCGGCCGTATGGAGTATCGCGCCAAGGCCGCCGAGCTCGCGACCCAGCTCAAGAAACTCCTTGTAGCCGCCGGCGAACCCGAACCCGAAATCGTTCCCGCCAAGCTCTACCCATAGCGCAATTGCCTTGCACTTGCCTTTCTTTCTGTCATCCTCGAAGGGGATCTGCTGTTCCGCGCTCGCCGTAAACCTAAGACCTACACTCCTCGCCTTGCCGGATTAGCAAGGGCCTTGAGGCCCCTGACTCACTGCCTTCTCTCAAAGGGGCTTTAGCCCCGAGCAGTTGCCATCGCCTCTCTGCTTCACCGCATCACAACGCAAAACCTTCCACGCACCTGCCGGTGATATACCTCCTATAACTGACGACCACGAAGGAGCACTATGCCGCGTTCGCGCCGCGACTTTCTCACCAAAAGTTCACTGAGCCTCATGGGAGCAGCCATGGCTGCAAAAACAGCAAGCGCAAAACAAACACCCTCCACCCCCGGCGCTCCTCCAGCCTTCGGTACCTCCGCCCCCGTCGGCCCGGCCGTCTCGGTCCAAACCTTCCAGGAAGCCCAGAAGCTTGTCCAAATCGAGATGACTCCACACGACCTCGCCCAGGCCGCTGGCAACTGGCAGCAATCCATGGCCTCGGTCTACGAGCGCCGCACCGGCCCTCGCAAGCTAGCCATCGAAGACACCATCTCCCCCGCCACCGTCTGGAACCCGACACTCCCTGGCACCACCAGCGGCCCTGCCACGGATCACTTCAACGTCGGCGGACTCGCAATGGGAAGCACATTAAACGCCGCTGGCAAGTTCGTCGGCCGCGATGAGGATCTGGCCTATGCCTCCGTCCTCGAACTCGGATTCCGCATTCAAATGCGCCAGATCACCTCCGAACAACTCACAAAAATCTACATCGCTCGTCTCAAGAAATACGACCCCCAGCTCCACTGCGTCATCACTCTCACCGAAGAGCACGCCCTCCAGCAGGCCCGCGCCGCCGACGCCGAAATCGCCGCCGGCCATTACCGTGGCCCGCTTCACGGCATCCCCTGGGGCGCGAAAGATCTCCTCGACACTGCTAACATCCCCACTACATACGGCGCCGAACCGTACCGCAACCGAATCCCCGTGGAAGACGCCACCGTCACCAGGCGCCTCAATGAAGCCGGCGCCGTCCTCGTCGCCAAGCTCTCCCTCGGCGCACTCGCCCTCAACGACGTCTGGTTCGGCGGCCAGACCATGAACCCCTGGCTTCTCGAAGAAGGCTCTTCCGGCTCCAGCGCAGGTCCCGGTTCCGCGGTCGCAGCAGGCCTCGTCGCCTTCGCCATCGGCAGCGAAACGCAGGGCAGCATCGTCAGCCCGTCCATGCGCTGCGGCGTTACCGGCCTTCGCCCCACCTACGGCCGCGTCCCGCGTACAGGAGCCATGACCCTCAGCTGGACCTGCGACAAACTCGGCGTCATGACCCGCCACGTCGAAGACACCATGCTCGTTCTCCACGCCATCGCCGGCCCCGACGGCCACGACGTTGCCTGCGTTCCTGCCAAGCTCAACTTCGACGCCGCCCGCTACATACCCGGTAAAACAGACCTCAGCAAAATCCGCATCGGCTACATCCCCGCCTGGATGAAAGAAGCCCCCGCCACCGACGTCGACCGCGCCGCCCTCGAAACCGCACGCAAACTTGGCTTCACGCTAAAAGAAGTCACCCTCCCCAACTGGCCCTACGACTCGCTCAACGTCATCCTCTTCGCCGAATCAGCTGCAGCCTTTGAAGAGTTAACCCTCAGCCATAAGGTCGACGAGCTCAAATCCCAGGTTCCCGACGCCTGGCCCAACACCTTCCGCCAGTCCCGCTTCCTCTCCGCCGTAGACTTCGTGCAGGCCGACCGCCTCCGGCGCAAGGTCGCGATGGAAATGGAACGCGTCTTCTCCGAAGTCGACCTCCTCCTCGTCCCATCTTTGCGCGACGAGTTCCTGGTCATCACGAACTTCACCGGCCACCCCTCGCTCACACTCCGCGCGGGTTTCGTTGAA
>NZ_JBMHYI010000040.1:0-2621 GCF_058498515.1 Bryocella sp.
GTGTCGTAGTCGTGCGGGATGCGCAGGTTGAGGTAGCGCAGCAGGTGCTCGTTCATGAAGTAGAACCAGAACCAGCCGTGGACGTTGCCGTCAGTCGGCAGCGGGACCTGCCAGTGGCCGAGAGAAATAGGAAAGGTGTAATTCGTGAGGAAGCGGAACGGCGCGGGATGGCCCTGGGTAGGGTTTGCGAGGCCGGCGAGAATGTGCCAGGGCGCGGCGATGAGCAGGAATGCTTCCAGCGTTGCCAGCGGGTGGAGCTCGCGGAGACGGTCGAGCGAGCGCCGGAAGCCGCGCGTGAGCAGCAGGTAGAGGACGACGATTGCCACCGGGAAGACGACGCCGATCAGGCCCTTGGTGAGGACGTTGAGCGCGCAGGCGGCGGCGAAGCCTCCGCAGTAGAGCCGTAGGTGCGCAGGATGTGCGCGGTGCTGGTTGGTGCCGCCGAGCTCTTCCGTCCGCCAAAAACAGTAGAGCGCGGCAGTGAGCCAGAGGCAGACCATCGCGTCCGGAATGAGGATACGCGTGAAGAGGAAGATGCCGAAGCTGGAGAGCAGGATGATCGCCGCATAGAGGCCGGCGCGAGCGTTGCCGAAGAGGCGGCGGGCGAAGGCTTCCAGCAGCAGCGCGAGCGCGAGGATGGTCAGCGCAAGCGGGATGCGGGCGGCGGCGACGAGCGAGCGTGGGGCAGTTCGGCCGAAGAGCGTGGCGAGCTTCATGCTTGCGGCCATGGACCAGTACATCAGCGGCGCTTTTTCGAGGTAGCGGATACCGTTGGCGTAGAGCGTGACGTAGTCGTGGCGGAGGAGCATTTCACGGGCCACTTCGGTGTGGACCGAGTCGGCGTCGTCGAGCAGAGGCGGTGTGAACAGGGTGAAGGACGCGTAGAACGCTAGCCACAGCAACAAGATGCTGAGCAGTGTGGAGCGCGGTCGCGTGGCGGAGGCGTGCAAGGAGTTCCAGTCTAATGGGTTGAGTCGCGTAAACTTAGGGCGCGATGAGTATGATGCGTCCAATGCGTGCGGGGCAGGAGCTGGTGCAGCTTGGCGCGGCGAAAGATGGCCCGCCGGCGGAGATGATCTTCGGGGATTGGTATCCGGCGCTGCGCGCGGACAGCCTGAAACGCGGCGAAACGGCCGTGACAATGCTGCTCGGAATTCCGATGCTGTTGGGCCGCAAGAGCGATGGAGCGTTGTTCGCCATGCGCGACTTGTGTCCGCACCGGGGGATTCCGCTCTCTGCCGGATGGTTCGACGGCGAAACGGTGCAGTGCAAGTATCATGGCTGGCGGTTTGAGCCATGCAGCGGGCGCTGTGAGGAGATTCCGTCGCTGACCTCGCACGACCATTTGGAGCCGACGAAGATTTATGCGAACTCGTTTCCGGTGGCGGAACGCGATGGCTATGCGTGGGTGTATGTGCCGGAGGCAGGTGCCGGCCGTGTGACCGACCTGGCCGCGCTGCCGCCTGTGCCGGAACTGCCGAAGTTCGGGCCACGATATAGGTCAGCGCATCTGGTAGCTGATCTGCCGTGCAACGTGGACCACGGGATCATCGGGCTGATGGATCCGGCGCATGGGCCGTTCGTGCATCGCGCGTGGTGGTGGCGGAGCGCGGCGAGCATCCATGAGAAGACGAAGATGTTCGAGCCGATCCCGGATGGCTTTCAGATGTCGGCGCATGCGCCTTCGTCCAACAGCGCGCCGTACCGGCTGCTGGGAAAGCCCGTGACGACGATCGACTTTACGTTGCCGAACCGGCGGTATGAGACGATCCGCGCCGTGAATGCGAAGGGCAAGGAGAGCTGGTTCGCTTCGCTGACGACCGTAACTCCGGTGACGGCTTCGACCTGCCGGATCGATGTGATTGCAGCGTGGGACATCTTTTACCATGTCCCCTTCGTGACGCCTATAGCCAAGTACTTTGGGGCGAAGTTCGTCCAGCAGGACCAGCAGACGATGATCGAGCAGGCGCGCGGTCTGCGGTCCAACCCCGGGCTCATGCTGATCGACGATGCGGACAAGCCAGCGAAGTGGTACTTCGCGTTGAAGCAACGGCGGTTGACCGGGGTGGGGGAGCATCCACTGGATGGGCCGGTGGAGCTGCACTGGCGCAGCTAGGAGCAGGTGCCTCTGCTTATGCCTTCGTCGTTTCGTCGCGGAACGCTTCGAGCCGGCTTCGGTAGCCGTCGAGATGCTGGTCGCGCAGCTCGGTGTAGAGCGTAGCGGTAGGGTGGTTGTCACCGAGTTCGTGGGTGGCGACGTCAGCCAGCGCGAGCCAGTCATGCCATTGACCGCCTGATTCCTGCAGGGAGTGATACCGCTTCGCAGCACGCTTCGCCTGTACGGATGTGGGTGCAAGCTCTAGCTGGTAGCGGGCGAGCTTGGCGGCCTTGCGGATGCCGTGAAGGTGCTCGTCGGATGGGGTGCGCATGAGCACGGCGTGCGTGTTGCGGAAGTCCTTGTCGGCGAGCGCGAGCAGATCGGCGGGAGAAAGTTTGAGCGATTCCGCCGGTTTCAACGCGTCGAGCAAAGCTTCAAGGCGTCTGGAGATTTTCTGCTGGCGCTTGTTTAGAAGCTTGAGCAGCTTGCGAGTAGCGCGCTTGCGAAGCTTTGCGGTGACTTG
>NZ_JBMHYI010000041.1:0-324424 GCF_058498515.1 Bryocella sp.
CCAGAAAAACACTCGGCTGGAAAGCCCCAGCAGAACTCTTCCTCCCAGATGGACAATTCGACTTCGTACACTTCTGGGCTAACATCACCAACAACGTTGCACTTGGTTCCTGAATCCGCCCTCCACCATCTTCTGCGGCGAATCCGGTTCCGTAAACAACGAGCACAGGGATTGGGTGTGTCAGAGCTAATGTCATCGTGTGTAGATCGGCAACGCCGGTCTCGATGCGATCCCTCGACCATCCGCCCTCCTTGCGAAGCACCCAGAAAGCCATCGCGATGGGGTCTTCAAGCCGTATGCAGCCATGGCTGAAAGCCCGTCGATCCTGGCTGAAGAGAGACATCTCCGGAGTTCCGTGCATGTAAACGTCATAGCCGTTCGGAAAGACAAACTTGATGGCACCCAGAGCATTCTTCTGTCCAGATACCTGTCGAATTCGAAGTGCGCCGCTCTTGAAGGCGGCGATAGTGATGGATTCTCCTCGGACGATATTGCCGTGATGGTCGACAGCCTCGTAGTCATGTGCGGCAAGGTAGTCGCGAGACCGCTCGATGTGCGGGATCAGCTCTCGATCCTGAATGTCCCGAGGAACGTTCCAGTATGGGTGAAAGATGATCTGCGTCAACCGTGCCTGCAGCACAGGCGTCTTGCGATGCTCGGGGCGCCCGACGATCACCGGCATCGACAGGACGACATTGAGGTGCTCGTCATAGGCTCGTACCCGAAACTCCGGGATATTCACGACGATGGGTGGCTCTTGAAACGAATGAGGAACCCAGCGCCAGCGTTCCAGGGTGAGACTCAGCTGTTCGATGCGTTTGGCTATAGGAACATTGAGCTGCCGCAGCGTGCGCGCATCGACGATGCCAGTTGGCGCAAGACCATGGCGACCTTGAAAGCGTCGTAGCGCACCGTGAAGGAGCGCATCGTCCGCTCGCGTGGATGCATCCGTAGAGGACAGATCACCGAGCTGCTGCAAACGAAGGCGCAGCGCGGAGAGGGATGCCTCGTCTGGAGCGTGGGAAGCCATCTTGGCGGGGACGATAACATCGGATCCCTGATCCGCGAGGGCGAGGTAGCAGCGAAGCGCCCCTTCGGTTCTGAGATAGCCGGGAGCGTTGGGCTCTAATTGTTGAACTGCAAGAGGCACGTCAGGTGCTGTCGCCACAGACTTCCAAACGTCGTCGGCGAGCGTCGCCGTTTCTGGAATGAGTAAATTGTTGGCGCGTTGGCCAGGAACAGCAGTTCTCCCCGCGATCAGGTCGGTGAGGAGCATTGTGACCGCAGACGTGAGGTCGATATCGAACTGGGCGAGATCGTGCGCCGTCTCATTACATTGAATATCAAGCGCGCAAGCTCTGGCCCCCCAGCGAGGTGATCCGTAGTCATCGGGTCGCAGTCCCTTCTCTGCAACGTGATCGAGAAGGTTCATGACTGAGCGGGCCTGGGACGTCGTCTGACCATTGCGAGTCCAGGCCAGAGCGAACCCACAAGGTTCGTAGAATGTTTGCAGTCTGGCAGAGTGCTCCTCTTGAATGAGCCTGGGGAGAAGGGCACTTGCCTGCTGTGAAATTGGATCCAGCGGGACAATTGGAACGGGACAGCTTGATTGACCTGCTGCAGATGCGGATAGAACGCTTAATACCAGCAGCACCAGCGCAAGCTGCCGCAGGACGATCTTCGAATGGCCGAGGGAGTGCACGAGGACGCCCAATCTTCTGGCGCTCCTGGCACCAGCGGTACGAAGGCAAGCCCGCATGGAGAAAACGCGCCTGGCGTAATTACAGATGACGCCGAATGGCGAGTACGGGGCACGGCGCGCGACGGATGATGTGCGAGAGCGTCGACCACGGCGCGTGATCGCGAAGGATCGAACTATCCCCAAATCCCGTTACGATGAGACTCGCTTTGATCGAGGTCGCGACTGCAGGTACAAGATCTGATGCGCTACCGTGCTCGACACGCAGTGTGGCGGCGGTGTAGCTGGAGAGGTCGGAGGGAAGTAGTCGATCAAGTTCGCGTTGAGCCGTTTCATTGACAAGCTCTGGAGCTACCCGATGACTCCGCGTGCCTTCTTCGACCACGTGAAGCATGGTGAGTGGCGAGTGAAACCGTTCCGCCAGGGACGATGCAAACTGTGCTGCGCGTAGCCCCGTAGTCTCGAGATTCGTTGCGAAGAGGATGTTATGGAACGGAGCCTGTGCGACCGCACACGACGGACCTACGATGAGGACTGGACAACGCACACTGCTGAGGATTGACTCTGCCACGGACCCAAGGGCAAGCCGCTCTAGGCCACCGAAGCCGCGGGAGCCAGTGACGACGAGATCGATAGCTTCATCTTCTACCACCTCTTCGATCAAGCCGAGTATCGGGGAATAGGCGACGAGCTGGCTATGAGGGATCGACTGCAACGCAGGCGTAGATCGTATGAGGTCGGCCATATTCGACTGAGCGGCTTCGAGCTCAATACCGATCGGGACTAAAGGAATAGGTTCGAGTCCAGTCCCATAGATGACCTGGGAAGCAGCATGGACGAGAAATATCTTGGAGCCATAACATTCGGCGATCGCAATTGCTTCCTCGAGGGCCCGGCGGGATGCAGCGGAGAAGTCGACTGCCACAAGAATGTGCTCAAAGAGACGCTCTGTGGTTTCGAGATGAATGGAAGCGGGAAAGACGGAGGCGGTGGATGACTTCGACATGGGAGGCTCCTCTTGGTGCAATCGGAACACAAGACCCTGACATTCTTGACAATATGCCCCCGAGATGACGGATACCGTGATGGATGTCACATCCAGCGGGTATGGGGGCGTCCCAAATAAGTTGTGGGCGGCGTTGGTCCGCATATAGCTTATGGCGTGCGAGTTTCCACCCAGCGTCACTGGGCATTGCGTGCGGCAGCCGCTCGCGGTGCAGGTTTCAATGATCTTGGTTTAGATGGCAAGGTGGAGATGAGGGGACGCGACCATGAAGTTTCTAGCGCTGGCTCTCGACTATGACGGAACCATCGCCGCAGGGGAGGTCTTGAATCCCGCTGTTCGTGATGCGATCGCGGACCTTCGCTCTAATAACGTCATCGTGCTCATTGTCACAGGGCGGATCGTCGAGGATCTACGGCGCGTGGCGGGAGATTTGCACTTTGTCGACGGCGTTGTCGGTGAGAATGGAGCCGTCGTCGAATTCTCGGACAGTGGTTATTCCCGGTGCTTTGCTCCAGTCCCACCTCCGGCATTCCTCCGGGCTCTCAGTCAGGAAGGTGTGGTATTCAAGGCCGGAAGAGCGATTGTGGAAGCAAGCGCTGATGAAGCTCCGCGCATCCTCGCCATTGTGCAGCGGCTTGAACTTCCTTTGGTGCTGCATTTCAATCGCGGGCGTCTGATGGTGCTCCCGCAAGCGATCAGTAAGGCCACAGGACTTCGCGAGGCTCTGAAGATCCTGAGGCTTTCGCCGCACAATGCCGTTGCCATTGGGGACGGCGAAAATGATCATGAGCTGCTGCAAGCAGGAGAGATCGGTGTCGCTGTCGAGTGGGGGAGTGAGTTCCTGAAGCAGAATGCAGACTATATCCTTCCTGGCAGTGGGCCCGCGGATGTTGCGACTTATATCCGATCTCTTGGGCTGAGCAAACGCATTCCCCCGCCGGTAAAGCCCCGGCGCACTCTTCTCCTTGGGCACACAGACGCTGGGCAACCAGCAACGATTGCGGTTCGAAGCCAGAACATTCTTATCGCCGGGGATACGAAGTCAGGGAAGTCCTGGGTTGCGGGTCTGCTATGCGAGCAGACAATCCTCTATGGATACTCTCTGCTCATCATCGATCCGGAAGGAGACTATACGTCGTTGGAGGCGTTGCCGGGAGTGATGGTCTGTGGCGGAAAAGACCCGCTTCCGCGTCCACGTGAACTGCTTCGCTCGCTACGCCACGCGGATGTAAGCATCGTGATCGATCTTTCTCACACGCCGTATGTCGAGAAGCTCGAGTACGTGAGAGCTCTTCTTCCTGGCCTTGCCGCGCTTCGCCGGCGCACTGGCCTTCCTCATCGCATCGTCGTCGACGAGGCCCACTATTTCCTTCATGATCAGGATGTGCATGACCTTCTGGATCTGGAACTCGGCTCTTATACCCTCGTTACATATCGCGCATCGCAATTGCACAAGGATCTGCTGGCGAAGGCGGAACTGCTCATCGCGACACGCGAGTCCAATCCCCAGGAGGTTGCTGCGTTGTGTGCGCTATGCGGGCAAAGTGAGCACGACGAGAAGTGGATCCGTCTGCTTGGAGCGCTCCTCACTGGCGAAGCCGTTATGATGCCACGGCAGCTAGGAGACGGTGAGGCGCCTGAGCGCCTGCGCCTCGCCCCTCGGCTCACACCTCATATCCGACATGCGGCCAAGTACGTGGATATTCCCGTCCCCGGCAAAGAGGAATTCATCTTCTGGAGCGGCGATCACTTGTCGGGTGAACGTGCTCGCACCCTGCGCCAATTTACTGCGATTCTCGAGCATCGTGGATTGCAGGAGCTCGATGGGCATCTTCAACGCGGCGACTTCTCCGCCTGGATTGCGAACGTCTTCGGCGACTTCGTCCTGGCGGGAGTTGTGCGTGGCATCGAGCACGACTACCGCGAAGGGGGAGCGCTCGACACGATCCCTCGACTCAGCGACGCGATACGGTCTCGCTATGAGTTTGTAGATCCGATGGGTGACGCTCGTGCGTGATGGTTGGTCTCCACAAGGGGCCGCTCATGCTTGGATACGAGTGCCTCGGTTACTGGAGCGCCGTAGTCTGCGGTTTGGCTGGTATCGGGATGATCCACTGCTTCGCCAGCTCCACGATTACAAGATAGAGGACCGTCGCCCCAACCATAAAGGCGAGATAGCGCGCCGGTAAGGGAGTGAACTCCAGCCGCGGTCCGATTCGGGAGTAGGGAAGCCACAGTCCGATGGCAACAGCCAGGACAATTGTCACCAGAAGAGGAGTGCTCGGCCGGCTTCGGAACGGCGAACGCGAGGTGCGAATCACCAGAAGCACTAAAGTCTGTGTGGCAAGCGATTCTACGAACCAGCCCGTGCGAAATTCGGGCGGGCTCGCACGGAAGACATGCAGCAGAACATAAAACGTGAGGAAGTCAAAGAGCGAACTGATCGGGCCCACGAGGAACATGAAGCGCTGGATGAGTGCAATGTCCCACTTCTGCGGTTTGGAGAAATACTCCGGGTCGACGCGGTCAGTCGGGATCGTGAGCTGGGAGAGATCGTAGAGAAAGTTATTGAGTAGCACCTGCGTAGGAAGCATCGGAAGGAACGGGAGCGCTACCGCGGCGACTCCCATGCTAAGCACGTTGCCGAAGTTGGAACTTGTCCCCATCAGGAGATACTTGATTACGTTACCGAAGGCGCGACGACCCTCGAGGATGCCATCGTGGATTACGGCGAGTCCTGGTTGCAGCAGCACGACGTCCGCTGCGTTCTGCGCGACGTCGACCGCTCCCGGGGCCGCGATGCCTGCGTCCGCAGCATGCAACGCGGGTGCATCATTGATGCCGTCGCCCATGAAGCCCACGACGTGGCCACGGCGGCGGAGCGCGAGCAGGATACGCAGCTTTTGTGGTGGTGAGACACGGGCAAAGACGCTTACCCTCTCGGCAACCTGGGTCAGAGCGGTATCGCTCATATTTTCCAAATCGGCGCCAAGGACGATCTCGCTCACTGACAGCCCGGCGCCTGTGCAGATATGAGCGGCTACGAGCTCGTTGTCCCCTGTGATGATCTTGACGGTGACGCCGTCCCGTTGAAGGCTGCTGATCGTGGCGGCGGCATCCGGCAGGATGGTGTCTGCGAAGGCCAGAAATCCGACCAGGATGAGGTCGCGCTCGTCGGAGACCTCATACCGTGATCGCAACGGCAGATCCCTCGTCGCCACGGCGAGAACGCGATGTCCGGACCTGCTCTGCGCTTCGCAGAAGTCCTTGCTTGCCTGAAGCGCAGCCGCGGTAAACGGTGCGACCGCGTCGCCAAGGCGGACTTCGGCGATCAAGGGGAAGATGCCTTCCGGCGATCCATTGCAGATCAGGAGGGCTCCGCCGTTCCCTGTAACTACCACAGACAGACGGCGTCTCTCAAAGTCGAAGGGGACTTCGTCGAGTTTCGTTGCGGCGCTGGATTGAGTTGTCCGGGCGAGGATGGCAGTGTCGAGAGGGCTACGAAGACCGGCCTGGAGGCGGCTGTTGACCGCGGCCAGTGCGAGCGGAACTGTCGACGGGGTGCCATCGGGCGCGGCGCTGAACTCCAGGGACATGATGCCAGCGGTAAGAGTTCCGGTCTTATCCGAACAGAGTATATCGATGCTCCCCAGATTCTGGATCGCGGGAAGATGCTTGACGACAACGTGCTTGCGCGCCATGGCCAACGCTCCGCGCGACAGCGTGACAGACGTGATCATCGGCAGGAACTCAGGCGTCAGACCCACTGCAAGCGCGACGGCGAAGAGGAGCGATTGCAGCGGTGGTCGATGTAATGCCAGGCTTGCGACCAGCACCAGGAGGACGAGAAGAAAGACAATACGGGCGATCATGTAGGAGAAGCGCCGCAGCCCTGCGTCAAACGCGGTCTCTGGTGGCTTGGCCGCGAGTTTAGCTACGACATCCCCAAATGCAGTACGCACGCCAGTAGCAACGACTACGGCAGTTGCGGTCCCACTCGCGATGGAAGTCCCCAGGAAGACCATGTTCGACGCGTCAGCAGAAGTCGATACAGAGTCGCCAGTGACCATCTTTTCGGTGGCCCCAGACTCGCCGGTGAGCATTGCCTGGAAGACGGCGAGGTCCCGCGAGGCGACGAGACATGCGTCTGCCGGGAGCATGTCGCCTGCTGCGAGCCGGATCAAATCCCCAGGAACCAACTTCGAGCGAGGAATATCGCTCCAGACGCCATCGCGTTCGACAGAGGCCACCGCCGCAATCGTTGCTCTGAGGCGTTTGATGGTGATGCGAGCATGAAATCCCTGCGCAACGTCGATCCCTCCGCCGAGCAGGACGATCGCTGCAATCAGACAAGCGTCAAAGCGCTCCCCGATTGCGAGCGAGATTCCGGCTGCGATCAGTAGAACAATGGAAAGAGGGTTGAACAACACGAGGAATTGTCGGATCCAAGCCGATTCGCCTTCGCCCAACGAAGTCTCGTTCGGTCCGTATTGCCGTAGTCTGGCCGCGGCTTCTTCCGATGTCAGGCCGGCCACCGGGGATTGAACTTTGCCAGTTTCCCCCATCGACATCGAAGAACCTCTTTGAGAGATGCTGGCCATGGCTTTCCAAGAGCCGTTGCTATACCTGACGCCAAGCCCGCTTGCGACTATGCGACCTAGGCAACTGTGAGAACAGGGCAATGAACCTTAGCAAGGAGTGTGCCGAGGACACCACCGCTCGAATTGCTGAGCCAGAAAGCTGGTTTCGGCGCCGCCAAGACAACGAGATCCGCGTTGATCCGAAGGGCCAGATCGAGAAGCTCTTCACCGGTATTACTAGACTCAAGAAAATACTTGGGGTCGCACCATGCGTTCGATTGTTCGGGCAGGAGCGGATCCATCGCGGACCTGAAGTCCTGTTGCCGCTGGAGACGAGTGGTGTGGTCGCCCTGGTCATGCTCATCGAGGTAGCAGCATGTCAACTCGCATCCGCTGTCTTCCGCGAACCTGCGAGCATAGGTTGCGGCTCGGCTGGTGTCCAGGGAGAAGTCTGTTGCGTAGAGGATGTGACCGAAAACGAGCTCGTCTTTTTCCAGCCGAGGGACACACGGGCCTACGGTGAATACAGGGGCCAGCGAATGCCGGATGATCCCGTCCGCGGTTGACCTCAGGACTGCCCGTTCCAATCCTCTTGGCGGCCTTGTTCCGACGATGACAAGGTCCGCAAATCGGGCCTGTGCGAGCCTTGCAATCTCCTTTGCAGGGGAATGTCCTTCCACCATGAGCATCCTCGACTGAACTCCAACTTTGTCGAACGCCTCTTTCATTTGGCTTAGCCGCATCATGCAGTTGTGCTCACGGTCGGCGGGCAAGAAGCCGATGATTGCTTCCTCATAGGAGCTGACAATCGACGGATCGAAAATATGGGTGATCTCAACCGCGGCTCCGAATCCCCTTGCAATTCCTTGCGCGTAACGTTCCGCGCGTAGTGATGATTCGGCGAAGTTCGTAGCGAAAAGAATGGATTGGATCAATAGAGCGGCGGGTTGCTGTGTCAACGGCATGAAGAACCTCCATATCCCGGTAACTTTCGGGGAACGGGAACGAAGTTATGCGAAAGGCCAATCAGCGTTTTCGTTAGGCCGCCTTCGGCGTTTCTCTCCCTGTTAGAGAAGGGGTGCCGCATTCCCGAAAAGCCTGAACTCTGTTGAAAGCGCCACTGTTCACCGTGCTTGCATTGAGCAACGATCCGCAGATCATTGTCTCGATCAGGCGGAATCCGAAGCCGGCTGCTGTCACGAGGATTCGTAATGAGATGGCCAGTCTGATCGACAGCAGGGGAGACCGACGCGGCACATGCCTCGCACAGCCAGAAGTATTCGATATCGTGCCTCCGACGACTGAGAGAGTAGAGGCACCCGCTGCTAAGAGGGAGGGATCCTGAGTTGCACCGAGCCCTGCTCGAAGTAGATGATGTTATTTTGCAAGCCGAAGGAGATATGGTCCGGTTCGAACGTTGTCCTCATGAGTTCGTGTTCAGTGTTGAATGCGAAGATGTTATTCCGCAGCAAATTGTCATTGCCGGAATTTTGATGAAAGCCTGCGCTCTTGCAGCGGTAAACAACATTGTTTTGCACGAGAATGTGGCTTGAGCCCTCGTCCACTTAGATCCCCAGCCTCCATAGGTAAAGGAATTGACATCGTGGATTCAGTTGTTCTGGATTACGGTGCCTGGCTGCACTCCAAGTGTATAGATGCCTCCCATATCGCTTGTCAGGCCTTGACCAATGTCGTAGATGTCGTTGTACGCGATCAGATTTTGGCTGGAGAGACTCGGGCCGTAGCCCCAGGTCCACCCTGTGGAGATGGCTGTCTGGTAAGAGTCTGGGATGTCATTGTGTAGCACCCGGTTGCGCGCGGACTGCATCAGAACGACGCCCATGCGGGCGGCATACACCCGCCCAATGTGCTCAATCACGTTGTCGCTGATGAGGGTTTCGTAACTCTGCTCGGCATCGTCTGGGCGAATGGCTGCCTCGCCGATGCGAATGCCACCGGCACCGAGGTCGGAGAACTTATTCGCAACAATCTCATTGTGCTTCGAACCCCTTCCCAGGTCCACTCCATAACCTCCGAGATGGGCAAAGAGACAGTGGTCGATGTGAATGCCGACGGCACATACTCTTGAGAACGCAGCATCGGCTGCGATCGCACCCTGGCCGTCAAAGAGCCCTGACGGGCCAATGATCCAATCCGTATGCTCGAAGCTCAGCCCACGGAAGGTAATATCGTTCACGAACTTACCGGACTCCGGCATCCCTTTGAGGATAATCAGCCGCTCGAGGCCGGGTGCAATCACCTTCACCTCTTCCATGTTCTGCCCAGGTAACGGAATGTAAGAGAGCTTGTGGGTGGCGCGGTCTAGATGCCATTGCCCCAGTCGATGCAGTGCAGTGGCGACATTTGCGATTTAGTAGCGCGCATCCTTCTCCTGCGCGTAGCCTTCCTTCGGGCCAGGACAACAAGATGGTTCTGTTCATTGACGCTGATGATTGGAGAGCGGAAGTCGTTCCACCCGATGTAGCCGACAAGTTGGGCGTCCTCGAGTCCCGCCCATTGCGATTGGATATCGGTTCCGCGATAGTGCAGTCGAAGCTGCTGGAACCGTGTTCCGGTTCCATCAAAGCGGAAGAAGCCCGTGTCAGGAATGCGAGTCCGTTCGGCGCGCTGGCCATCGGCAAATAAATCGTGGAAGTCTGAGCCGTGTGCGTCTGCAATCCAGGAATCACCGTCGGCCTTGCTCCACGCGGTGATAAGCCAGCACCGCTGATGACCGGATGTTAGCCTTTGGCTGCTTGCCATGCAGTACTGCTATCCTCCGGTTCAAGGACGAGGGTATCGGGAAGGTAATAGGTTCCGTCGTGGACCGTCACAGTGATGGCCCCTATAACTCCCGCGGCACGCTGCGCCCGAGCGGCATGCGCGCTTGAGTGAATGTGGAGATGGGGCCAGTTGGCGAGATCGAAATCTGCTGAGCAGATGCGGTCATGGCCAATAAGGCCGAAAGCATGCAAGACGGGACAGGCAGAAGTTTCCAGGGGCGGAGCGTATCGATTTCTATGACTTTATCGCAACTATGGTTCGGTTGTTGTGGCGGATCGCAATATTTTCTATGAAGGCGCTGTCTGTTTGCCAGTTCTCCTCCTCGATCGGTCTTGAACCCGCCACAGTAAGGAAGCGGGATTCGATGCTGAACCTCATTGCGCCGGCCGACGAGCCCGGGATGAGCTAACAACCCAGTTGTCGAACTGGTCTTTGGCGAAAGCTGGACAAGCGAAATAGGGAGTCAAACACAACGGTCCTTCAACGAAGAAGGACTGTTCGGAGGAGCCAAGTCCGACTGAGGACAATGGGGTTCCTGCGCAAGAGATCGCTGTACTTCGATCGTGCAATGTGGCCTGGAAGCTGCGAATTCAACCGCAGGCTGAGCTAGCAGTCTGCCGGAGCCCGTTACGCTTCATCGAAGCCGACCTTCGCGGCGCGCGCCGAGCGCGGGTCTCCTGCCTCGGACGATTGCTTGGCCCGCTTCCTAAAGTTACTCTTAAGCGCGAGTTCGATCACGAGGGTGCTGAATCCAGAGCGCGAATCTAGAGGTGGCTCTCATGTGGAGAAAAGCGCGGGAGGACAGTCTCCGATTGGATGGGCCAAGAATCCTAGAGGCCCCGTGAATCAAACGGAACGGTGAAGACGGCCGTGTTGTACCGTTTGACGTGCTCCGTTTCGGTCCTGCTCTCTCCGAGGAGCATCGGCAGAGCAGATAAGCTATTGGTTGCCGATCCTTTGAGTTTTACCGATGCACTCCGGTTCTCACGAGTTCGATGCCGTGGAGGTTTACGCCACGTTTTCACGGCGGCAACGCGGGTTCGAATCCATCAGGGACGCCAATAAAACAAAGCATTTAGCTTTTGGTCGCAAGCGTGGCTCGAGCCTACCGCGTTCGTGACATTTGGACCCTGTGCCCGGCGCGCGGAAGCATGACGGACCATGCAGCCCCCTCTTGTATTCAGGCGCGGGACGACGCCGGGGCATGGCTCTGAATCCCCGGATCATAAAGACAGTGGGTATACCCCTATAACGAGCGAGCTGCCGCTATGGCGGAGAGATGCCATTGTCTCAGGGTTTCGTACAAGAGGACGAAAGACCGGCTGGTTAGCGTGGTATCGATGGCTCGGTGTGCCTCGCGTCGTCAGGGGATTCCGTGCGGGGGCAGGCGGTGAGTAATTGTTGGTGCGCGGCTGCCTGCACGTCGTAACGGTGATCTAGGAGTCCGGATGCGACAACGCATCCGATTCCAAGGGGCTGGAGAATGCTGAGCCCGAGCAGGTAGGGCTTGTTCTTCACAAAAGATTCGGTGACGCCGTATAGCTTCCCACTGCGACGGAGGTTGCTGTTGATTTGCGGCAGATTGAACAGTGCGAAACCAACCTCGGGATGACGCTCCGCATATCCGTGGAGACTCGATCCGATCTGTTTTGGTGTCGTGATGCCCGCGTCGAACAGAATGTTGCGATGAATTGCCCCCGGAAAGAGAACGTTCAGCACGGATCGAGCAAAATCCGGACAGTTGGAGAGGAAAAGATTGAAATGGCTGCGGTTGTGATGTTGGTTCAACCAGGCGACCACTTTCTCATCCTGTTCATCGGTTGTCCTCAAACGAATGGCAATGATTTGTCTACGGTACGTTGCTCCAACGAGCTGTTGCCAGCCGTTGGCCGAGGGGTGGCGCGCGAAGGAGTCTTGATGCGTTGTACGGTACGCCTCGCGAAGAGTCTCTAGACCATCTCTCGAGATCTCGTTGGGAATCTCTTCTGGAAGGTCGACCGCATACAGATAGGGGACTGGGTGCATCGCGAGCCATCGTACCTAGCGACGTAGTGATAGCGACTGATGACGACTCCAGACTTCCCAGGGCGGCACTTGCGAACGCTGGCATGGTTGTCCGAGCAGAGGTGATCGAAGTAGAGAGCAACGTGTCCGGTTGCGGTGACGCGCCCAAGGAAGTTGATAGGCTCCTCGATGAGGACGACTACATCAGCGTGTGACTTCGTAGCTCCAAGCAGCGGAATTAGAGCCAGGAGAAGGACGAGCCAAGACAAAGTTCGCTGGCCTGTTGCTTGTGGCGGGCACTCAGCTATCTCGCACGGCTTGGAGCATCCCCGCAGACCTAAGAAGTGCGCCGTGGAGATCTGCATCCTCGACATCCGATCCAAGATATGTACCATCATGAGCGGCATGCCGCTCTCGAGCAGGCCTCTATCTGCTCATTCGCGTTAGAGTGCCGATAGAAGGAATGGCAAAGCGAACCATGGCAGCACAGAGTGCTCATTCGAGTGCATGTGGGATAACCACTATTTTCCATCTGTCCAGACACCTTGATATTGGTTTCTCGCATTCCACAAGGACCAGCCATCAGCGCCCGCGTCCTGCGAGGCTCGGATCTGTGCATCCACTTCAGTGGGACCGAAGGCGCGGTGGCCGGGCAGGTAGTCTCGGAAGGCCTGCAGCCAAGGGCGAAACTTCTTCGGGCTTACGCCTGTTCTTCGAATCGCCTCCTGCAACGTCAGCACGATGGTCTCGTAGATGTCCTGGGTAGAGGCGACGGGATCCCGATGGCCTGGAATGCCATATTGGAAGCCAGAGGGATAGAGCATTGGGCAGACGTAGTCTACGATCTTTGTGATCGGCTCAAGCTGCTGGCCGATGCCTGTGTCGTTGGTGTTCCACGACACATAGCCGAAGACGTCAACGGAAAGGAACACGTTGTAGGGAATCAGCGCCTGATGCGCTTCGCTGAGAAAGCGGGAGATGGCTCGAATGCGATTGGCTTCATCGGTGGCTTCACTCAGGCGCAGCTTATTGGGGGAGTCAGGGAAGCGCACATAGTCGAACTGCACTTCATCGAAGCCTGCCTGGGCGGCTTCGACAGCAATAGCGATGTTGTAGGTGCGCACTTCCGCCTTGAATGGATCCGTCCACGAGAGATGCTCGCGGTCGCGGTACAGAGCCCCGTTCGACAGGTGGACCCCGAGATCGGGCCTTGCTGTGGCGAGCGGATTGTCTTTGAACGTCACAATGCGGGCGATCATATAGATTCCCTGATCGTGACCGGACCTCACGAGATCGGGCAATGAGCTAATGGTGGTGAGTTTGCGCGCGCCGATGCAGGCTGCCAAGGGGAGCCGGCTGGGATAGTCGAGGAGGCCGTGGTCGGTCTTGATGTTGATGACAAGCGCGTTCGCTTTACCCTCACGGATGAGCCGCAGTGCAGGGTCGCGGAGCGCACGGGAAGCGACCCATATTCAGTGAGAAACAGTGCCCTCACGGTGAGCGGGGTCAACGGTAGCTGGCCATGGCGTATGTTTGCTTCAGAAGGGCTATACATCGCTGCGCGGTACCCAGGAGCTCGTAGGAGGATCGTCTGCGCATGCTCTGGTACGGAGAAACTGGCAGCGCTGTCCGGAGAAAGAACGCTGCCGTTTACGGTAACGATGGGGTCCGCAACCGGCGCCTTGTGAACAGAGTCGACAACCGTTATGCGCAGATTCTCGCAGAAAGCGGGCACGGGATTCAACAGACCAAGACCAGTGGCGATGAAGGAGAGGAGTGCGAGTTTAGTTATCGAATTCATGGGACGAACTTTCCCGCGAGTGTGTCGGAGCGTCGCGTAGCAGCGCAGCAAAAGCAGAACCGCGCGCCGAGTTGGATACGGGGATTCGGTGGATCGAAAAGGGAGCATCCCCGACCTGTGCCAACCCTCCCGCAAAGCCGAAGGCAGCCCGGTAGCCATCTTTCTTTGCCAAAGAACTGAGGGTGTCGTCGACGATTCCATAGGGCCATGCGAGAAGGCTCACCTGCGTCCCCAACTCTTTGTCGAGGATTTCGCGAGAGCGGATCAACTGGAAATCGACGAAGGCAGCGTATTCGGTATCGGTGCGATGAGCCCTCTCCTTCCGGAAGTCGGGATGCCAATAGGTGTGTGATTCGATCTCTACCAGACCCGAGGCTTGCATCTGTCGGAGCTGCTCCCAGGTCATATTCGATTTGCTCCTGGATATGGCGGAGGGATAGATGAAGAGGGTCACGGGAATGTGCCGCCGCAGGATGATCGGGAATGCCACGGTAAACACGGAGCGATGCCCGTCGTCGATCGTGATGGCGGCGACGCGGCCTGTCGGTGGCGATCGTTTGCCGAGAACGATGTCGGCCACTTCATTTACGAAAATGAGTTTGTAACCCTCCTGTGTGAGGACGTCGAGTTGTGACTCGAACGCAACTGTGGTCACAGTAGTGGCCGCGGGCATAGCTGGATCGAAGCGATGATAGACGAGCACCGGGATGCCAGGCGCCGCTGGGCCCTGGCCATGAAGCGCAGTTGCGGCTGAAAGCAAGAGGACCAGGACTACCAGGCTGGAAAGGAGGTTCAGGGAGCGCTGTCCAACACGGGCATGCCTGGTGGCGCTGGTCGAGAGCGAGAGATTCTGCCGTGCCGTTTCACTTAAGGTCGTGGAGTTCCTTGAACGCTCGATAGAGGACTTGCGGATCGTTTCACCCCTTGAAGACTGCAGGTAGTTCGCGCTTGAGCCCAAGGAGGACATAGGCCGAATACTCCACGGTGAAGACGACATCATCCGGCTGCTCACAGAACTGGCCCGTGAATGCGAGGTTCTCCCATCCCGCGAGCCTGGTGGGGACCTCCCGCGAAACCGTGACTCGCGCTATGGGGAAGCTCCAGCGGGATGGCATCATCGTGATTCAAGGTGCGACCATCATATCGTCGCAGTCGGAAAGCTGGAACGCCTATCGCTCTGAGAAGGGGAAAGTGGGGAAGATGAGCTCCGCATCCTCGAGGAGTGGTATGCGAAGCAAGGGATCCAGTCCGTGGTGTCGTTCTATGCCAGGTCGGTATCAGGTGCATGGTATCGCGTCGTGGGAGTCAGACCTCGGCGCGCGTGGCGTGCCCAGCCTCGGGTATTGTGGATGCGATGCGGAACGTCGCGATAGACCGCCGCCATATGCTGCGCGACGGCGACGGGAAGCTAACGGAGGATGCCCGGAGATGAGAGACAAGATCTGGACAAGGCGCGGATTCGTCACCTCGCTATCGCAGACCGCGCTGGTGTTGTCGCTGGAGGACGTGCTGAAGCTGGCCGCGCCTGCACAACAGGCGGCTCCGCAGATCGGCGCCCGACCGGAGTACACGGCAAGACCGCGTGGCGCGAAGATGCTGCCTTCACCTGTGACCGGGGCGCCGCTCGGCTTCAGCTTCGTCGATGTCGCGAAGCAGAGTGGGCTGAATGCAAAGACCATCTATGGCGATGAGCATCGAAACCGCTATCTGCTCGAGACCACGGGCTGTGGTGTTGCCTTCTATGACTTCGATCATGATGACTGGATTGACCTGTTTCTAGTCAACGGTACGACGCTGGCAGGTTTCCCCAAGGGACAGGAGCCCATCAGCCGGCTCTTCAAGAACAATCGTGATGGCACGTTCACGGACATCACCGTGAAGAGCGGCATGACGCGCAGCGGATGGGGCCAGGGATGCTGCGTGGGCGACTACGATAACGATGGCCGGGATGACCTCTTCGTCAGCTACTACGGCCAGAACATCCTGTACAAGAATCACGGGGACGGCACGTTTACCGATATGACTGCGAAGGCTGGACTGGCGCAGTCGCGTATGCGATGGAATTCGGGCTGTGCGTTCCTTGACTATGACAAGGATGGTCATCTCGATCTCTTTGTCGCGAACTATATCGACTTCGATATCAAGACGGCTCCGTTGCCTGAAGCTGCGGGTTGCGCCTACAAGGGGATGCAGGTCGCCTGCGGTCCGCCGGGGCTCGATGGTGGAAAAAATATCCTGTATCACAACAATGGGGACGGAACTTTCACGGATGTTAGCCAGAAGGCCGGCATGTGGGACACGATCGGCACGTACGGCTTGAGCGTCACGGTGGCGGATCTGGATAACGATGGCTGGCCTGATATCTATGTCGCAAATGACTCGACGGCCGCGACCTACTATCAGAACCAAAAAGACGGTACGTTTAAGGATGTGGCGGTCGAGTCGGGTATCGCGTACTCGCCCGACGGCAAGCCGCAGGCGGGCATGGGCGTTTCGGTGGGAGATTTCAATCGCGATGGTCTCCTTGACATCGTGAAGACGAACTTCGCCGGCGATACGGACTCTCTGTATATGAATCTTGGTGATGGGACCTTCGAGGACCACACCTATCTCTCCGGTCTCGGCATCAATACACGGTACCTCGGCTGGGGTGTGGGCTTTATCGATGTCGACAACGATGGCTGGCTGGACATCTTCATCTCGAATGGCCACGTATATCCGGAGGTCGATGGTTCGCACCTGGATGCACCCTATGCCGAACATAAGTATCTTTATCGCAATCTGCGCAATGGGCAGTTCGAAGAGGTGACTAACCAAGCTGGGCCGGGCATCACGGCTGCTGTGCCTGCGCGCGGCTGCGCTTTCGGCGACTATAACAACGATGGCGCCATGGATGCCGTCGTGAACTGCGTCAATGCGCCACCGCAATTACTGCGAAACGATGCGAGTATCCAACGCAACTGGATCAAGATTCGTCTCGTCGGAACGAAGTCGAATCGCACGGGCATCGGAGCACGCATCATCGTGACTGCGCAGACCGCTCCGCAGGAGAAGAGCGGTGTGGGCAAGCAGCCGCTGAAGCAGCTTGATGAAGTCCGCAGTGGAGGAAGCTATTACTCGCAGAATGACCTGCGTATGCACTTTGGCCTCGACCAGGCGATGAAGGCGGACCTCGTCGAGATCGTGTGGCCTTCGGGTGCGAGGGACTCGCTAAAAGACCTTCCCGCGAATCACCTCTACGTCATCGAAGAGGGTGGAAAGATCCTGAAGACGTTGGCGATGGGGAGCAATACTTCGAAGGAAGAGAAGAGCTCTTGATGCGGTCGCGGTCCATGATGAAGGGCGTTGTGCTGCTCATGATCCTGGCGGATTTCTCGTCCAGGGCACAACAGCCTTATGCTGTGAGCGCCGAACATCCGACGCCGGCGTGGTTTGTCGATGTCGCGGCCAAGGCCGGCATTACGGTTCGCAACGTGAATGGCGATCCGGAGAACAAGAAGTACATTGTGGAGTCCACGGGCTCGGGGGTCGCGATCCTGGACTATGACCGCGACGGCTGGATGGACATCTTCCTGATCAATGGGCAAGAGCTGCATCCGGAGCGGCAGAAAGGTGAGCCGCCAACCAGCCACCTCTTCCACAACAACCACGATGGTACGTTTACCGACGTGACGGCGAAGGCTGGCCTCGTTTCCACAGCGTGGGGGCAGGGCGCGTGCGTGGGTGACTACGACAATGATGGCTTCGACGACATTTACGTGACGGACTATGGCAAGAACCGGCTCTTCCACAATGAGGGCAACGGCACGTTCAAGGAGGTCGCCGAGACGGCGGGTGTTGCAGGAACGGGGAAGGAGTGGGGCACTGGTTGCGCGTTCGTCGACTATGACCGTGATGGCAAGTTGGATCTTGTGGTCGCAAACTACGTGCACTTCGATTTGTCCAGGACACCGGCGCCGGGTTCCGACGCCGGCTGCACCTGGAAGGGAGCGCCGGTGATGTGTGGGCCGCGGGGACTTGCTCACGCACCCAACCTTCTCTTTCACAACGAAGGCAATGGGAAGTTCAAGGACGTAAGTGTGGCGTCAGGCATCGAGAAGACGGAAGGGCATTACTGCTTCTCTGTCACCACACTGGATTACAACGAAGACGGCTGGCCGGACATATATGTCGCGTGCGATTCCACGCCGTCCATCCTCTACCGGAACAACAAGGACGGCACGTTCACGGATGTGGCTGGAGATGTGGGAGCGGCTTTCAACGAGGATGGCCGCGAGCAGGCAGGGATGGGATCCACCGCTGCGGACTACAACGGCGATGGCCATCTCGATCTCTTCAAGACCAATTTCTCAGATGACACCGCGACGCTTTACAAGGCGAATGGCGATGCAACGTTCACTGACGCTACCAGCGAGGCCGGGCTCGCAATCCATGTCGATGCGCTGGGATGGGGTTCGATGTTTGCGGACGTGGATAACGATGGCCGGCCGGATTTGCTGGTGGCGAATGGTCACGTGTATCCGGAAGTCGACTCGGCCAGGCTCGGCGCGACCTTCAAAGAGCCACGATTTCTCTACTGGAACCAAGGCAATGGCAGGTTCAAGGATCTCTCCAGAAGCTCAGGGCCCGGGCTGACGGAACCCTTGAGCGGGCGTGGGCTGGCGATCGCGGATTTGTGGAACGACGGCCGGCTCTCGGCCGTGGTGAACAACCTGAGCGACCGCCCAATGCTGCTAGTCAATGAGGCGAAGAACACTCATCATTGGCTGGGAGTGAAGCTGGTTGGCACGCAGTCGAACCGGGATGGCATAGGTGCGCGTGTGGTGGCGCATGTGGGCTCCCGCAACCTTGTCGATGAGGTTCGGAGCGGCTCGAGTTACAACAGCTCGAGCGATCTGCGGCTGCACTTCGGCCTGGGCGATGCTACTGACCTCAAGAGCATCGAGGTACGCTGGCCTAATGGCGAGTTGGAAGTGTTCCAAGCTTCCGGAATAGATCGCATCATTGAGTTCGTAGAGGGGAAAGGGAAGAAGCCATGAGAGATTGCTCAATCTGATTCCGGAGCGCTACTGTGAGGCGTCGACTCTGCAGCGGCAACTCGTGGCATCCTGCTGTGTATGAAGAAGAAATCTTCCAGGCCGATTCCATCGATAAAGAGTCGACCCGTGATGGATCCTTCCGCCCGCCGGCGATTGCTTCGCGACGGCGCACGCGCGAATGAGGCTCGCGACCGGGCTTTTCGACAGGTTGTGCTGAGCATTCCGCCGGGAAAGGTGAGTACCTACGGACATATCGCGGCGGCGGCGGGGTATCCGATGTATCACCGGGCGGTGGCTCGTCTGCTGCGCACGGATCCGCCGGATTCGCTTCCGTGGCATCGCGTATTGGGTGCGGGTGGCCAGATCAAGCTGCCAGGGGAGGCGGCAAAAGAGCAGCGCGCGCGGCTGCGGATGGAGGGCGTGCGCTTCCACGGTGATCGCGTTGACATGGAGGCGTGCGAACACGTGTTGAGCAGCTGGGAGGTCCTTGATTGAAAGCCCGGTCGGGCTCTCAATCGATTTTGTTGCAACTTTACACAAAATTCGCTCGAGTTGGCCTTCAGGTCTCGACAGGGCACCCGAGGGCGTGATGATATGGCTGCTGCATCGCGAAGCGCGATGCAGGTCACGTTGAGGAGAGGTCCGATGAAGCATGAGGTTTCGCGCAGAAATATCCTGCGTGGTGGAGTGCTGCTAACCGGTTCGATGATGCTTCCTAAGGTGAACGCGGTGGCCGCGCCGCTGAAGGCCGGCAGTGTGCCGCCGTTTCAGCTGGGGCTGGCGAGCTATACCTTTCGCAACTTCGATCGTTCACAGTTGATCGGGTTCATGAAGCAGCTAGGCCTCACCGCCTTGAACGCCAAGGATGCGAAGAACCATCTGCCGATGGACGCCGCGGCAGAGGCTGCCGCGGTCGCGGATTATAACGCTGCTGGCATCGCGCTGCACGCTGTGGGGACGGTCTCATTCTCAAAGCCAGACGAGGCGGATATTCGATCGAAGTTTGACTATGCCAAGCGTGCTGGGGTGAAGGTCATCGTTGCAGGAGATCCCGACACGAAGTCACTGCCGATCATGGAGCGCTTCGTGAAGGAGTACGACATCCGCATCGCGATCCACAACCACGGTCCGGAAGATGCGAAGTACTTTCCTTCGCCGTTGGACGTGTTGAAGGCCATCAAGGGCATGGACCCGCGCATGGGTTGCTGCATCGACGTGGGGCACTGCGAACGTGCTGGTACCGACCCTGTGGCGGCGATTCATGCGGTGGGACCGCGGTTGTTCAACATGCATGTGAAGGACCTCACGGATTTCAAGTCAAGGGAGAGCCAGGTTGCGGTAGGTGAAGGCAAGATTCCTTTTCGAGCGATCTTTGAGGCCCTTACCGCTACTGGTTATAAGGGGTTCGTTGACCTCGAATACGAGATCCATGGCGACGATCCGATGCCCGGAGTGATCGAGAGCTTCGCCTACATGCGGGGCGTGCTCAACGGCATGGGGTATCAAAAGGCGAGTTGATGTTGGACGGAGCCTTGCGCTGAAATCGGCAGGAGCGGGTGGATGCCTCAACAGGGCAATCCACCCGTTTCTTCGTTTGGGTGGGTCGATCGAGAAACTGCGCACAGCAGGAGGAACTGAATTTGGTTAGCGGCCTGTTCACATCTTCCTCCGATATATAGAGGACAATGAAGGAGAGCCGTTCATCCTTCGCAGTCTTCCGATTGAGAGGTGCCGGTTTCAACAACTCGACTTGGGAGGCTTTGTATGCGCCAAGTCCTTGCAGATGTGTGTTTCCATCGTGAGAGACTGAGGGTGCGCCGGTGGTGCGTCGTTGTAGTGATGCTGGTTGTATCGGGAATGCTCTGGGGCACGAGCGCTTGCGCGCAGGCCACCGGGGCGGTTGCGGGCATCGTTACAGATCCTCAGGGACGTGTGGTTGCGGGAGCTACGGTTGAGCTCACCAATGCAGCCACGGGACAGTTGCGGAGCACGATCAGTGCTTCCAGCGGGGAATACCAATTTCCATTGGTAGCTCCAGGAAGCTACACCGTGCAGGTCGCGGCGAAGGGCTTTAAGAGCGTCGTGGAGAAGAACGTGCCGGTGCTGGTCAACGGCACCTCGCGCGAGGATGCGCAGCTTGCCGTAGGCGCGGCATCCGAGAGTGTCACGATTACGAGCGCGGCGCCGCTGGTAGAGACTTCCAATGCCACTACAGGCATCGTCGTCGGGCAGCAGGATGTCATCGATCTCCCGCTTAACGGACGCAATTTTGCACAGCTGGGTACGCTGATCCCAGGCGTGGTTGCCGCGCCTTCGGGACTCGGCGGAGCGAGCGGTAACGCGACTCCGGGCGGCTTTGGCGATACAACCGGCAGCTTCAACGTCAACGGCCAGCGAAATCAGTCGAACAACTTCCTGCTTGACGGGGCGCAGAACAACGACTCGTTCAACTCGGGCTTCGTCATGCGACCTCCTCCGGACGCGATCCAGGAGTTCAAGATCATGACCCACTCTTATGAGGCGCAGTACGGTCGCAACTCCGGCTCGGTGGTGAACGTTGTGACCAGGGCTGGTACCAACGAGTACCACGGCGCGCTCTGGGACTTCAATCGCGAAGGATCGCTGGCGGCGAAGAACTACTTTACGCCGGTGACCTCACCTAAGCCGGAGTATTTGCAGAACCAGTTTGGCGTCGCCGGCGGCGGCCATATCCTTCGCGATAAGTGGTTCTTCTACGGCTACTACGAGGGGTATCGCGTGAAGGACGCGACGGCCAACACACTTAGCGTACCGGTGCTGAGCGCGGCAGAGCGAGCAGGTAACTTCGCTGAGGTGTTGGATCCTTCCGCTGTTGGAGCCTGCGCGCCTGCGGGCGCGGTTCCGGGGTTGGGCCGTATTTTCGATCCAACGACTGGCGCGCAGTATTGTTACGGCGGCCAGCCCAACGTGATCGACCCAGGCAGTGAGAGCGCTATCAGTTCCTACCTGCTGAGGAATTACATTCGAGCTCCAAATTCGAAGAGCAACCTTTACGTCGAGGATCCGCCCAATATCGACAACCGCGATATATATGGCATTCGTACTGACTACAAGTGGCGTGCACATGCTTTGCTCGGACGCTACCTGTATGCGCACCAGAACTTGTACGGTCCGCTGACGCCTTCGAGCTTTCCCGTCACAGGGAGTCGGCAGATCATGAGCTTGTTTGACGCCATGGGGTCGGACACGTGGGTGCTCAACGCGCACATGATCAACGTCGCCCGCTACGCTCGTCAGTGGGTGGACGGTGTCCCAAATACGACCAGCGGCATCGTTCCTTCGACCGCCGGCTATCAATACCTGCCGACAAATCAGCAGGCGTTGGGTTTGCCCAACGTGACGCTCAACGGCTATTTCACGCACGGCGATCTGCAGCAACCGTTTGCTTCGCGCAAGAACTACGTCGATTCGATCGACGATGACTTCACGTGGGTAAAGGGCCGGCATCAGCTTCAGTTTGGCGGCGAAGTGAGGCGCGATGCGATCGATCTTCTCTATATCAACCGGCCTAATGGAGCCTTCACGTTCACCGGGAACTTCACTGGCAACACTCTCGCGGATTTCTTCCTCGGCTACCCGTATATGTTCCAGCAGGGCTCGGGCGACCCAGCTTTGAATGGATCATCGTGGACGTATGCGGCCTATGCTCAGGACCAGTTTCGTGTAAGTCGCCACTTCACGCTCGATGTTGGCGTTCGCTACGAAGTGAATCTGCCATATACGGAGGCGAATAATCATCTCGCGGCGTTGCATCCTGGGCAGCAGTCCACGGTGCAGCCGACGGCGCCTGCAGGTCTTGTTTACCCGGGCGATGCCGACACGCCGCGCGCGACCTATTACGCGGACACAAACAACATCGCACCGCGCCTCGGGATCATCTTCGATCCCGTGGGTGATGCGAAGACGACCTTCCGCGCGGCGTGGGGCGTCTTCTATGACACCGTGCCGGGGCAGGGAGATTTCTTCCAGAACGGTACCCTCGCTCCGCCATTCCAGCCTCTGCAGGAGATCGATTTCTATCCACGCCCTCTTGCATCGGCCTCAAGCAGCTACTTTTCAAACCCATATGCCGGAGTGCTCGCAGGGCCGGCAGGCTTTCCTTCGGGACTCACCTTTATCGGCTGGAGCCTCCCGCATTCCTTCCAGACGGCGCAGGTGTTTCAGTACAACCTTGGCATTCAGCATCAGGTGACCGACGCGATGGGCTTCGAGATTGCGTATGTGGGATCTCGTGGGAACCATCTGCCGATCTTCATTGAGGTGAACCCAACGCGTGTCGTCGCGGCAACAGCGGGTGCTTCAGCTTATGCGGCGGGTCCGCGCGCGGTCTTCGCGGCGTTTGGTCTCACGAGGCCAACGTTCTCCGCGGCGGGTTCCTGGTATGACTCGCTGCAGGCTAGTTACCAACTGAGGCCGTGGCACCATGCGCATGCGACAGCAGCTTACACGTGGAGCCACTCCATCGACGATCTATCGGGACTGAATGTCGGCAGCGATTCGAGGCCAGTGCTTCCTGTCACTATCGGCGATCAGGCTTCGATTGATGCGGCGATGGCGCGCGAGCGCGGCAACTCGCTCTTCGATGCGCGGCAGCGGTTCGTATTGAGCTTTGGCTATGAGTTTCCGCGGATGAGGAATTCGAGCCTCGTGGAACGGCTGATCGTCGGCGGGTGGCAGATCAATGGGATCTTCCAGGCACAATCGGGCAATCCGTTCACGGCGGTGAACTCGTCGGCAACTGCGCAGTCGCTAACGTTTCGTCCCAACATGAGTTGCAATCCAAACAACGGTCCGCACGGCATAGGCAGTGCGAGCCCGTTTCTGAACAAGGCATGTCTTGCTTTGCCGACAACGGCAAACGGGCTCATCGACAACAGCCAGTCCGGCAATGAGCCACGTAATGTGTTGCTCGGTCCCCGCTGGAACAGCACCGACGCCTCGCTGTTCAAGATCTTCCACGCGGGCGAGACGCAGAGCATAGAGTTTCGCTTCGAGGTCTTCGACCTTTTCAACGAGGCGCACTTTGCACAGCCCAACCCAACGTTCGGCTCGTCGACCTTCGGGACGATTACTTCAACCGTCGGCAGCGATCAACGAATCCTTCAAATGGCATTGAAGTACAGCTTCTGAACAACCTAGTGACCTGATCTATCTGACCACGCTGATCGGCTACTGAAGGGAGCCGATCAGCGTGAGGTCTATCGTTACCTCCTTCGCGACTTTGAAGAACATGATGCTGGGGTCCTTCAGGCCCCACCGCACGTAGGGCACTGCGAAGTTGGTGTGGGCCGTCATCTTGCTGCCTTCGATGTGGATCTGCATGGGGACGGTGAGCGGGTGGGCCACCCCATGCAGCGTAAAGGTGCCGCTGACCTGGATCGTCGAGTCTCCGGAGACTGCCAGGGCGCCGGTGTATGAGGTGGGCGCAAAGGTGATTTCATTGAACTTGCTGGCTTCGAGGACCTCATTGGTCATCCTCTTGTCGCGAAGATCGCTACCTGTCTTGCCACTCCCGGCGTTGACGACGACGCCACCTTCCATGGCACCGGAAGCGAAGTCGAAGGGCACAGAGCCGCTCCGGACGTGGAAGGCGCCTTCCGTGGTGTGTCCAGTACCGGAGAGCTCCATCTTCACCTGGCTGGCATCCGGGTTTATGACGAAGGTCCGGTGCTGGGCGAGTGCAGACGGAATAAGCAGGAAAATGAAGGCTGTGATTCCGAAGGGGGCGGATTTCATGGCGTTCCTTTCTATGTGTCAGGTCGCCTTCGTACTACGGGTAGGACGATGTCTCTAGGCTATCGTTGCTGAGGGGCTGCTGACCCGACGATGAACTTTATGTCATAACGCCGGGGCTGGCTAGATGACAGCAAAAGCGGGCTTCGTGTTGTGCGATAAGCGGAAGTAGGTCGACCAGGAGCACGAGGGCTTGCCAGGTCTGCTGGCGCCGCGTGACTGAGCAAACCGCAGCCGGCAGAGCGCTCGACGGTAGTCGCGTCACGGAACAAATGCGTGCGACTGCACTACTATGGGTTCATGCGGGTCCTGCTGATTGAGGATGAGGCCGAGATACAAGACTTCCTGTCACGATCACTGACGGAAGCCGGGTATGAGCTTGATGTTGCGCCCGATGCCGCGACTGGCGAGAGATTGGCACTCACTCAACCACACGATGCCTTGATCGTCGACCTCGGTCTTCCAGACATGGATGGCATCGCATTGATCCTTCGACTTCGTCATATCGGTGTCACATCGCCAGTGCTCATTCTCTCCGCCCGCCGCTCCGTCGATGATCGCGTGCTCGGGCTTGAGCAGGGCGGCGACGACTACCTTGTTAAGCCGTTCGCGCTGGCCGAGCTTCTTGCGCGCCTGCGCAACCTGCTGCGGCGCAATGTTCAACCGCCAGCGGAGGTGACGCGCCTACGGGTTCGCGATCTTGAGATGGACCTGCTGCGCCGCGATGTGACCCTGGGGGGACAGCCCTTGGAGCTTACGCAGCAGGAGTTCTCTCTGCTGGAATACCTTTGCCGCAACGCTGGTCGCGTGGTCACGCGCTCGATGATTCTCGAAGAAGTGTGGCACATGAAGTTTCAGCCGGAGACCAACGTCGTCGACGTCCACATCTACCGCCTGCGGGGTAAGCTGGACACCCCGGGGCGCGAACCGATGATCAGGACGTTGCGAGGAGTGGGGTATGTCTTCCGGGACAAGGACTGAGCGCTTCCATACTGCGGCATGGCGCATCTCGATGTGGGCGGGCGCGGCCTTCGCTTGTGGGACCTTCCTCGTTTTCATCTGGCTGCATCGCTTCGTCGCTGCCGATATCCAGCGCCGCAGCGATGCCTGGCTGACCGGCGAGGTGCAGGTCCTCAGCGATGTTGCCGAGCAGACACCTCGTGACCGCCGTTACTCCGCAGTAGTCAGCGAGGTTGCGGAACTTGCCAGCCGTGAGGTTCCCAACCGGCTGCGATCGTCAAGCCCATCCAACGATTCGGTGTTCTTTCTGCAGGCCGGCCAGCAAGGGAATCTTCAGCTCTGGGTGGGGTCTGGTGAAGGCGGTATCTTCCTCAACGCGATCCGCTCTGCCCGGTGGCAGCCGAATGTTCCCGCCGACATCGAAGTTCCCGGCAACGGCGTGCCTTTCCGCGTTGCCAGCGTGACGACTGACGACGGTGGGCATATCTATCTCGGGCTATCGGAGCGCGATGAGTTACACGTGTTGCGTAGCCTTCGCATACGCTTCATCGCTATTGGCGCGATCATTGTTGGTTTTGGATTTCTCATTGTTTTCGCAGCGACCCGGCGTATGCTACGGCAGGTCCAGCGCATCACCGCGGCTGCTTCACGCATCGGCCAGTCGGATATTCGTACGCGCGTTCCGGTTTCAGGGCGCCATGACGAGATCGGGTTGCTTTCGAAGACGCTCAACGGCATGCTTGACCGCATTGAAAGTTCGATGCATCAACTTCACACCATCACCGACTCCCTGGCGCATGATCTGCGCAGTCCGTTGACGGCAGTGCGTGGCAAGCTCGAGCTCGCGCTTAGCTCCGAACCTGACACCGAAGCTGGGGAGCAGATCGTGGCCGCGATCGAGGAACTCGACAGGCTCAGCCGGGTTCTGACCACATCTCTTGACGTCGCGGAAGCCGATGCAAACGCCCTCCGCCTTCGCTGTGAACGGATTGAACTGGTAGCCGTGGTCCAGGACCTTGTGGAACTCTACGAGCCGTCGATGGCCGAGCGGGACCTTCACATCGGCGTGCTCCGAGATGCCCCTGTGTATGCGCTGGCGGACTCCGCGCTGTTGCATCGGTTGATCGCGAACCTGCTGGACAACGAGATGAAGCACATTCCCGCAGGCAGCAACGTGACGGTGCAGGTGCGAGAACTTGACGGTCACGCCACGATGATCTGGGAGGACGATGGTCCTGGCTTCGGCGAGGAGGTCCGCTCGCAGCTCTTCGAGGCGCGTGCAAAGGGAACCCGCTCGGCCGGCTATGGCTTGGGACTGGCGTTCGTGCAGGCAGTGACGAGGGCGCAGGGTGGGTTTGTCACTGCGGGCAATCGCGCCGGGGGCGGCGCGCGGCTGGTGATCGCACTTCCACTCGCGCACGCCAACGCACCTGTACCGGGCACGCAGATCGTCGTGTCAGCATAAGCCCAGTGCAGGTCGGTGTGTCCACTCCGTATCGCTGGAGTGGTCCCGGGAGGGACTCCGTGGGCGCTCAGGTCGTTCCGTGGGTGAAATTATTTCAAGGGAAAAGGCACACGAAATGGTCCTGCTGCATCCTTCGATTCTTCAAGATAGCGACTTGACAATTCACATGCACCGCTCCTAGATTTCTCCGGCACCTGTAAGGCAACTTTTCCAACGGGTCAGGCCGCCGGGAGATCCCATGCGCTTTTCGCACTTTTTCGCACGTCTTGTTATCACCGTCCTCTTCGCTTTCGCCACGGGAGGCGTGCTCCTCAGCGCGCAGCAGGCGCCGATCGCACTGCCCAACACGATCACCAGTCTGGCAGGTGGGGCTACGGGTGTCGCGAGCGGCGCTGCGTGCGTTACGGACTCTTCGTTGACGGCACTGGACGCCTTCGGAGATGGCTGTCCCGGAGCCTCGGCGGTCTTCAGCAGCGACCTTCGCGGCGGCGTCGCGGTGGATCCGCTGGGCAACGTGTGGGTGGCGGACAGCAGCAACTCGGCCATCCGCAAGATCGACGCGCGCTCGGGGATCATTACGCTCGCGGCCGGCAAGGGGACGGTCTGCGCGGGGAAGACCGATTCGAACGGCGACGGTTGCCCACAGCTGCAAACCAGCTTCAGCAGCACCCCGCGGGGTATTGCCACGGACCCATGGGGGAACGTGCTCATTGCCGGCTATGGAAGCAGCCTCATCTCGATCCTCTGCAACGCCGTTTCACCGTTGTGCCCGAACACCAATGGAAATCACCAGGTGGGCTACATGTACGCGGTGGCGGGCTGCGTGGCGACCACAGGCTCCGCAGGCACTGGCGGCGCTGGCGCGGACGGCGGTATCGCGCTGCCGACGGGATCGTGCTCCACGTCAGTGGCGGAGCTGAACCAGCCGCGCGGCGTGGCGGCGGACATCTACGGCAACGTCTACATCGCCGACACGGCGAATACACGCTATCGCGTCGTCGTGGGCCCAGCGAGCTGGAACGGTGTCAGCAACCCAATCGCCAGCGTCATCGCCCTGGACTCGACATACAGCTCCGTTACGGCCGCTTCCGCCGCAGGACATATCTACCCCATCCTCGGCGGCTTTACCTCGCCCTCCCTGGGAGCTGCCTGCTACTCCGGGGCAACCGTGAATGCGCTCGATGCGCTGGGTGATGGCTGCCCGTTCTATGTCACGAGCACGAACACCAACAGCTCCTCCACGCAGGGCGTTGCCGTGGATCCCGCGGGCGACGTGGTCTTCGTTCCCGCGAGCGATGTGCGTGTGCGTGTGCTGTACATGGGCGGTACGGCGATGGCCCATCTCATCACGGTGAACAATCCCGGGGTGACGCCGGTGGTTGGTTCCGTGTACTCCATCGCGGGCGGCGGCGCCAGCACAGCGCCCAGCGCTACGCCAATCCTGGGCTCGGTAGCCAAGCTGGACACGAGCATCTTCAAGGTCGCGGTTGCGAGCAATGGCGATATTTACGTTGGTGACAGCACATCGGTGCTCTACCTCGACGGCGCGACCGGCTACATCCGCAAGCTCTTCACCTCAGGTTCTGCCTGCGGCACGGCGCTGGATACGATCGGCGACGGTTGCGCGCCCAGCGCTGCGAACTTTGGCGGTTCGAACGGTCTTGGCATTGCGCTCGACGCCTTCAACAACCTGTACATGGCGGACACAACCAACAGCCGTGTGCGTGAGGTCGCCGCAACCAGCCTGGTGCCGACGGCGATCGGCGGAAGCTACACCCAGTCGCTGCTGCTGCACAACTCGGCGAGTTCTTCGGCGAGCGCGCTGGTCGCGACCTCTGAGATCAGTCTGGGCTCTGCGAGCTGCGGCTCGGTGAACAGCGACAGCACGGTGGAGTGCTCCGTTCCCATCACCTTCGCTCCCACCAAGCCAGGCCCTCGCACTGCGGCGCTGGCTACCAGCGGAGCCGTCGCCGGCACGTTGGCGCTTGCGGGCAAAGGCTCCGGTCCAGCCTTGACGACAGACGTCACCAGTCCGAGCACCAGCGTGTTCGGCTCGACCATTACCGCCGCTGCTGTGGCCATTAGCGGAAGCGGACATGTCTATGCCATCGACTCGACGACCGGCAACTACGTTCAGCTCAATGGCGACGGCAGCGTGACTGTCCTGGCGTCAGGCGCGCCGACAGGCACAGTCTCGCTGGCGGTCGACTCCGCGGAGACGCTCTACGCGGTAGGCAGTAGCAGCACGAACATCAGCACGCTGACCCTTGGCTCCGGTGGAACCTACTCGGCTGGAACGATCTCTTACACCCCAGCCAGCAGCCCCGCCGCGCCGCGTGCGATCACCGTCGATAGCAATCACACGATCTACGTCTATGACGGAACCAACCAGTCCATTTACCGCTTCGTTAATGGCGTCTCGAACGCTGCTCCCGCGGTGATGGGCACCGGGTACAACAGCGTGGTGGGTCTAGCGCTGGATGCTCTCGGCAACCTGTATGTGGCCGATAAGGGCGGTCAAGCGCTCTACCGCATCAGCCCGCTGGGAGTGCAGAGCTCTGTGACCACGGGCATCGCTCCAGCATCGATCGCGACCGATGCGGGCGGTGCGGTGTATGTGCAGGATGCGCTGAGCGGAACGCTCTTCGTGCACTCAACCAATGGTGTACAGACGACGCTGTTGAGTGGTTTGACGACTCCTGTGGCTGTGGCCGTGGAGGCGAACGGCGATGTGGCGAGCGTGGACGCCGCGGTGACAGGCGTGACCGCGATTACGCGCCATTCGGTGAGCTATAACTTCGGCACGAGCACCACAGCTACGCTGACGGGCACCTTGGGCAACGTCGGCAACCTTGCTGCAACCTCTTTTGCGCAGACGGATTCGAGCGACTTCGCGCTCGTCGCCGGCACCAGCAGCGGTTGCAACTTCACGACGACCGCGCTGGGTAAGGGCCAGGCTTGCACTTTAAGCGCAACCTTTACTCCGACGGCCTCCGGCACTGGTGCTGTGACCGATGTGCTCTCGACGAATCCGTCGACGAGCAGCATCGGTTCGCTTACGCTGAACGGCACGAAGACTGGCACCGCCGTGACGACAACGACGACCGTGACCAATCAGACCCCAGGTTCTCCGATCTATGTTCCGACCGGGACCGAGGTGAGCTTCACGGTGACGGTCACGCCTTCGAGCGGAAGCGCCACGGGCAACGTGAATGTTTCCATCGATGGCGGCATGGCTACCGCCTACACGCTGGCGAGTAATGCCGTTACAGTCGCGCTCTCCGGCCTCACCGCGGGCGCGCACACCATTCAGGCTACCTATCCCAGCCAGGCCGGCATCGTGGGCTCCTCGTCGTCGGTGGGGAACTTCTCCATCGCGCAAGCGACAACTTCGCTGACGTGGACCCCCTCCACAACCACAGTGCCGGTGAGCCAGGCGCTCGGCACTGGTGTGCTGAATGCGATCTCGAATGGTGTCCCCGGCGCGTACGTCTACACGGCAACCCCGTCCGGCGGCTCCGCGATGGCTGTCGATGCAGCGACGTATCTTCCCATCGGGACCTACTCGCTCGCGGTGACCTTCACTCCGACGGATGCGACAGACTACAGTGGGTCAACATCGAACGTGTCCAGCCTCACGGTGACGCAGGCTTCGACGACCTCCGCGGTGGGCGCGACGACGAACCTCGTTGCGGCTGACGGCTCGGGCAACTACACGACGTTGAGCGCTGCCGTAGCAGCATTGCCAGCGACGGGAGCGGCGATCTACCTAGCCCCCGGGACCTACAGCGAGCAGGTGAGCATCTCCTATCCCAACGTCTCGCTACGCGGCCTCGGCGGAGATCCGACGAAGGTGATTCTGACTGCAGAAGCAGGCGCCACACCGACAGCTCAGAATGGCGGCAAGACCGGCGATGAAGGGTCCTCCACACTCAACGTGGACAAGGCCACAATCGGCGGCACTACCTATGTGCCGAACAACTTCTACGCTGAGTATTTGACGATCAACAATACCTGGAACACGGACACGAACGTGAACCCGACGGCGCTGGTCTCTTCGGGAGGATCGTGCGTGCCGAACACGTCGAATCTTTCCAACAGCGCGTTGTATAACGCTGGCACACTGTGCTACTCGCAGGCCCTGGCCGTGTGGAGCCGCTCGGACCAGGCTGTCTTCAACAATGTTCGCTTGAATAGTCTGCAGGACACGCTCTATGCCGGCAGCCAGGGATCCAGCGGATCTGCCTATACTGCGGCCCGCCAGTATTTCTGGAAGGGCTACATCTCCGGTGACGTCGATTACATCTTTGGCGATGCGGCGATGGTCTTCGATCAGACGCAGATCTACACGCTTTGGCATGGCGCCTCGGCAACGGGCACAGAGACGATCACGGCACAGAATAAGGCCGTAGCGAGCGGCAGCACAAACGACTACCTCAGCGGCTATGTGTTCAATGGAGCGACGCTGACGTCGCAAAGCACCGGCATGACTAACCTCTACTTCGGCCGGCCCTACGGTCAGTTCTCGACCACCGTACTGCTGAACAGCAAGATCGATCAAGTGAATCCGGTGGGGTGGATCGAGTTTTCCGGAGACACGAATCTGCCGACCTCAACCTATGCGGAATACAACAGCATTCCGTACAGCGACGCCCAGGGCAACACCGGGCAGGGAGTGACGGGAACTCGAGAGACGACTTCGATTGCGCCGCAGGTGTATACGACTGCGGCGCAGGCCGCAAAGTGGGCGCCTGTCGCCTTCCTGAGCCAGATGGCGAATGGGACTTCATGGAATCCGACTTCGGCGCTCGCCGCATATAGCAACACCTTCGCTCCGACGACGGCGATCAGTGTGCAGTCTGGCACCAGCGTGACGCTGCTTTATCGCCCGCAGACTCCGGGCGCAGGTGTGGTGCCGACCGGTACTTACACCATCTACGACAACGGAACTTTACTCACCAGCGGCACGCTGGACGCGTCGGGTTCCGCGTACTACACCACGTCAAGCCTTTCGGTTGGGCCAAATAATCTTACGGTCAGCTATGGCGGGGACAGCAATTTCCTTGGGTCAACGTCCGCGAGCGCGTACACGGTTACGGTCACACCGTCGGCGAAGGCCAATCCTATAGTCGGTGTGTCGGCCACAACAGGTGCGAGCTACGGTCAGTCGGTTGTGGTGAATGTTACGGTGACTGGTTCGGGCGCGACCCCGGGCGGCTCTGTAAATCTTTCAGTCGACGCAGGAACCCCAATCTCGAAGAACCTTTCGAGTGGTACGGTCTCCTTCACACTGACGGGCCTATCGGCAGGCATGCACGGCCTCAGCGCCGTTTATTCCGGTGACACAAACTATAACGGAGCTAACGGCACCGGGAGTGTGTCGCTTGCTAAAGTGGCTCTTCAAGTCACGGCGAACAGCCAGACGGTTGCCTTCGGAACTGCTGCCGCTGCGTATTCCGCGAACTACTCGGGCTTCGTTCCGCCGGATACGTCTACTGTGCTGAGCGGAAGTCCGTCGCTCACGACTACTCCAACGACACCGACGGCGCCCGGGG
Organism: Bryocella sp.; assembly: GCF_058498515.1. NCBI lineage: Bacteria > Pseudomonadati > Acidobacteriota > Terriglobia > Terriglobales > Acidobacteriaceae > Bryocella > Bryocella sp. The sequence continues at coordinate 32,666 of NZ_JBMHYI010000041.1, forward strand.
TATATACGATCACGGCGGCGCAGGGAACATTGAGCGCCACCAACTACAGCTTCGCGTTCGTCAACGGAACGCTCACCATTACGGCTCCGCCTGCGGCCACAGCCGTCGCGACCGGCGATGCACGCACGGTAACCGAGCCGAGCTTCCCGGCGGTATGTACGCAGCTGGTCGCGGACATCGCTGATGTGAATGGCGACATTCCAGCCAGCTTTGACGCTAACAATTCGAATCCTGATGGTGCACGCATTCAGGCTGCGCTCAATGCCTGCACATCGGGACAGGCGGTTGAGCTCTCGGCCGGCAACGCCAACGCCGATGCCTTCCTTACTGGGCCGCTCGTGATGCCGTCCAACGTCACGCTGCTCATCGATCCGGGCGTTACGCTCTACGGTTCCCGCAATGCACAAGACTATGACACCGTTGCCGGAACACACACCTGTGGCACGGTGAACAACAATAGCGCCACCAGTTCGTGCCAGCCGCTCATCCTCATCAACGGTGTCAGCAATGTGGGCATCATGGGCTATGGCAAGATCAATGGCCGCGGCGGCGATGTGGTACTCAACAGCTTCCCATCGAGCTACGCCGGCCAGACTTGGTGGGGACTTGCGACCATCGCCAACAGCGGTGGAAGCCAGCAGAACCCGCGCATGATCCAGATGGGCGGCAACGCGTCGAACATCACGATGTACAAGATCACGCTGATGAATTCGACGATGTTCCATGTCTCCACGACGAGCACGGTCACTGGATTCACCGCGTGGGACGTGAAGATCGTGACACCGACCAGCGCGCGCAATACTGACGGCATCGATCCCGGCAACGTGCATAACTTCACGGTGACGAGGTCCTACATCTCCGATGGGGACGACAACGTAGCGGTCGGGGCATCCGGTTCGAATCCGGCGTCGAATATCTCAATCACGCAAAACCATTTCTATGCCGGCCATGGAGAGTCGATTGGGAGCTACACGAGCGGCGGCGTGAGCAATGTGCTCTTCGATGGCAATATGCTGTCGGGCAACTCGAGCGTCGACTCGAACTCGACGGGCATTCGCATCAAGACCGCCAACGATCGGGGCGGAGTCGTTACGGATATCCAGTACTCCAACTCCTGCTTCCAGAACCACAAGGCGCTGATGCAGTTCACGCCTCTCTACAACACAAATACTGGCACCTTGACTCCGAACTTCAACAACATCCTGCTGCAGAATCTGACCTTCCTTACCGAGGGCACCGTTCAGCTTACGGGGGCGTCGAACAACGGAACAGTCAATCCGCTGACGATCACGTTCGATAACGTCGGCTTCAACACGCTGCAGGCTTCGGACCTGAACAGTACAGCGCCCAGCAATACTGTCGTCACGCTGGGACCGGGGCAGGTATCGTCCAACTTCGTCACCGCGATCAACGCTGATGCCGGCTCGAACGGTGTTGTGGTCGTGGACAACCGGACGGTCAGCAATCTGCTGCCCCCGGCCTGCTACTTCACCTACCTCGCTCCGGAACTCACGGGTCCCAATGGTGTGAACCAAACCATCACGCAAGGGCAGACGGCCACTGCCGTAGTGATCCTGACGCCTACCGTTGCGGCCGCGTCCTATCCTTACCCCACCGGCACCGTCACCCTGACCGACTCCAACGGCGGCGCCGCAACGAGCGTCACGTTGCCTGGTTCGAGCGATACGGTCATGGTTCCGCTGACGGGCCTCACGCCCGGAACGCACACCTTCACGGCCAGTTATGCTGGCGACTCAACTTACGTCCCCACGACAAACGGGCAACCGTATGTATCGTTTGGCTCCTACCAGGTCGTCGTCAATGCAGGTTCGACTTCCAGCACGACGACCACGCTGTCTGGCGTACCGGCGACAACTTCTTTCGGCACGGCGTTTACAGCGACAGCTACTGTCTCTGGCGCATCCAGTGGAAGTGTGGAGTTCGTCGTCAACGGCGTCGTTGCTAGTTCATCGACGATCTTGGGGGGAGCGGCATCGGCTACGTTGAGCCTGCCAGTCGGAACCTACAGCATCGTGGCGCAGTACACGGGCGCTGCGGGGACTTCAGCTTCGACTTCGCCAACGGCCAATGTGACCGTTGGGCCTGCAGCCACAACGACGGCGCTTTCGGCGTCTGCGACAACGACCACCGTAGGAGTCCAGGTAAAGTTCGTCGCCACGGTGAGCTCAGTTGCAGGGACGCCGACTGGCACGGTCACCTTCGCTGCCAGCGTCAATGGTGGCGCGGCCTCCAACGTGGGTTCGGCCACTCTGAACAATGGGGTGGCGAACGCGAGTCTCAATCTTCCACTGGGTTCCGTGACGGTGACGGCAACGTACACCGGCACGACGAACTTCTCCACTTCTTCCTCCTCGTCTGTGTCGGTCACGGTGAATCCGCCGACAGTGTATCCGCTCTCGACCGCACCCATTGCGCTTCCGCTAACGATCAGCACGGTCGCCGGCGGGGCCACCGCAGCGAATGCGAACACGGCATGCACAGGATCTACGGATGCCAACGGCAATGGCTGCCAGGCGACGCAGATGGCGTTCAGCGGCTCGTCGCTCGACCTCCGCAGCGTTGTGGCGGATCCATTTGGAAACCTCTATCTCACCGATGCCAACGCCAGTGAGGTTCGGCGGATCACTCCGGATGGAATCATCTCGCTCTTCGCCGGTTACGTGAGTGGCACGGCGTGCCTGCCGACGGCAAGCACGCCTTGCACTCCGACACTGGTGAAGCTGAATAAGCCGCGCGGTGTCTTTGCCGACCCCTACGGGAATGTCTTCATCGCCGGCTACAGCGACAACAAGGTGTATGAGGTCAAAGCCGCAGATGGCCTGATGTACCTGATCGCGGGAAGCGGTACACGTCCGAGCGATCCTACGCAGACCAACGGAGACGGCGCAGCGGCTACGAGCGCGTTGATCAACCAGCCTCGTGGTGTGGCGGCTGACAGCTACGGCAATATCTACGTGGCCGACACCGCGGATAACAAGATCCGCGAGGTCGATACCTCAGGCAACATCCAGACGGTGGCGGGAACAGGTGTGAGTTCGTCAACGGGCGATGGTGGACTTGCCACCGCTGCGACCGTAAGTAATCCGCAAGGCGTGCTTACTGACCCGAGCGACAACCTGTACATTGCCGATGCTTCGCGCGTGCGCGTGGTATGCGTCACCTGCGTCAGTGGCTCCGGACTCTACAACCTGCTGCAGAAGCTCGGCGTAACCTCGCCGGCTAACGGCTACATCTACACCATCGCGGGCACGGGGTCGGGTACCTACAACTACACGGCTCCCGCGCTGGCCAACACCGTCAACGTGTCTCCGCAGAAGCTGGCGATGGACGCGTCGGGTAACCTCTATATCGCCGACTCAAACGGCGTCGCATGGTTTGTGGACGCGCGTACGGGTTACATCCGTTTGATTGCTGGCAAGGGAACGAGCTGTAACACGAGCACCATTGGCGATGGCTGCCTGGGAACTCAGGCCACCGTCGGAACGGGCACCGGAGGTGGCATCGGTGTGGGCGTGGACTTGCAAGGCCACGTCTACATCGCTGATACGCTGGACGGACGCATCCGCAAGATCTCCACCGATCTCGCGTTTCCAGCAACAGCCACCGGCGCGAGCACCACGCAGGCGGTGAAGCTGCACCTGATCGCAGGCGATACGCTGGGCACCACCAGTCTTCCGCTCTCATCGCCGGACTTCACCTTGAGCTCGGTAACGTGCGCGACCAACACGGACACCACGCAGGACTGTAGCCTGACGGCTACCTTTGCTCCAACGGTTGCGGGCTCGCGGAGCGCAGCGCTGGCTGTTGTGACGGCGGGTTCGTACTCAACAACATTTAGCCTTACGGGAAGTGGGTTGGGCTCAGGTGCAACGCTAGACCCGGCAACGACGACTAAGATTGGCAACGGTCTCACACCATCGCTCGTTGCGGTCGACGGACTTGGCAATTTGTACGTTGCAGATACGGCGAGCAAGAAGCTGCTTCGCTTTGCCGCGGACTCGACGGGCACCTCTGCAACCGGGACGGTACTGGCGTCGATCAACAATCCCACGGCGATCGCTACGGATCAGCGGGGCAACGTGTACGTGGCGGACGCCAGCGGTTCCGTTACGCAGATCTCGGCGACGGGTGTGACTGCGAGCTTTGGTACGTTTACCTCGCCCTCAGCACTCGCCACCGATAGCCTCAACGATCTCTTCGTGGCCGATAGCTCGACTGCGATGGTCTACGAGGTAAGCCCCAACGGGGTAGCGCAGCGTACCCTCATCGGCTCCGGCCTCACGTCTCCCACGGGACTGGCAGTTGTACCTCCGAACGCCCTTTACGTGGCAGACTCAGGCACGATCTATCGCTACACCTATACAGCTGCGCCGACGGCGGTGAGCACCGCGGTGGCGCATCCAGGGGCGATGGCAGTCGACGCCGCAGGGAATCTCCTTGTTTCGGACACGTCCGCGGGAACGATCACTGTGGTTCCCGCGAGCACTAACACCAGCGCCTTCATCGTTGCGACGGGCATCACCTCGACGGCGTTGGCACTCGATGGCAGCGGCAACATCTACACCGCAAACGGTACGGGCAGCGTGCTCGAACTCCTGCGTACGCAGGCAGCTGCGAGCTTCACGGGGACCGCCATCGTTCCGGCAAGCTTCACGCTGCTGTCGACGGGCAATCAGCCGTTGGCAATTACGTCGCTCTCACAGACGGACGCCGCAGACTACACCGTGACAGCTACGGGCTCCAACGACTGCACCGTAGCCAGTGGCGTGCCCAGCGCGGTGGTTGTGGGCGGAGGTTGTGCATTGACCACGACCTACGCTCCCACGACCAACACCAACACCACGGACACCGTCACCTTCAACGGAGCGGCGGGGTTGCAGATGACGCTCACAGGCTCGAATGCTCCACTGCCGACGACCCTGGCTTTGAGTACACCAACGCCAGTAGCCCCAGTGCTGGGCCAATCGGTGAGCCTTACCGCAACGGTCGCGGCAACTGCGGGTTCGCCAGCGGGCAGCGTGGTCTTCACCGTCGATGGCAAGGTGCAATCGCCCATCGCGATCAGTGGAGCCACCGCGACGGTTACATTGACGGGACTCACGGCGGGGAGCCATACCATCGGCGCGAGCTATACGCCGAGCAACAATTTCCTCACCTCGACGGCAACGGCGGTGAGCTTCATCGTCAAGGCGACGCCCGCGATGGCTCTCTCTGTGACTCCTGCGCCAACCTCTGGCAATGAGCTTCAGGGAATATCGCTGACCTTCACCGCAGCGCTCACAGCTTCCAACAACGCTACTGGTACGGTGAGCTTCTTTGACGGCACTACACCGCTCACGAGTGGGGTGGCACTCAACGGAAGCGGTGTGGCAACTTACACCACGTCGACACTCGCTGTGGGCACGCACAGCATCACGGCGCAGTTTGTCGGCGACACTCTCAACCAACCGGCGACGAGCAGTGCCGTCGCGTTCACCACGAAGGCAGCGGTGACAGTTGGCTTAACTACCTCGACGCCGACACTCTACCTCTCAGTGGCTGCTCCAGGCACAGCGTCGGCGACGTTGACCTATGCGCCGAATGCAGGCTACGCGGGCACGCTGCAGTTCACGTGCTCGGGTCTCCCGGCCGGCGTCACCTGTGGCTTCAACCCTGCGTCGCTTACCTTCACACAGTCGAGCAACTCATCGCAGAGCACCACGCTGACCATCACCGTGGCATCGGTGCACGGGATGCTTGAGCGTGTGCCGGGGGGGGCGAGGCCGATCTACTACGCCATACTGCTGCCTGGATTGTTCGGGCTCTGGAGGCTGCGGAAGAGCCAGAAGCTCGCTTCTCGGCTGCTTCTGCTTGCACTGCTCTTTGGTGGCTTCCTCACGGTAAGTGGATGTGGCGGTGGAAATCCGGTGACCAGCTCCACGCTAAACGTGGTCGCAAGCGACGGCACGAACAGCATCACCACGCTGGTGAATCTCACCATTCACTAAATCGACTCCTCCTGCCGCCGTCCTCATCGATTCTGTCGGTCTACTGGCCGAATCATTGGGAACGGCTGCTTCTCTCTTGCCTGCATCCGCTCTCCGTCACACTGCTGCCTAGGCTGCCTTCCTTTGAGGGAAATTACAGCGCGACTTGCGGCTCTGGAGCGCTGATGTTTGAATGGGTTCAGTGCGCAAGCTCATCGCCATGGCGTTGTTGGCCCTCTTCGGGCTGCCCTTCGCGTCGACACTCTTCGCCCTCACGGGCAGGAACGAGGCGAAGCTGCCGGCGTGTTGCCGCCGGAGCGGTGCTCACCATTGCGCCATGCACGATAGTGCAACGTCCGGTTCGAATGACGATGCTGCCTTCCGAGGTCCCGCGCAGAGGTGTCCGTTCGCTCCCTCGGCACCTGTGCGTGCGAGCCACACACCGCTCTTCGGCCTACCGGAAGCGAACGTGATTGTCTCGGATGTTGCCCACCAGCCTGCTGTCGTCGCGCAGGCTGAGGGGAACCGCAGCATCGCGCGCGATCGTGCCCGGCAAAAACGCGGCCCTCCCAGCGCCAGCCTTTCCTAGCTCTTCGCGCCGTCTCACTCAACTCACGAGAGGTCTATCAGCATATTTGCCGATAGATCACGTTGGCTCGCTGCACAAATCAGTATCCCGGCTCGCCCGGGACATGATGTAGATTGCGCTGCATCATGTCGAATTTCGAAGCTGCGATCTGTGAGTGCGCCCTGTCGCCGCGATAGCGGCCTTCCGTTTATGGTTTCCTGAATCTCTCGCTCTCTTGAACTCTTCTCCTCCAATGCGAAACATGCTCTGGCATCGCGCTGTTGCCATGACGATGCTCTGCGCGTTTCTCCTGCCACTGTTCGCGCTTGCGTCGGCATTGGCGCAGTCGGGGGAAACGGCGCTGCCGGCATGCTGTCGCATTCACGGCAAGCATCACTGCACAATGCTGCGTACGAACGGAGTTGGGCAGGACGAGGGACGGAATGCCGTCCACTATACCGCGACTCTGACGGAGCGCTGCCCTTGTTCCAGCGTGACGATTTCGTTCGCTCATACCGCGCCCGTGATAGGTCCGCATGGATCTTCTGCGTGCCTCGGTCCGCGAACGGTCCCCGCATTATCACCTGCGCTGCAACGACAGCGCGTCATCGAGCGGATTGCAGCCAACCCCAAGCGCGGCCCTCCGTACTCCCGTCTCCTCTCCTGAGTTTCGACTAAGGACCGCGGCTCACGGCCGCCGACGATTGGAGCACGATGATGAACCGCCCGGCCCGAACAGGCCTGTATCTTTGCGCAGCCCTGCTGCTATCCTTGCTCCCGCATCTCCTGCGCGCGCAACAAACTTTGACGAACGGCTCCATCACGGGGCGGGTACTCGACAGCACAGGAGCAGTGCTTCCGCGGACGGTCGTGACTGCTCTGCAGCCAAGCACCAACCAGAGCTATAGCGTTCACACCGATCCTCAGGGCCGATTTCGCTTGCTCTATCTCCCGATTGGCCACTACGAAATCACCACGCAGGCGCAGGGTTTTGCGGATGCAAGCCGGGAGGTTGATCTCTCGCCTGGGTCGGCGTTCGATCTCACGCTGCAGCTTTCGGTTGCTGGGACACGCAGCAGCGTTCAGGTTACTGATGAGTCGCCAATCGTCGAGGTGGACCGCAGCCAGGTCGGCGAGACTGTCCAACAGGAGGAGGTCCAGAATCTGCCTTTCGAAGGCCGCAACTACCTCGATATCTCACTGCTGGTTTCTGGTGTGTCCCCAACCAATACTGCCAGCACACAGACGCTCGCCGAGACCTCTGAGGTTGTTGGGCAGGGCTACTCTGTGAACAGCCAACGCAACTTCTCCGACAGCTTCATCGTGGATGGCCTCTCCGGCAACGATGATGCCGCGGGTGTTGCAGGAACAGTGCTTGGCATGGATGTGGTGCGCGAGTTCCAAGTGGTCACCTCGGGGGGGCAGGCCGAGTTTGGCCGCGCACTCGGCGGCTACTTCAACATCGTCACGCGGAGCGGAACAAACGATGTGCATGGGACCGCTTATGGATTCCTCCGCAATCAGCGCATGAACGCCGATAATGCGCTCTCCGGGACGAAGCTTCCGCTGACGCAGGGGCAGTATGGTGCGAGTCTATCGGGGCCAGTCGTGCGCGACCGCAGCTTCCTCTTCGGCAACTTCGAGGAGCAACGCCTGCGCACCAACGGCATCATCACGGTGACGCCAACGAACGCAAGTGCGATCGATGCGAGGCTTGCCGTCTCGGGGTACGCTGCGCCAATGCTTCCCCTCAGTGGTAGTCCGACTTCGACCTATCCGACGACGTTGCATACGGACAACCTGTTCCTTCGCGGTGACCAGCGCGTGAGTGGCAATGACAGGCTCGAGGCGCGCTACAGCTTCTACCAGCTCAGCAGCCTGAACGCGCGCGGTGTTGGCTCGCTCAATGAGGTGTCGAACGGCACCAGTGTCTACGATACGAACCACACCTTGGCTGCGAGCAACGTCGCCACGCTCACGCCGCACATCTACAACGAGACGCGCGGGCAGTTTATCTACGACAACCTGTACGCTCCGCCCAATGACCAGATCGGACCGGCTGTGACGATCTCCGGAATTGCAGTCTTCGGTCGCTCGACTTCATCGCCAACAAGCCGATTGAATTACCTGAGCGAAATGGTGAACAACCTCGTCATTGAGCATGGGGCACATACCTTCAAGGCCGGCGTGGACTTCCTGTACAACGCCGACACGATTACGTTTCCGCAATCGTTGCGCGGGGCCTACACGTTCGCCTCGCTGGCGAGCTTCCTTGCGGGCACCTATAACTCTCAGGGCTTCACACAGAACTTCGGCACGCCCACCGTGCATCAGACGAACCCGAACGTTGGGTTCTATGCGCAGGACGAGTGGAAGCTGTCACAGTCGCTGACGCTCAATACCGGTGTGCGCTACGACCTGGAGTACCTGGAGACCATCACGACGGACAAGAACAACGTCTCGCCGCGCGTCGGCTTCGCGTGGTCGCCCTTCGTGGAACACCGCACCGTCGTGCGCGGCAGCTATGGCCTCTTTTACGATCGAGTGCCGCTACGTCCGCTGGCTAACGCTCTGCTCTCCGCGCACAACACCACGGACTATAGCCAGGCGGCGTTGCTGAGCTATACGTTTTCTCCAGGACAGGTCGGAGCTCCGAGTTTCCCAGCCATTGCGGCGACGCCTCCTGCCGGTGCGCTGGAGAACTTTTCGCTTATGCAACGCAACATCCAAAACCCATACTCGCAGCAGGCGAGCCTTGGCGTGGAGCAACAGATCTCTGCCCGGAGTTCGCTGGAAGTCAGCTATCAGCATCTTCGTGGCGAGCACCTGATCGGTGCGATCAATACGAACATCAATATCGATGGCACGCGGCCGGATGCTACTCGTGGCAACGTGAAGCCGTACAGCTCAGCCTTCGATTCATATTTCGATGGTCTTGAGGTGAGCTTCGTGCAACGGGCTGCTGGATGGGGCTCGGCCCGCGTGTCCTATACATGGTCGCATGCGATTGATAACGTTAGCGAGTTCTTCTTCAGTGCGCCGATCAATAATTTCAACCTGCGCGAAGATCGCAGCCGTGCCGATGACGACCAACGGCATCGCGTGGTCTTCGACGCAGCGCTGAATACATCGGTGAAGCCCGCACACGGCGTGGTCGAAGAGATTACCCACAGATGGAAGCTCGACGGCGTTCTTCAGTACTACTCCGCGCTGCCGTTCAATGTCACCACCGGCTCTACGACGAAGCAGGGAACCACGCAGCGGCCGTGCTTTGGCAGCTATAGCCTCAGCGGTACAAACCCATGTACGGAGGGCCTTGCGGGCGCTGTGATCGGTCGTAATGTGGGGATTGGATTTCCATTCTTCGCGCTGAACGCTCGCTTGAGCCGGACCTTTGCTCTCACGGAGCACCTGCAGATTGAAACGCTGGCGGAAGCCTTCAACTCGCTCAATCATCGCAATGACATGGTCCCGAACAGTACGTGGGGGACAGGAAACTACCCCGCGTCTGCGAACTCGACGTTTGGGCAGGCCACCGCGGTTGGAGATCCCCGCAGCGTGCAATTTGGCGCACGTGTGAATTTCTAAGCATTGCGGTTTTGGATTTCCCGGGCCCGTTGCGGGTTTCATCGCACTGTAACGGGCCTCTTTTTCCTGGCGTGATCTGCAACCAAAATGGCGCGATGCGCATGGCGCGCCACGTGGTTCCGGGACTACTGTTAGGGCATGTACAACGCAAAGGCTTTCGCCGCCAGCACCGCCACTTCGCCCCTTGCCACCACAGCGATCTCCCGTCGTGAGCCTACCGAGCGCGACGTGCAGCTCGAGATCCTCTTCTGCGGCGTCTGCCACTCCGACCTGCATACCGTGCGTGACGAGTGGAACGCAGTCATGCCGACGGTATACCCCTGTGTGCCCGGCCACGAGATCGTGGGCCGCGTCACGGCTGTCGGCTCCAGCGTGACGAAGTTCAAGGTTGGTGACATTGCGGCAGTCGGCTGCCTGGTCGGCTCCGACGGGACCTGCCCCGAATGCAAGGCCGGCCTTGAGCAGTTCTGCAACGGTATGACGCTCACCTATAACGCGCCCGACAAGCACACCGGCGGCGTGACGTATGGCGGCTACTCGGACTCGATCGTCGTCGACGAGCACTTCGTGCTGCACGTGCCCTCGAATCTCGATCTAGCTGGTGCCGCGCCGCTGCTCTGTGCGGGGATCACCACCTACTCGCCGCTGCGTCATTGGGGTGTGACCAAGGGGCAGAAGGTTGGCATTGTTGGTCTCGGCGGCCTCGGTCATATGGGCGTCAAGTTCGCTCACGCACTCGGTGCGCACACCGTCGTCTTCACCACCTCGCCCAGCAAGGTGGAAGATGCGAAGCGCCTTGGTGCTGATGAGGTCATCATTTCTAAAGATGCGAATGAGATGCAGAAGCATGCGGGCAGCTTCGACTTCATCCTCGATGCCGTCTCGGCTGACCATGACATCAATGCGTATATCCATTTGCTGAAGCGCGACGGCAACATGACGCTTGTGGGCGCACCGGAAAAGGCTCTCCAGCTGTTCTCCATGGGCTTGCTTTTCAAACGCCGTAGTGTGTCGGGCTCGCTCATTGGTAGCCTCGCCGAGACCCAGGAGATGCTGAACTTCTGCGGTGAACACAACATCACGGCCGACGTTGAAGTGATCGCGATGCAGCAGATCAATGAAGCATACGAGCGGTTGCTGAAGTCCGACGTCAAGTACCGCTTCTCGATCGATATGGCGTCACTCAAGGGATAGCTGATGGCGATGAATAAGCACTTCCGGGTTGCAGCAATTCTGGCCGACAAGCTGGAGGAGAATGGAGTCCGTCTCCCTGCAGTTTTACGCAGGGCCGGACTCCCTCCGGACCTCTTCGTGTCGCGCCGTGTGTTGATGACGACCTCCGAGCTGTTCTCTTTCTGGCATGCAATTGCAGACGTCAGCGAGGATCCCGGGATCGCGCTGAAGCTCGGCAACGAGTCGCAGCCGCAGCGTTTTCATCCCAGCGGCATTGCTGCGCTGGCAACAGAGAACTTCGGCGCGGCGATCCGGCATATGGGCCGCTACAAGCAGCTCACGTGCCCGGAAGAGATCCTCGAGCAGGTCGAAGATGGGGAGTGGAGCATCCGCTTCCGCTGGACGGAGGCACCTGATGCGGAGCCGACGGCGCTCGTGGAGTATTGTTTTGCCTGGCTGCAGACGCTGGGTCGGCATGGCACGGGGACAAAGCTCTCACCTGTGCGGTTGGAGCTGATTCAGCCACGAGCTCATGGCCGACAGATCGAACGGCACTTTGGTTGTGAGGTGGTGTCGAACGCGCCACGGAATGCCATTGTCTTCCGCGCTGAGGATGCGACGGCGCCGTTCCTGACACGCAACGCTGAGTTGCTGGACCTGCTAGCGCCGCAGCTGGATGAGCAGTTGAGGCAGAACCGGAGCGAAGACGAGGCCGGCGGTTTCGTCCAGCTTGTCCGGGACGCGATCCAGCAGCGTCTTACCGGGCAGCGTCCTTCCATGGACGATGTAGCCCGGGCACTGCACGTGAGCACACGAACGCTGCAACGCAGACTGCAAGAGTCTGGCTCAAGCTTTCAGCGTGTGCTTGATGAAGCGCGGCACCAGTTGGCTCGCTATTACCTGGGTAACTCTGTGCTCGAGCTCAACGAGGCAGCTTACCTGCTCGGCTACGAGGACGCGAACAGCTTCGTACGTGCCTTCCGTGGCTGGGAGGGCGTGCCGCCCGGCCACTGGCGCGAGTCGCAGCGCGCTCGCTCAGCCAACTAACGATCTACTGTTCCACCGAAAGGAATCACGATGCAGAAGCGAACACTGGGTAAGAGCGGGCTGGAGGTTTCGGCCCTTGGACTTGGCTGCATGGGTATGAGCTTCTCCTACGGCGAGCCGAAGGATGAAGCAGAGATGATTGATCTGCTGCACGAGGCCTTCGATTTGGGCATCACCTTCTTCGACACTGCGGAGGTCTATGGTCCGTTCACCAATGAACTTCTGTTAGGCAAGGCCCTCTCGCCGATCAAGGACAAGGTCGTCATTGCGACGAAGTTCGGCTTCAATATTGTCCCGGGCGCGGCGCCTGGATTGAACACGCTCAACAGCCGTCCCGAGAATATCCGGAAGGTGGCCGAGGAATCATTGAAGCGCCTGAACATTGATACGATTGATCTGTTTTACCAGCATCGCGTCGATCCTGACGTGCCGATCGAGGATGTCGCTGGAACGGTGAAGGAGCTCATCGCGGAGGGCAAGGTAAAGCACTTTGGGTTGTCGGAGGCCGCAGCCGACACCATCCGCCGCGCGCATGCTGTACAGCCAGTAACTGCGCTGCAGAGTGAGTATTCGTTGTGGTGGCGTCGTCCGGAGGAGGAGATTTTGCCGCTGCTCGAAGAGCTAGGCATCGGCTTCGTCCCATATAGCCCACTCGGCAAGGGCTTCCTCACCGGAGCGATGAGCACCAGTACCGAGTTTGCAAGCAATGACTTTCGCAGCCGGCTGCCGCGATTCAAAGCGGAGGCCATGCAAGCGAACCAGGCTTTCGTGGATCTCCTGCAGGAGATCGCCAAGGGACACACTGCTACGCCCGCACAGATCGCTCTTGCCTGGTTGCTGGCCCAGAAACCATGGATCGTGCCGATTCCGGGAACGACGAAGCTGTCGCGCCTGAAGGAGAACAGTGGTTCGCTGTCGGTCGTTCTCAGCGCTGGTGAACTCGCGCAGCTGGATGATGCCGCCAAGACGATTCCTGTCGAGGGTGACCGTTATCCTGAGGCACTGGAGAAGATGACCTACCGCTAGAACTCCCCTCGGGCTGGGAGGCGCAGGCTTCCACAACGCTGCCTGCGTCGCTCGGGCCGATTTCGGCATCCAAAGTCGTATCCTTCAGGACGCACGCTCTCGATGGACTAGGATGCGTCCGGAACCGGGTTCCTCTTCGCAGCAAACGAAGCCCTAAGGAGGCCTCGATATGGCGCCTTTAGACGAGAAAGACAATCCACCTTTGACCTCGCTCGAACGCATCAGCCGGCGAGTGTTTCTCACGCGCGCCGGAGCAGCGGGCGTGGCGACCGCGACGGCCGCTGTTGCTGTTCCGTTGGGCGTCGGCGCCCAGCCGGAGAGTACCTCGGCCTCCCCCCTGCCGGACACGGACATCCCAGGCGCGATCCCCGTGTCGCTCAAGGTGAACGGGCAGACGCATCATATGATGGTGGACCCGCGAGCGACGGTGCTTGACACGCTACGCGAGACGCTGTCGTTTACCGGCACAAAGAAGGGCTGCGACCACGGGCAGTGCGGCGCATGCACCGTGCACCTCAACGGCCGCCGCGTGAACAGCTGTCTGCTCTTCGCCTCGATGCACCAGAACGATGAGATCACCACCATCGAGGGCATTGGAACGCCGGACAAGATGCACCCCATGCAGGCAGCCTTCGTGCAAGAGGATGGCTACCAATGTGGGTACTGCACTAGTGGTCAGATTATGTCTGCGGTGGCGCTGTTGAAGGAGCCTGTGGGCAAGGACGACGCTGACGTGCGCGAGGCGATGAGCGGTAACATCTGCCGCTGCGGAGCCTACCCCAACATCGTGGCCGCGGTGCAGGCCGTGCGCCGGATGGCATAGGAGAGGGAACCCATGTATCCATTCACTCTGATCACTCCGGGATCCGTCTCAGACGCCGTGAAGGCTCAGGCGGGCGCGTCGACAGCACAGCAGGGAGCTCCGGTGCGCTTCATCGCCGGGGGCACGAACCTGGTCGACTACATGAAGCTCAATGTAGAGACGCCGCAGCAGCTCGTCGACATCAATCGCCTCACGCTTTCTTCGATCACATCAACCCCGGACGGCGGGGTGAAGATCGGCGCGCTGGCGCGGAACACCGATGTCGCGCAGCACGATCTGATTAAAGCTAGGTACCCGGTGCTCTCCGAAGCGATCCTCAGCGGCGCAACCGTGCAGCTTCGCAATCTCGCATCTACCGGCGGCAACCTGCTGCAAAAGACCCGCTGCGTCTACTATCGCGACACGGCGTTTGCGTGCAACAAGCGCAACCCCGGTTCGGGCTGCCCGGCTATCGAGGGACACAATCGCATGCTCGCCGTTCTTGGAACCAGCGAACACTGCATCGCGACGAATCCCTCGGACCAGAACGTAGCCTTGACCGCTCTTGAGGCGATTGTGCATGTCACTGGACCAAAGGGGGATCGCGCTATCCCCATCGCACAGTTCTACGTGCTGCCCGGATCCACGCCGCAGCGTGAGACGGTTCTTGAGCCTGGTGATTTGGTCACGCATGTCACGATACCCGCATTGCCTGAGGGTGCTACGAGCACCTATTTAAAGCTGCGCGACCGCGCCTCATATGAGTTCGCCCTGGCCTCCGCGGCCATCGCGACCAAGCAGCTTGGCGGCAAGATCGTCTTCGCGAGGATCGCAATGGGTGGCGTCGGCACCGTTCCGTGGCGCAGTCATGAGGCCGAGAAGGCACTGGTTGGTAAGACAGCGACGCGCGAAAACTTCCGCGCCGCGGCTGAAGCTGCACTGCATGGAGCAAAGCCGCAGTCGCAGAACGGCTTCAAGGTGGAACTCGCAAAGCGCTGCGTAACGCACGCACTGACCATGGCGACCAAGCTGGCATAGAGGAGGACGAGCGATGCAGGATCAGGCACAGAAGCCCATCACCGAGAGCCATATCATCGGGGTCTCCACGCCGCGCATCGATGGCCCGTTGAAGACCACGGGAACAGCGATGTACTCCTCCGACCATAACTTCACGGGTCTCGTCTACGCGTGGCCCGTGATCGCGACCATAGCGAACGGCAGCATCACAAGGATCGACACCGCCGCCGCCGAATCCATGCCCGGAGTGCTCGCCATTTACACGCACGCCAACATCGGCCCGCTGTATCGCACGCCGCCCACGCAGGGCTTCTCGATGATCCTCGACGAGAAGCGCCCTCCGCTTGCGGACAATGAGATCCGCTATTACGGGCAGTACGTGGGCGTTGCCGTGGCGAAGACAGTGGAGCAAGCACGTGCTGCCGCGGAAGCGGTCAAAGTCACCTACAACAAGCAGCCCCATAACCTGGAAGAGCAGCTTCTGGATACGAAGATCGCGAAGCCAGCGCGCAAGAAAGTAACTCATCGAGGCGATCAAGAGGCGGCGTTCAAGAGTGCTGCCGTGAAGATCGATGAGGTGTACTCTTCGCCCAACGAGACGCACAATCCCATTGAGCTTCATGCTTCCGTAGCGGTCTTTAAGGATGGCAAGTACACGCTGTACGAGACGTCGCAGGCGGTGGTGAACCATCGCGATGTGCTGGCGGCAATGCTCGGTGTGCCTCCGGAGAACGTGCAGGTCATCACTCGCTTTCTGGGCTCGGGCTTCGGTGGCAAGTTATGGCCATGGCCGCATTCAATGCTGGCGGCGGCGACGTCGCGCAATCTTAATCGTCCGGTCAAGCTTGTAGTCAGCCGATCGATGATGTTCCAGAGTGTTGGACATCGACCTGCGATCGATCAGCAGATCCAACTCGGTGCAGAGCCCAGCGGCAAGCTTGTGGCTCTCGCACATCACTACGTAAACCACACGGCGATGGAGGCCGACTACGACGAAGGTTGCGGCGAAGCCACGGGCTTCCTGTACTCCTGCCCCAACCTTGTCGTCACGGGAGGTCTCGCGAAGCGGAATGTTGGTGTGCCCACGGCGATGCGTGGGCCGGGAGCCGTGCCGGGATTGTATGCGCTCGAGAGCGCGATGGACGAACTCGCGGTCAAGCTGAAGATGGATCCCGTGCAGCTTCGGCTGGTCAACGAGCCCGAGAAGGACGAGAGCAATGGTCTCCCGTTCTCCTCGCGCCACCTCAAGGAGTGCCTTACGGTAGGCGCGGAGAAGTTCGGTTGGTCGAAGCGCAATCCGGTGGTCGGCTCGATGAGGAATGACGAGGGAGCGATTCTCGGCTGGGGCGTTGCGTCATGCGCCTGGGGCGCGATGCGAATCGACTCCGATATGACCGTTGAGCTACTCCAGGACGGGACGGCACGCGTGACGTGCGCCACCCAGGACATCGGCGGCGGTACCTACACGGCCATCGCTCAGATGGTCGCGCATGCGACCGGATTGCCGGTCACTAAGGTAGATGTCGTACTCGGTGATTCGGCGTTGCCTCCTGGGCCGATCAGTGGAGGCTCGTGGACGACTGCTTCCGTAACTCCGGCGGCTCTCGACGCGGCACAGCGTGCCGTGGAGACTCTGCTGATGGCGGCCGCAAACTATCCTGAGTCTCCCTTCCGAGACAAGAAGCCAACGGAGCTTGAGCTTGTTGGAGGACAGGTTCGCCCAAAGGGCGCGACTTCACCGAGCCAGAGCATCGGCGAAGTGCTGTCTGCGGCAAAGGTCAAAGGTGTCAGTGGTACAGGCAAGTCAAAAGGGACATTCGGCGGCGGCAAAGAGGAATACTCCTTCCATAGCTATGGAGCACAGTTCCTCGAAGTAACATGGCAGCCTGAGATAGCACGCTTGCGCGTGAGTCGCGTGGTTACGGTGATCGATGGTGGCCGTATGTTGAATCCACGTGCCGCGCGCAACCAGATTGAGGGCGCGGTAGTGATGGGCGTGGGTATGGGAATGTTGGAGGGCGTGGAGTATGACCGCATGAGCGGAGCGCCGATCAACGCTAGCCTCGCGGATTACATCGTCGCGGTCAACGCCGACTGCCCACAGATCGACGTGACCTTCCTCGACTATCCTGACTACAAATTGAATGCGCTGGGGGCACGTGGCGTGGGCGAGATCGGCCTCGCCGGAGTGGCTCCCGCGATCACCAGTGCGGTCTATCACGCGACGGGAATCCGTGTGCGCCGCATCCCGGTCCGCATTGAGGATCTTATGGGTGCGCCGATGCACCTGGCGTAATGCGACAGCAAGAAGAAGGGAACAAGTGGAAATCAAACGGATAGGATCGCAGCCCTCAGCGCAGGGCAACAGCGATTGGTTTACAGGAACGGTGAGGCTCGATCAGCCCTTTCAGGGGACGGATCCAGCGCGCGTCAGCGGCGCAGTCGTGACCTTTGAGCCCGGCGCACGAACCGCGTGGCACACCCATCCGCTGGGTCAGACCCTCATCGTCACGGCTGGGTGTGGCTGGACGCAACGGGAAGGCGAGGCTGTCCAGGAGATTCATCCCGGTGATGTTGTATGGTTCGCTCCTGGGGAGAGGCACTGGCACGGCGCAGCACCAACCACAGCGATGACCCACATCGCGATCCAGGAGCGGCTGGAGGGGAAGGCTGTGGACTGGATGGAGAAGGTTAGCGACGAGCAGTACACGCGCTGAGATGCTCGGTTACTCCGATGCTTCGTCGCTATCCTCGAAACCCGCAAACAGGGGTGGTTCTTCGTCACTTTGAAAGTTGCTGAGTCCCACGCCGACGAGCCGATAGAGCTGATCTTTTCCCAGTGGCACACGGTTGAACATCGAGATCGCCGCATCTGCCAGTTCCTGGTTGGAGGAGGGTGGCGTCGTGGGCGTCAGGCTGCGTGTCAGCGTTTGAAACTCCTTCGTCTTGAGCTTGAGCACGATGGTACGAGCCCCGCGTGCGTTAGCGCGCGAGGCCGTCCAAACTTTCTCAGCAAGCCGACGTACGGCGTCCTCCGTCGCGCGCAATGGGATGTCGTCCGGGAAGGTGTCCTCGGCCGAGATCTGCTTGCGTACACGGTTCGGAATGACTGGACTATGGTCGATGCCGCGCGCCAGTGCGTGCAGTCGATGACCGTAGCGCCCGAAACGCGCTTCCAAATCCGCCAGCGACATCGCCTGCACGTCACCGACGGTGCGGATTCCCGCAGTAGCAAGATGCTCCTCCGTCACCTTGCCCACACCCGGAATGCGGCCGATGGGAAGGGCGCGCAGGAAGCTCTCTATCTCATGCGGTTGAATGACGAAGAGTCCATCTGGCTTCCGCCAGTCGGATGCGATCTTGGCCAGGAACTTGTTGGGCGCAACGCCGGCGGAGGCATTAAGGTTCAACTCACTGCGGATCTGCTGGCGTATCGTAATCGCGACCCGCGTCGCTGTGGGAAGTCCCGTCTTGTTCTCCGTGACGTCGAGATACGCTTCGTCGAGTGACAGCGGCTCGATGAGGTCGGTGTGCCTACTGAAGATCTCACGAACGGCCAACGACACAGCCTTGTAACGGGTGAAATCGGGAGGGAGGAAGATCGCCTGCGGGCAGAGGCGTTCTGCGCGCACCGCTGGCATCGCGGAGCGCACACCGAACGTGCGCGCCTCATACGAAGCCGCGCAGACGACGGATCGTAAACCGCGCCACGCAACGACTACAGGTCTGCCGCGCAGAGATGGATCGTCACGCTGCTCCACCGAGGCGTAGAAAGCGTCCATATCGACGTGGACGATCTTACGGAGGGGCTTGTCGACAGAGCCCAAAGGTTCGGAATGCGGTGAAAGTTCCACCGCGTCCGCCATGTCGGCGATGGCATGATTGGCCACAGGCGCCGCTCTCCAGGCGGCATCTTCATTGTGGCATATTCGCTTTTACTTCGCTCGACGGAGTGATGAATTTCAATCAGAGGGTAGGACGCTACCGCGCTTCGATAGGATCGTCCACGCGGTGATCGAGCCCCCGCAGTGTGGGCCATCCGGCGGCTTTAAGATCGAGAACAAAAATCTCATTTGTTCCCTGGCGGAGCCAGGGTCCGGGCAGGTATAGAGCCCGCTGCGGTCCCACATCCCAGGCACGCCCGAGCGCATGGCCGTTCACCCACACGAAACCTTTATGGAGGCTGCGCGTGCCAAGCCATGTATCTGTCGTCGCGTTCGCGGTGAAGCTTCCTCGATAGAGGCACACACCTTCACAGGGGGAGTTTGTGAAGGTGTGTGCCTCGGGATGGGTGAGCGGAAGGCTTACCGCGTCCCATCCGTGCAGTGGTTCTCCTGCCAACGTGACGCCGCCCAGGATGCCAACGCGTTCGGTAGGCACCGTCTTGCCGAAGTTCACGCGCCCCGAGTTTTCGACCAGGAGCATGAGCTCAGTTCCGGAAGGAAGATCCACCGTGAGTGTCTCAACGTGGGTTCGGCGATCCAGTTCGCCGAGCAACTTTCCATTAGCAATCACCAGCGCATAGTTGTGCAGCGTGTGCAGGGTAAGATCGCCCCGCATCGCTTTGTTCAGCTTGGTGCGATAGAGCACGTAACCGTAGGCCTGATTGAGGGATTCCATCGTCGGCGGATCTTCGACCTGCGTCGCGACCGGATTCGGCAATTGCGCAAGCAGCGGGGCGCTCTCCGTCAGTGCGAAGGAAGCGATCGTTTGCGTTGGTGGAGATGCAGGAATGGGAGGAAGCTCCCGATGCGTTGCCTTCGCGATGGCCTCGCGGAATGCCATGTACTTCGGAGTGGGATGACCGCTCTCGTCGAGCGCGGCATCGTAGTCGTAGCTGGTCACGTCAGGCTCGTAGCGGTCATGGTCGACATTTGCGCCGTTCATCCAGCCGAAGCTGGTGCCGCCGTGAAACATGTAGATACTCATCGAGTATCCCCGGCTGAGCATGAAGTTGACATCGGCTACTTGCTTCGCAGTGTCGGTGCGAGCGTGCGGCCCACCCCAATGATCGAACCATCCGTCCCAGTACTCGCCGGACATGAATGGACCGTTCGGTCGCAGCTCATGCAGCGTCTTGAAGGCGTGCTCAGCCTCGCCGGGACCGAAGTTGACGACTGCGGGAAGTTCAGGAAGTGAGCCCTTCGGCACTTGCTCGGGGCCATCGGCGGTGTACAGCATGGCCTTCGTGAATCCGCTATCGATCAACTGCTGCTTGATGTCTTCCATGTAGACGTGGTCGTCACCATAGGAACCATACTCGTTCTCGACTTGCACACCGATGATCGGGCCGCCGTTACCGATTTGTAGTGGCGCAAGCTCTTGCCCGAGGCGATGAAACCAGCGTGAGGTCGCTGCTAGAAACTTGGGATCGTGCGAACGTACCGTGATGTTTGGATCCTTCAATAGCCAGGAGGGATAGCCACCCCACTCCCACTCGGCGCAGACGTATGGCCCCGGGCGTAGGAGGACGTACAGCCCTTCCTGCTGGGCTTCGCGGATAAACTCGGCCACATCGTTCTGAGCGCTGAAGTCATAGGTGCCTGGCGAGGTTTCATGTACGTTCCAGAAGACGTATGCGGTAATGGTGTTGAGACCCATTGCACGAGCCATCCGAAAGCGATCGCGCCAGTAGGCACGAGGGATACGTGGGTAGTGCATCTCTCCGGAGAGTATCTGGAATGGTTCGCCATCAAGAGCGAAGTGATCGCCGTCGGCGGCGAAGGTGTGCGATGCCGCTGTGGTGACGGGCGCGGCTTGTGAGATTGCAGATGTCGCACTCGACGCGACCGCGAAGAGGTTTACAGACAGCAACGTCGTACGGAGTGTTCTCGACGAGAGCCTACGCATGAGGCAGCCCCATTGACGGCGGAAGCGATGCGGCGTCGGCGCCGAGTGAGTGGTTAGGCTCCGCACCCATCTGGAAAGCGATGTGTGCACCCTCAGCGATGTCGCTGTGCCTAAACCAGGCGCGCTTCTGATCGACGCCATTCAGCGTCCAGCTTTGCACATACGGGTGCGCAGGGTTCGAACGCTTTGCCTCAAGGATGAGTTGCTTGCCGCCGCCGAGCTCGACGATCGCATGCTCCACCAAGGGTGAACCGATGACATAGATCTGGCTCACCGGAGATACGGGATAGAAGCCGAGCGCCGAGAGCAGGAACCAGGCCGACATCTGACCCACATCTTCATTGCCGGCCATGCCGTCAGGGGCGGCGTGATAGAGGGTGTCCATGATGCTGCGGATACGCTGCTGGGTCTTCCAGGGCTGGCCCGCATACACGTAGAGGTATGCGATGTGGTGCGACGGCTCGTTGCCGTGCGCGTACTGGCCGATCATGCCAGCGATGTCGGGTGGGGCATCGGGCGGCAAAGTCGAGGGCACCGTGAAGAGCAAATCCAGCTTGGTGAGGAAGGGCTCCGCACCCCCAAAGAGCGCAATGAGGCCTGCAGGATCGTGCATCACACCGAAGGTCGTCTGCCAGGCATTCGACTCGGTGTAGTCGCGCCACTCCTTAGAGTGACCCATCTCGATTGGATCGAAGGGCGTAGCGAACTCGCCGTTCGCGAGCTTCGCTTGCATGAAGCGATTCGCGGGGTTAAAGAAGTGCTTATAGTTCTTCGAACGCTCGAGCAGCCGCTGCGCGAGCTCGTGCTGGCCCAGCTTTGCTGCGGTGCATGCAACAGCATAGTCGTTGTAGCAATACTCGAATGTCTTCGATACGGACTCCGGCTCGCGGTCAGCGGGGATATACCCCATCTGCCGGTAGTAGCCGAGGCCGCGATAGTTCTCTTCGTCGGCACGCTCCAACATGCACTCAAAGGCTGCCTGCGTGTCGATCCCTGGTGTACTCTTCACGATGGCTTCGGCCATCACGCTGGCGGAATGATAACCCGTCATCGTGCCCGTCTCCGTGCCTTGGAGCGGCCAAACAGCCATGCCGGCCTCGCTCTGCTGCGCCATGCGCGTGAGCGTGTTCACAAAGTCGGGCAAACGGTCTCGCTGGATCAGCGTGTAAGCCGGATGCGCCGCGCGGAAGGTGTCCCATAGCGAGAACGTCGTGTAGTTGTGGTGGCCTGCAGGCAGACGATGTGTCGTCCGGTCCATACCGCGATACTGTCCGTCCACATCGTCAAACAGCTGCGGTCCGAGCGACATGTGATACAGCGCGGTATAGAAGATCTTCTTCTGAGCGGGGTCCTGTAGCTGGGCTTTAACGCGACCGATCTGCTCCCTCCACTTGCGCCGCGCGGAATCGCGCGTGTGCTCGAAGTTCCAGTCGGGTTGCTCCGTCGCGAGGTTGCGCGCTGCCCCGGCAGGACTGACACCGGAGATGCCTGTGCGGACCAGGATCTGCTCACCCGCGTGAGTGCGATAGTGCAACACTGCTTTGAGATTGTTACCGCGGACAGAGACAATACTGTTCAGGGGCTTGTCGTCGCTGTAGAAGGTGATGCGATCAGGCTTGCGGGAGAACTGCATCGTGAAGAAACACTCGCGATCATGACCCCAAGCCCGCGTGACATGCCCGCCCGAGAGAGTGTCGGTCGCGGGCATGGCAAGTTCAGCCGTGTAGACGCTCGATCCTCCATTGGTGAGGTAACTGTGATGGAGGTCGACGATGAGCCATGCCTCGTCGGTGGCTGGGAACGTGTAGCGATGGAGGCCCGTTCGTTCGGTCGAGGTCAGCTCGACCTTCACCTTAGGATCCTCGAGGAAGACGCTGTAGTAGCCAGGCTCGGCGATCTCCTTCTCATGCGAAAAACGTGAGCGATAGCCAGCATTGGGGTTGTCCTTGGGGCCGGCGGTGAGCTTCACTGGTCCAACCCCGGCCATCACGAGGAAGTCCAACAGATCGCCGCACCCTGTACCGCTGAGGTGCGTATGACTGAAGCCCATGATCGAAGTGTCTTCCACGTAGTAGCCGCCGCACCAGTCCCAACCATCGTCGCCGGTATCCGGGCTCAGTTGCACCGCCGCAAACGGGACGCTGACTCCAGGAAAGCAATGGCCATGGCCGCCAGTGCCGATCCTTACATCCACCCAGCGGAGCGGGTCGTCAGCATCAGGGCCAAGAGGAGCAGACCAGAGCGAGCGGGGAAGCGTGGCCGATGCGCACACGGCGGCCGTCTGCAGAAAATTACGACGAGACATCATGGGGAGCGGTCCTCTTATGCCTGTCGCACTCCTCGAAACAGGTGCTGCACGCAGGCTGGAAATACGGTGCGATGATAACGCTATCATGCTGCTCAGTGCAGCAGCCCAAAACCCTTCGTCTCGACTGTCAGCGCGGATCCTCGGGCCACTTGTGCCGAGGATAGCGGCGCATCAGCTCGCGGCGGACCACCGGGTATAGCCGCTGCCAGAAGCCAGCGAGATCCGTAGTCGTTTGCACGGCGCGCAGGTTGGGCGCGAGCAGGTGCAGCACGACAGCAGTATGCTCCGGGCCGATGCGCGGCGTCTCCGCCATGCCAAAGAAGTCCTGCAGCCGCGACTCTATCCATGGGGGCTTTCCACGTTCATAGTGGACCTTGGTCTGTCGGCCGCCCTGGAGACGTAATGTAGCGGGCGCGAGGTCGTTGAGCCTGTTGCCGGCGTGTTGTTCGAGCAGCGACAGGAGACTGGAGGCTGTGATGTTCTTCAGTTCGAAGAAACTCCGCAGACCATCGCAAAGTTCCCGCAGCGTGTGCTCTACGCTGACCGTCGTGAGTCCTGCAAATTCGACGCGCGCCATTAGCTGATCGAGTGCGTCGGCATCGACGAACCGTGCGATGCCGGCTTCTAGCGCCATATTGCACAGCATGTCCGCTGCTGCCTCGCGATCCACTGGAACACTTCGTGATTCGGAGAGAACCAACTGATCGTAGACGATCGCACTGACCTGCTCAACTCGTTCCCCGGTACGATGCCACGCAAGCTCACTCGTCTCGCGAATCGCGTCCGGAAATAGATCGATCAGCCACTCGGGTTCCACGCGGCTGAAGACACGGACCAGTGGCAATGGCTTCTCCTTGCGGTCTTCCGCATCGAGTGCCAACAGGAACTCGTACTGCGGTGGATCGCCGGCAAGCTCGGTGGAGACTCCGTTCGCAAGCTGTAACTGCTTGCCACTACGCAGGCGAGCTATACGATCCGGGAATCCAGTCAGCAAGCATTGCAGCAGCGCATCGTCGTCATGCTCGGCGTTGCGAGGCGCCTTAGCCAGGCGAAGCAGTTGTTCAAGCTGCTGCTGAAACCGCGGCTCCGTTGGAGGACGATCGACTGCGTGCATGAGGTCTGCGGCATCTGAACGTGTGCTGAGCAACGCCACCGCAACGCAGGCATTGTGCGCGACCTTGCGCTGCTGTCCTTCGAGCATTACGCGCGCCAATCGAGGTTGCAGAGGATATCGCGCAAGGTATGCGGCCTGATCGCCGCTCGCGCCGAGTCGATCCAGAAGCGCTGCAGCCGCGTCCACTGCGGGCTGGGGTGGGTGATCCAACCATGCGAGGTCCTGCATGTGCGTGATGCCGAGGACGCGAAGTGCGAGCGCGATCTGAGCAAGGTCGGCCCGCAGGATCTCCGGTGGATCATGCGGCGGGCGCTGTCGCAAGTCCTCTTCAGGATAGAGCCGCAAGACCACTCCTGGCGCTGTGCGTCCGGCGCGTCCTGCGCGCTGCCGGGCCGAGGCCTGGCTGATGCGTGCAATCTCCAGCGTTGGCAAGCCTGTCCACGGGGAGGTCGTGGCGATGCGCGCAAGTCCTGAGTCGATGACCGTCGTCACCCCGTCGATCGTGATGGAGGACTCCGCTACATTTGTGGCGACGATGACCTTGCGCTTCGTGCTCGGCGCAACCGCACGATCCTGCTCGGCAGGCGTAAGGTTGCCATGGAGAGGAAGCAGATCGAATTCGAAGCGTCTGGTCAGCGGCTCACATGCAGTGATTGCGCGTCGAATCTCAACGGCGCCCGGAAGGAAGACCAGCATGTGGCCAGAGCTCTCTCTTGCTACTCGCTCGATGGCATTGGCGACCTGTTGTTCCAACGGTGCCGGTGAGTAGGGAAGATATTGGACGTCGAGTGGGAAGAGACGACCTTCAGACTTCAGCACCGGAGCATCGCCGAGGAAGCGTGCGATGGGCGCGGTATCTAGCGTAGCGGACATGACCAGCAGCTTAAGGTCAGGTCTCGTGGTCTGTTGCAGCCGTCGCAGGAGCGCGAGGGCGAGGTCGGTTTCGAGGTGCCGTTCGTGGAACTCGTCGAGGATCACGAGGGAGACACCACGCAACTCGCGATCCGTGAGCAGACGCCGCGTGAGCACGCCCTCGGTGAGAAAGCGCAAGCGAGTCTTCGGTCCAGCGACCTGCTCGAAGCGCACCTGGTAACCGACGGTCTCGCCCGGCTCCTCACCCAGTTCGTGGGCCACTCGCCGGGCGGCTAGCCGGGCAGCAATGCGTCTCGGTTCCAGTACGAGAATTTCGCCGGAGAGGTGCCTCAGAAGGGCCGGCGGCACACGCGTCGTCTTGCCAGCTCCGGGGGCGGCCTCGAGCACGACATTCTGCGCGCGCGCGAGCGTCGCTACGATCTCATCGAGCAGTGCGTCGATGGGAAGGGAGGGCCTGCGGCTCACAGTGTTATCCGAGTAGCGCGAGCTGTTCGTCGAGGTCCGAGATGAGGTCCTCGATGTCTTCGGCTCCCACCGAGACACGCAGCATGTCTCGCGGAATCTCGCGCTGGGCCAGGTATTCGGGAGGAACGCTCGCGTGGGACATTGTGGCTGGAAGGCTGATGGTCGATGTCACGCTGCCGAAGCTCACGGCAATTTTGAATAGCTTGAGCCCTTCCGCAAGCTGCTTCGCGCGTTCGAACGTGCCGACCCGCACGGCGAGCAGAGCGCCAAAGCCCGGGTACGTGACGCTTGTGACTGAACTGTGTCCGCGAAGGTGTTCCGCGACCGCGGCTGCATTCTTTTGCTGGGCATCCATGCGGAGCTTCAGCGTCTTCAATCCGCGCAGCAAAAGGAAGCTCTCGAAGGGCGCGAGGGCGTTGCCCTCGGCGTTCTGCAGGAAGTAGATCTTCTTCGCGAGCTCCTCGTCCTTCACTACGACAACGCCGGCGGTCACATCGCTGTGCCCGCTCAGGTACTTCGTCGCGGAGTGGATGACGATGTCTACGCCAAGCTCCAGCGGACGCTGCAGGTACGGCGTCATCGCACTCCCGTCCACCGCCATCAACAAGCCGTTCTCGTGCGCGAACGTCGCGAGCGATTTCAGGTCAAGCAGGCGCAGCAGGGGATTGGTTGGCGACTCGACGTAGAGCAACTTTGTCGCAGGAGTAATGGCCGCGCGCAGCCGTTCGACATCGAGGCCCTCGGATAGCTTGACCGTCACACCCACCCGGTCGATGACGCGACCAAATAGCCGAGTGGTGCCGCCGTAGAGATCCCAGTCCGCAAGGATCTCGTCGCCTGTGCTGAGCAGGCGCAACACACACGTGATGGCCGCGACCCCACTGGCGAAGGCGAAGGCACGCGTTCCACCTTCGAGTGCGGCGAGGTGGTCCTCGAGCACTTTGCGCGTGGGATTGCCGCTGCGCGAATATTCGAACGGGCCGGAACTGTCTACATGCTCCTGCTCGAACGTGGCCGTCTGGTAGATCGGCGTGACGACGGGGTGATTCGCATCGCCCGGGGCTGGATCATAATGAAGGAGCCTGGTCCCGAACTTCATCTTGTCAAACGTCACTTCGCGCCCCCGAAGGTCGCCTCGAAGGCCTGCTCGAAGTCGGCGATGAGGTCCTTGGGGGCCTCTAGGCCGACAGATAGGCGAATGAGACGGTCACTGATACCCAAAGCTTCTCGTTGCTCAGTCGTCAAGTCGCAGTGGGAGGCCGTCGCAGGGTTCGTCGCCAGCGTTTCGACGCTGCCGAGGCTCTCGGCACAGGTGCAGAGCTTGAGCGCATCCATGAAGTGCAGCGAGTCCGCTGTGCTGGCATCGAGCTCAAAGGAGAGCATGCCGCCGAAGCCCTTTTGCTGTTGCTCAGCCAGCTTCTTCTGCGAGAAGGAATCGAGGCCAGGATAGTTCACCTTCACCACGCGTGGATGGTCTTCGAGCCACTTCGCGATGATCGCCGCGTGCTTGCAATGTGCCTCAAGGCGGATCGGAAGTGTCTTCACGCCCTGCAGCGCCAGCCATGAGTCGAACGGCGTCTGGATGCTGCCAATGGTCTTGCGAACGAGACGCAGGCGCTCGGTCAGCGTCTCGTCGTGCGTGGCCAACGATCCACCAATAGTTGCGTTGTGGCCGTCGATGTACTTCGTTGTCGACATCATGGAGACGTCGGCGCCGAGTTCCAGAACGTTCTGCAGCAGCGGCGTCAGGAAGGTGTTATCCACCGCAACCAGGATGTTGCCACGGGCGTGGGCCAGATCGGAGATGGCCTTGATATCCGCGATCTTCAGCGTGGGATTCGCCGGGCTCTCCAGAAAGATGAGCCGCGTGTTGGGTTTCAGAGCCGCCTCCACACCGGCAGCTGTGGAGGTGTCCGCATAGTCGTACTCAATGCCGAAGTGGCGCAGCACCTGGTAGAAGAGGCGCATCGTGCCGCCATAGATCACGTCGGATAGGATGACGTGATCGCCGGCTCCCAGCACAGCCATACAGAGCGTGTGAATCGCACTCATGCCGGAGCGGAAGCAGAGCGCGTGCTTGGTGCCTTCGATGGCTGCAATGGCCTGCTCCAAGGCATTGACGGTGGGGTTCGCGCCACGGGAGTAGCCGTACCCTTTGGTGACACCGACGCTCTCATGGATGTAGGTTGCTGTCTGGTGAATCGGGAAAAGGATCGAGTTCGACTGTTTCTCGTAGCTCCGGTTGGAGTGAATGACGAGCGTCGACGGTGCAAAATCTGGCCGATCGGACATCCGGCTCTCCTTCGAACAGGGTGACCGCGGACATACGCCTGGGCTGAACGATTCAGCCTGCGTCGCATGCTCCGAGGGGTCTTTGTTGAGGATACTCTCTTGGGGCGGGTTGAGGCACGATCCTCACTTCGTCGGAGAAGCCATCGGCAACCCCGTGGCGGGAGTGTGCTCCGGATCGGCATCGAGGTTGGGCCGGATCTCGGCTCCGCTTGAGGATGCAGCTGGCACGTGGACGTTCCAGCCATCGACCGTGACGAGCGGCCTTGTGCCCTGTAGCAACGATCCGTCTACGTTGATCGTCACCGTCTCCGTTTCACCAGGGAGCAGTGTGATGTAGTTCTCCGACGCAAAGGCTGGAAGCACCCGCTTGCCGCTGTCCAGCCTACGAAGCTGCACATGCGTCATGAGGGCGATATTCGAGCCGGGGTTGCGGAGGACCACCACAACCTTGCCGTCTTCTCGCCGTGCGAATGTGGTAACGGTGGCCGGGGGCATTTCGTTCAAGCCAGTGAGGTCGTTCGCATCTTTCGTCCCACGCCAATACAGGTTTGTGGAGAGCGACTCGCCATCATGCGACGTGAGCTTCAGCTTGAGGAACACCACGGACGAGCTGCTCGAGGGCAGAGGCAATACGCCCAGATCGACGACCGACGATGGATTCGCCGCGACTTCGAAGCTTCGCTCCTCCAGCTTTTCCCCGGACAGGCTATAGAAGGCAACAGTGGCCTTTGCGTCGGTGAGCAGCGCCGGCAGGTTATTGATCACCTGGAGATGGTCATTGTCCTCGTTCCACTGGATGTGTACGGGTTCGGAGGCCTTCTGCACCGCATACAGAGAGGCATTGGGCTCCAGGTCGTAGTGATAAAGCTGCCATACGAAGCTGGGCTGCGCAGGGTTGCTCATCCAGGTGATCACGCCCGTCTCCGGAGCGAACATTTTCGCGTTGCGGCCTTCGTACATCGCGCGGAAGGCCTCATAGTTCGCAAGCTGTCCCTTGCGCACAAAGTCCGCCAGATTGCGTATTGTGCCGTAGCGCTTCGCAATCTCTGCCGGATAGAGGTCGCCGTGCTGTGCACCGCGTGCCAGGTCATGCTCGGCCCAGTCGTCGTTGATCGTCTCCCAATCCTTCTGGGGCATCATCCCGCGGACAGACTCCAGCGTGGGGATCGAGACGCTGCCGGTTTCCGTCTTGAAGGCCTCCTTGTAGTCATAGAAGGCTTTTGGCGCGCGCCAGTAGTAAGGCCCGCCGGAGTTCACGCCGCGTCCCTCTGTGGAACTTGGCTGATAGAGCCGCGTGGGCTCCAGTTCGGCCATCAGCTTCCGGATTCCCGCGTCGATCGCGGGCGGAGGATAGCCCTCGTTGCGTGCGCACCACAATGCGATCGCCGGATGGTTGCGGTAGCGCAGGATCTTGTCGCGAACATTGGCGAGATAGGAGTCCACATCGTCAGGATTTGGTCCATCGCTCGGGTTCGGCTGGAAGAACTCGTCCCACAGCAGAATGCCGTACTGGTCGCAGAGCTCATAGAAGTCCTCACTGGTGCTCTGGCCCACCCAGTTGCGGATCATGTTCATGTGCGCCAGAGCATGCATGCGGATCTTCGCTTCGAGCCTCGCGTGGGTGTCGCGCTTCAGCGCCTCATCGAAGCCCCAGTCGCCCCCGCGGATAAAGACGCGTACACCGTTCACCGCAATGGTCAGGTTCGGCGAATCGGGCACGCTGTAGGTGATCTTTCGAATGCCGAAGGGGATCGTCGTCTCATCGGAGGTCACTCCATGAGCGCGGAAGACCAAGTGCAGGTGATACATATTCTGCGGGCCGTAGCCGTTCGGCCACCACAGCCGTGGGTTGGTGACATGCAGCGCCTGCGCCTGCGCACTGGAGAGCGACACCGTCTTGCTCGATCCAGCCGCGATGCTGACCGGCAGCGTGAAGCGTGCTCCCTCGAACGTGCCTTCAAGCGTTCCTGTCAGGGTCGTATCGGAATGATTGTGCAGCGTCGTCTTGATCGTAACCTCTGCGCTATCCGTGCGTGGCAGAGGAAGGTCCGTAGTGACAAGCGGGTCTTCGATCTCAATGGGCCCTGTCGCCGACAGCGTCACTTTTTGCCAGATACCGGTGTCGCGGTCGCGGATGCCGGGGATCCAGTCCCAGCCGATGGTTGCAAGGAAGGTCGGTCCATCGCTCGCCGTGATGCCCCCATTCTTGCCGACGCCGTTCGCGATGGTGTGCTCGATGGGGTCGCCAGGGTGAGGTTCGGGTGCCACGAGTACTGCAATCGTCGCGACTCCGCCGGCCCTCACGTGCTTCGTCACGTCGAAATGTCCGCGCCGGAACGCGCCGAGCGTGGTGCCGACTTGCGCTCCGTTTACCCAGATCTGCGCACGGTAGTTGATTCCGTCAAAGTTCAGCCATACATGCCGCTGGGCGTAGGCGACGGGTACTCGAACAGTCGTTCTGTACCACCACGAGGTGCGCGCCAGGGACTCTGGGATGATGTTAGGGCGGTTATTCTCGCCATACAGCGGCTCAGGATAGACACCGTCGCGGACCAGATTGGCGAGCACTGTGCCAGGGACAGTAGCGGAGTGCCATGTGCTTGCGTCGAATCCCGCTCTTGAAATCGCCGCGCCATCGGACACGACTCTGCCCGCATCCGCGAGCTTCCAACCCGCCGCGAGCTCAATCGCGCCGTCCTTCTGCGCAGTGGCGCTTGGGGTGAAGTGGAGGGACAAGAGGACGAGGGCCAACAGGAGAGTCGAGCGTCGCAGCTGTTGTAGGGGCTTCATAGCTATGCGCGCCATCCTAACAGCGTCGGCAGCGTTTCGCTCGCTTGTCCTATCCCGTGCTGTGTAGAATGCCGTGGCGGATCGAAGCGCACCAATCTCCCCCTCAGGTTCAACAAGACCACCGGCGCGGGCGAGGTGCAGGCGGGAATTAATAGCGAGATGCAACAAAGGAGAGAATCATGGTGACTCGAAGGAGTTTTCTGCAGACAGTGGCGACGGGAACGGCAGGGGCGGCGCTCAGTACCTCCGCACGGAGCTATGCGCAGATCATGGGCAGCAATGAGCGCGTAAACTTCGCGGTCATTGGTCTCAACGGGCGCGCCTATGCGCACCTGTCCTCGCTGAAGGCGAACGAGGACAAGGCGCACATCGCATACGTGTGCGATGTCGAAAGCAACATCCTCGCAAAGTACGCAGGCGCTGCGGAAAAGAAGATGGGGTACGCGCCGAAGACCGAAAAGGACTTCCGTAAGATTCTGGCGAACAAGGACGTGGACGCGATCACCATCGCGACGCCCGATCACTGGCACGCTCCCATGGCAATCGCGGGCGTGCAGGCAGGGAAGCATGTGTACGTCGAGAAGCCCTGTAGCCACAACCCTGCCGAGGGCGCCATGCTGGTTGCAGCGCAGAAGAAGACCGGAAAGCTGGTGCAACAAGGGTCACAGCAGCGTTCTTCGCCACACACCATCGAGATCGTAAAGAGGATTCACGCCGGCGAGTTTGGTCGAGCCTATTATGCGAAGGCCTGGTACAGCAACGTGCGTAAGTCGATCGGCATCGGCAAGCCAGCTCCTGTACCTGCCACGCTGGACTGGGATCTGTGGCAGGGGCCCGCGCCGCGCCAGCAGTACAAGGACAATGTCCAGCCCTACAACTGGCACTGGTTCCGCACGTGGGGCACAGGCGAAACGCTAAACAACGGTACTCACGAGGTGGACGTCTGCCGCTGGGCTCTGGATGTCGATTTCCCGAAGAAGGTAAACGCCCTCGGTGGGCGATACCACTTCAAGGACGACTGGCAGTTCTACGACACGCTGGTTACCAACTTCGCATACGACGACAAAATGATCGACTGGGAATGCAAGTGCTGCCAGGGGATGAAGATCTATGGCCGCGACCGCGGTTCGGCCATCATGGGCACGCAAGGCACGGTGATCGTCGATCGTGATGGCTATGAGATCTACGACCTGAACGGCAAAAAGACCAGTGAGTTTCGCGCGAAGAAGGAAGCTACCTCCTCAGCCGACACGATTGGTGCGGACTCGATGACGGACCTGCACTTCGCCAATCTCATCGCCGGGATTCGCACCGGAGAACCGCTGCATGCGCCTGTCAGCATCGGCTATGTCGCTGTGACGATGCTGCAGCTCTCGAACATCGCGTGGGAGGTTGGACGCGAGCTGCACCTCGACTCAAGCGACGGAAAGATTCTCAACGATCCCGAGGCCATGAAGGGCTGGGGTCGGGAGTACGAGAAGGGGTGGGCGCCGCACGTCTAGCGCTTTCTATCGAGCCGCAGAAGGCAGGGCATCGCGTACCCGAAAGGGACCACGTGATGCCCTTTACTTTTCTCTCCTGTGACGCGACTCATTCCATGTTCACGCTAATTGCCTTGACACTCATAAATTCCCTTTGCTACTGTGCTCGCCGATTTCAAAAGGTCTGGGAGGACGTCGTGTGCTCAGACCCGTCTGACCGATTTGTTGCAGCTACAAACGAAGTCAGGCGTATGGGCTGTTGCTATGGAGGGCATTATGTACAGATTTCGCAAACTGGCAGTCTCGGTCCTGGCGTTCGTCATGATCGCCCTACCAGCAGGGCTTCTCGCACAGGCTGTCAGCGGCACCATCGTCGGTACAGTGACGGACCCGACCGGTGCTGCGATTGGCAACGCAAAGATCAGCATCACCCGGGTTGGACAGGACTCCGTCTACAACACGATTACGAACGATAGCGGCAACTTCACGCAGCCGACTCTGCCATCGGGCGTCTACACCGTGACCATCGTCGCCAACGGCTTCAAGAAGGAGAGCCGCGAGAACATCACGGTCGACACCAACGTTACGGTACGCGTGGACGTAGCCATGGCGACCGGAAGCGTGACTGAGACGGTAACGGTAACGGAAGCACCTCCTCAGCTGCAGACAGACCGCGCTGACATCTCTGCGACTATCGAAGCGAAACAGATCGCAGACCTTCCACTCTCCAGCGGCAACAGCTTCCAGTCACTCCTGAATACCGTGCCTGGCATGGCTCCAGTGGTGTTCAACAACTCCCAGTTCTTCAATGCGAACAATGACCTGTCAACAAACGCCAACGGCCAGTCTTCGTACGTGAACCTCTACCAGATCGAAGGCATCGACGACGATCAACGTACAGGCATTCACATCATTCTCGTCCCACCGGCAGCTGCGATTCAGAACGTGGACATTACGACCAATAACTTTGAGGCGGAGTTCGGCCGCGCTGTCGGTACGGTCGTCAACGTCACGTTGAAGTCGGGAACCAACAACTTCCACGGCAACGTCTTCCAGCAGATGGAGAATAATGGTGTCAACGCGCGCAACTACTTTGCCAAGGGCCCCAATGGTCGTCTCGTATACAACTACACGGGCGGTTCGGTCGGGGGACGGATCCTGCGCGACAAGCTATTTTTCTTCGGAGATGTGCTGCGCGTTTCGGACCATGAAGAATCGACACAGACGGCCACTATCCCTTACTACAACGTCGTAAACAATGCGATCGACCTCAGCGCGTATTCCGGTCAGATCTATGATCCGAACACCGGCGACACGGTGGATTGCTCCGGCTCGGCGACCAACAACAGCTGCGGCTCGGGACGTACGGCGTTCGCGAACAACCAGATTCCCCTGACAAATGGGGGCATCAGCACGGTGGGGTTGACTGTCCTGAAAGACCTGGATGCGATTGCGCGTAATCCTGCAATGAACCTTGCGGCCTCGACGTACGCTGCCGGCGCTACCGCCAACAACTTCCAGCAGAACTCGCCGTTCCATAAGGACATCTGGAGCTACGACATCACGTCGGATTACGTCATCAGCACAAAGGATCACCTCCGCGGGCGCTTTAGCCACCAGTTGATCAATACCTACCAGGCGCCGCTGTTCGGCGCGTTCCTGGGCGGACCCGCAAGCAGCGGCTTCGAGGCTACCGGCACAGCGACGGCGTACAGCACGGGAGGCAACTACGATCACACGTTTTCACCCACGCTGTTGACTGAGGTTCGCGTCGGCGTCGCCCATCTGCGGAACTCGGCGACACAGAACGACTATGGCGCGAACGACGCCCGTACGCTGGGAATTCCAGGTAATGGGCCGAACGGAACAGACAACACGCCGACATCGAGCGGCCAGATAGCGATCGTAGTCAATAACAACGCCACGAACTTCGCCCAGCCGCTGATCGGGTACTCGCCGTCGCTTCCATGGCTCCGTGCCGAGTCCAACATCGATGTAGCGAATAACTGGACCAAGATCCTGGGCAACCACACGTTGAAGGCGGGTGCCGATATCCGCCGCGTGCGCGACGATCTTTTGCAGGGCAATAATAACGCGGCGGCCGGGCAGTTCTAC
This sequence comes from Bryocella sp., assembly GCF_058498515.1. Lineage (NCBI taxonomy): Bacteria > Pseudomonadati > Acidobacteriota > Terriglobia > Terriglobales > Acidobacteriaceae > Bryocella > Bryocella sp. Next base: position 67,162 of record NZ_JBMHYI010000041.1, read on the forward strand.
TTCAGCGAGAATCAAACTTCGACTCAGGGGGCAGCCTCCTACAAGGGATCGGTGACTGGCCAGGCAAACGATGTGGCCAGCATTTTGTTCGACGTGCCGTATAACGTCGGCCAGGATACGAACAGCACCTTTCCGGCGTACCGGCAGACATGGCTGTTCTTTTTCGTCTCCGATAAATGGCAGGCGACGCCCAAGCTGACAGTCGACTTCGGCTTGCGCTGGGAACTCTATCCGGCGGCGACACCTCGCAAGGCCGGTGGCTTTGTCAACTACGATCCCACGACGAATAACCTCGTAGTCGCCGGCTTGAATGGCAACCCCTCAAACATCGGCATGCAGACGGACTATAAGAATTTTGCGCCGCGCGTTGGCCTCTCCTATCGCGTGCGGGAGAGCACCGTAGTGCGCGCCGGTTTTGGCGTCAGCTACGTGCCGTTCGTCGATAACTCATATGCGTATAACTACCCGATCAAGACCAGCAGCAACTACAACAATGTGCCGACATACGGCGCGGCTCTGAACCCGGCAGGTGGCCTGGTGAACTTCGTCACCGGTGTTCCCGCAACCCCCACGGCGTCGTTCGGGAGCAATGGAACTCTGTTCGAAACCGCAGCAAACGGCACCATTGGTTTGGCGGCCCTATATATTCCGAAAAACTTCATGAATGCGTATGTGGCGTCATGGAACGCGGCGGTTCAGCAGGCGATGGGGCCGGACATGTCGCTGCAGATCGCGTACGTGGCCAACAAAGGTACGCGCATTGACGTGGCACAGAACATCAACCAACCGCGCATCTACGGCCAGTCTGGATCCTACGATCCCCTCTTCCTCGAGTTCGGCAAGTCGGCCGCGGTGACCCAATACTTCCTCGGCTATTCGACCAATTACGAGTCGCTCCAGGTGCAGCTTACCAAGCGGTTTACGCACGGCCTTTCCTTCACGTCCGCATTTACCTGGGGGAAAGCCATGGACTGGGGGACAGGCGCTCAGGATGGCAATGTTCTGTTCTGGGCCGGCCCCCAGCGTCGTAACTATGCCCTTGCGGACTTCGATCGCAGCCGAAACTTCGAACAGACCGTGACCTACGAACTGCCTGCCGGCCACGGTCATCGGTACTTCAGCTCTGGACCCATGCAGTATGTGCTCGGTGGATGGAGGACCTCTGCGGTACTCTCGGGACTGTCTGGCACGCCGTTCACAATCTCAACCTCCAGTCCAACCCCGGGTACAACGCAGACTGTCAACCAGATCGGGCCGTATGCGGTGTCTCATCAGACGATCGGTGGCAATGTGTCCTCGTACCCAACATGGTTCAATCCGGCGGCATTTGCAGCGCCAACGGCCTGCGTCGCCTATTCCACCGCGAATCCAAATGCGTGCGTGCTAGGCAATACCGGTCGCAATCAGTTCCGGGGTCCTGGGTACTTCTACGACAGCCTCTCTCTGTTCAAGGCGTTCCCGATCTGGCGTGAATCGGCTTTGGAACTGCGTGCCGATGCCTTCAACCTGACCAACACCCCAGCATTCGGGAACCCGGGCGCATCCCTGGGGTCGAACCTGGGTAAGATCACCAGCACGCTGGGTTCCGGCGTTGGAAACGTCAACGGTGTCGGCGGTCCACGGGTGCTACAGGCCGGGGTCAAACTCACTTTCTAATGGGAACGGCTATGGTCTGGTCGGTTTCGTTTCTTGCCGAGGATGCATGTGCATCCTCGGCCTCACCGTGTGAGCATAGGAAGGGGAGTGTGGACAATGGGCTTCAACCGGCGGCAGTTTGTGGGAGCGGGAATGGGTGCAGCAGCGACTTGGGCGATGCCACGCGCGTGGGCAGCAGCGGCCCCCTTCCACGTAGGTGTCATCTCCGACGAGATCTCGCAGGACTTCGATCACGCATGCTATGTCATTGCGAAGCAGTTCGGACTGCACTACGTCGAGCTTCGTGAGATGTGGGGCAAGAACCTCCAGACCGTCTCCGACGCGGAGATTGCGGAGGCGAAGAAGATCCTCGCAAAATATGAGCTCAGCGTTACCGACATCGGCAGCCCACTCTATAAGGTCAACTTCCCGGGCGCGCCGCACTCGCAGTATTCCTCCAAGGAGGACATGCATGGCGCCGACGAGAAGAACTTCAAACAGCAGGACGAAGTGCTGGAGCGGTCAATCTCACTGGCGAAGCAGTTCGGTACCGACAAGGTGCGTTGCTTCGACTTCTGGCGGTTGGACGATCAGAAGCCTTATCGAGAGGGCATCAATGATGTGCTCCGCCAGGCTGCAGAGAAGTCAGGCAAACAGGGCATCATGCTGGTGCTTGAGAACGAGTACGCCTGCAATACTGCGACCGGCCGTGAGGCCGCGGCAACGATGACCGCAATGCAAACACCACATCTGGCCCTCAACTGGGATCCAGGCAACGCGGTGATGCGCGGCGAACTCGATGCCTTCCCGGGAGGCTGGGAAGCGATTCCGAAGAACCGCATCCATCATTGCCACGTGAAGAATGCGCAGAAGGATGCCAACGGTAAGATGCAGTGGGCTCCGGTAGATGTCGGCTACATCGACTGGGCTGCGCAGTTCCGCGCACTGAAGGCCGCGGGCTACAAGAATGCGACGAACCTCGAGACCCATTGGAAGGATGGCAAGTCTCCGGAGTCATCCACCATTCGAAGCTGGGAAGGCATGAAGAAGAGTCTCGAGGCTGCGGGCATTACCGTGTAATGAGGTCGCAGTGGGGTAGCTGTCGTTGGCTACACCGCTGCGATCTCGCTGAGCTTTACTGGACGTCGCTCGGCCAGCGAGAGCTGCGCAGCCATCGCCATTACCACCGGCATGCGACCATCGTGCCCATTGACCGAGGTCGGTTTGTCCTCGCGAACTGCCTGGACGAAGCTGCTCAACTCGTTCGTGAAGCTGGCTGTATAACGATCCATAAAGAAGTTCAGTGGGAGATCGCGGTACACCTTGCTCGTCCCGCTGACCACCGCCTCGTTTGGATAACAATTGTCCGTCGCAACCTTGCCGGCTGAGCCAAGAATCTCGACGCGCTGATCGTAGCCGTAGACCGCCTTCCGGCTGTTATCGATGGTGCCGATGACGCCCTTGCGAAAGTGCAGCACCAGCAGCGCCGTGTCGATATCGCCAGCCTCACCGATCGCAGGATCGACTCGCACGCTGCCGGCTGCATAGATGCTTTCCACCTCGTCTCCGATGAGGAAGCGAGCCATATCGAAGTCGTGGATGGTCATGTCCCGGAACATACCGCCTGAGACCTTCACATATTCGATGGGCGGCGGCGCCGGATCACGGCTGATGATGTGTATCAGGCTGGGCGTTCCAATCTCGCCACTCACTACCGCCTCACGCACTCGCGCGAAGTTGGCATCGAAGCGGCGATTGAAGCCGATCTGCAACTTCACGCCTGCGTCCTCGACAGCAGCGAGGGCTCGATCGATTTGGCCGAGCTCTAATGCTATCGGCTTCTCGCAGAAGATGTGTTTGCCCGCCGTTGCGGCCTCGGCAATGAGTTGCGCGTGCGTGTCGGTCGACGAACAGATGAGCACCGCATCGATGTTTGGATCTGCCAGCAACGCAGCGCTTGAGTCCGGCACTGAGGAAATCTCATAGCGGGCCGCGACCTCTTCTGCCGAGGCTCGATAGGCGTCAGTGATGGCGACGACGCGCGCCTGCGGCAACCGGAAGGCGATGGATTCGGCGTGTACGCGGCCGATGCGGCCGGCGCCGATGATTCCGATACGTAGAGGATCTTGATCCAAGGGGCCAGGGCCTTTCTCGTCCTGTTGCTTCGACTGCTATGCGAGCGCAGACTCGACGTCGCGCAAGAACTTGAGGTTCCGAGCAGCACTCTCTCTTGGGGCCCCCATGCCGGGTAGTACATCCTGCTCGACGACGATGTAGCCGGCATATTCGCGGGCGCGAAGCCACTTGAGGAGCGTCGTGAAATCCACCGATCCCTTGCCTAACTCACAGAAGACCCCATGCTGCAGGGACGTGAAGTAATCCCACCGTTCCCGACGAGCGCGCGCGGCAACTTCAGCCGAGCAGTCCTTCGCGTGCACGTACCAGACGCGATCGGCGAAGCGGTTAAGGAACGTCACCATGTCTGCCCCATGCTCACCCGCTCCGAAGACGAAGTGGCCCGTGTCGAAAACCAGACCCAGCAGCTTCGGATCGGTTCGCTCGAGCAGTGCGGCGATCTCCGCAGGCGTCTCCACGTATCCCGCGCAATGATGATGGAAGACGGTGCGTACACCGGTCTCGTTGAGGACTGCCTGTGCGACGTGCTCTGCACCGCGAGCGAACGTATCCCATTCGCTCGCCGAGAGCCCATCCTCTGGGGATATCCGGCCAGCTCGCTGCGTACGTTTCGACACCGTCCCGTTATTGTCGGCGAGCACAAGATACGGCGACGGTGACGTAGCCACAGCGGCGAGCAGCTTCGCGGTCTTGACGGCGTATGAGACGCCAGCCTCCTGCGCAGACTCGTCCTTCAGCGCGACAGGCACAAACGCACCCAGCATCGTGAGGTCACGCCTCGCAAGTTCTTCACGAAGGGGCACGGGCTCTGTTGGCATGAAGCCCCAGTCTCCGAGCTCCGTGCCCGTGTAGCCGCAATTCGCAAGCTCATCGAGCATCTGTGGGAAGCGAATGGGCTCGGCGCTCCTGGCTTCTTCAAACTCCAGAATTCCCCAGGAGCAGGGAGCGTTGCCAATCAGGAAAGGTTTCATTGCTCGTCTTCCGCCCCCGCTGCCACGAAGGGAGTGCTGTTATTGAAGAAACAGCGCTCGCGTTTACGAGCCTCTTCGTAGCTGGCGCGGGCTTGCTGAACGCCAGGCATCGTGGAGACTTCCGGGACGGCCACGTCCCACCATGAGTCGTAGCCTGGTACGCCGCGCGTGCCTTCGGTCTCGATCACCACAACCGTAGAGTGCGTCGAAGCCTTGGCCGCAGTGAGGGCATCCTTGAGCCCTGTAATTGTGGCGACCTTTACGGCCGCGACCCCGAGGCTGCGAGCATTCGCGACGTAGTCCACGATGAAGTTATCGCCATCCAGCGCTCCGGTCTCCGTGCGCTTCTTCACTGTGGTGCCAAAACCTTCCATGCCCAACGAACGGCTGAGGCTGCCGATGGAGCCGAAGCCCTTGTTGTCCACGAGCACGACGATGATCTTGATACCCTCTTGCGCGGCGGTCACGAGCTCGCTTGGCATCATCAGATAGGTTGCATCGCCCACCCAGACGAAGACATCGCGCGTCAGGTCGGCAAGGCGCGCGCCTAGACCGCCGGGGAGCTCATAGCCCATGCAGGAGTAGCCATATTCCATGTGATAGCTGTTGGGCGTGCGTGCGCGCCACAGCTTATGCAGATCACCGGGCTGACTCCCCGCTGCAGAAACGATCATGTCCCGCTCGCCGGCGACATCCCAGATCGCGCCGATCACCGCGCTCTGGGTGGGCTTACCTTCGCTCTCGAGATAGAGCAGACGCTCTTCTTCTTTTTGCCAGTCGGCAAGTAGCACTGCGCACTCCGACGCATAGCTGCTATAGACCGTGTAGTCCGTCAGTGCTGAAGCAAGCTTCTCGAGGCCAATGCGCGCATCAGCCACAAGAGGAAGTGCCGACACTTTATATGCATCGAACTCCGCAACGTTGAGATTGATGAAGCGTACGTCCGGGTTCTGGAATGCTGTCATCGACGCTGTCGTGAAATCTGAATAACGCGTGCCAATGCCAAGGATGACATCCGCCTTCGCAGCGATGCGGTTCGCCGCGAGTGTCCCCGTCGCGCCAATTGCACCAAGGTTTTGCGGATGATCCCATGCGAGCGAACCTTTGCCCGCCTGCGTTTCGCAGATGGGGATGCCAGTCTGCGCGGCGAAAATCGCGAGCTGTTGCGAAGCTTCGCTCATCAGCACGCCACCACCGGCGATGATCAACGGGCGCTTCGCGCTGCCTAAAACATCGATAGCGCGTCGCAGCGATACCGCGTCGGGCTCGGGCCGACGGATCGTCCACACGCGACGCTCGAACATCTCCTCGGGATAGTCGAATGCCTCCGCTTGTACATCCTGTGGTAGCGAAAGCGTGACAGTGCCGCAGTCCGCGGGCGAAGTGAGAACGCGCATCGCCTCCCGCAGAGCGGTGATAATTTGCTCCGGACGAGTAATGCGATCCCAGTAGCGGCTCACGGGCTTGAAGCAATCGTTGACGCTGATGTCCTGCGAGAATGGAGACTCGAGCTGCTGCAGCACCGGCGCGACCTTGCGCGTAGCGAAAATGTCGCCAGGAAGCAGCAATACCGGGAGTCGATTGATCGTTGCCAGCGCGGCACCTGTGATCATGTTGGTCGCCCCGGGCCCGATCGACGAGGTGCAGGCGAACGTCCGCATCCGGTTGCTCGCCTTCGCGTAGCCACACGCGAGATGCACTCCCGACTGTTCATTGCGGACCGGATAATAGCGGAAGTCCGGGTTCTCCTGCAGCGCCTGCGCGACACCGGCGATATTTCCGTGCCCGAAGATGCCGAGCATGCCGGCAAAGAATTGGTGCTGTTGGCCATCGCGCTCGACATACTGATTCTTGAGATAGGCCACCAATGCTTGCGCCGTCGTGAGGCGTCGCGTGCTCATCGCTTACCTCCTGGATACAACGTCTTGGGTGTGTTAAGCGCTGCATCGAAGCCATCGAAGGCAGACTGCGCATCCAGGTCGCCATGGATGATCGAGCCTGCAGCGCGTGCGATGATGACAGGGTCACCCTCGCCAGGGAAGAGCACATTGCGGCCTACCATCGCGCCGCGCACGTTGTAGCCTGCGTCCATGGCACTGCGGAGTTGCTCCAGGAACGGCTGCGGATTCCCAGCGGATTCTCCACCCAGGAGAAGAATGGGCAGCGTGGTGGCGCGAGCCACGGTCGCGAAGTCGTCGGTGTAAGGAAGTTTCAGCCAGAGATTGCGGCTGCAATCGCCGAGCGCGCTGGACACGCCCACAAGTCGCGCCACAGCCTCCGCGCTCTTCGTGACGTGATAGCCCCTTTCGGTCTTCGCGACGGGCAGCGGTTCGAGAAACATCGGCAGGTTGAGGGCATTACACGCCGTAATGGCTGCCGAACATGCCATCATCGTCCTCAACGATGTTGGTTCGTTGAGATCCACACGCATCAGCACCTTTGCGCCATCGAGTTTCCACTGCACGCAGGTTGCCGGCGAGGGGCCTGTCCTCGGGTCATCCAGCTCCCATGCGGAGCCTGCGAGACCGCCGCGATTGAGGCTCGCAATAAGGAGCTTGTTCTCGAGCAGCAATGGCAGATCAGCCTCGCGACGCAAAGCATCCACAAGCAGCAGGTCTTCAAGGACATCCATCGATGCCATGACCCCATCGACGCCATCGATCACCAGCACGCGAAGGACGCGCGCAAGGTACTCACGGCGATCCGCCATCCCAAGTACGTTTGCACCGATGTTCGACACATAACGTGCGGGATGATCCGCCGCGATGATGTTTAGTTTGCCATCCAACGTGAGCTTTTCGCGGCGCTTGCGACGATCGGCCTGTTCGAGTGCGAGCGAAGGCCTCTCTACGCGCGCGTCGATGAGAGCGTGGAGGAGAGTGTCGGGGAAGAAGGTTGTGCTTGAGAAGGTCATTCGAGGACAGGGGTCGCTTTCTGCTCGCGGATCATCGTCTCCACCTCGGCCAGCGTCGGCATCGCCTCCGAGCACGGCACGCGGCTCACAACGATCGCCGCCGCGGCATTGCCGTAGTGCAGGCAGTCTGTTAGCGACTTGCCGTTGATGTAGGCGTAGAGGAAGCCTGAGGCGAAGCCATCGCCAGCGCCTATGGTCGTTGCCACCTGCACGCGGTATGGAGGAAGGTAGGCGTCTCCATGCTTCGTGAGGATGCGCGTTCCTTCGTCCCCGAGCTTGGACACGAGCACCGGAACGCCAATCTTTCGGATCTTCACGATGGCGCGATCGAGATCGTCCTCGCCCGCGGAGAGCTTCAGCTCGCCCTGGTTGCCGATGAGCATGTCGACGTAGGGAAGCGCAAGGCGGATGGCGAGACCGGCTTCTGCGGGACTACGCCACGACATCGAGCGAAAGTCGACGTCGAGTACGACTGTCGCGCCGGAAGTCTTCGCAGACTCCATCGCGCGGTACGCACTCTCGCGCGATGGCGAGGCACACAGAGCCGTGCCATTGAAGACGAACATCTTGGCGGAGCCTGCGAAGCGAAGATCGTCTTCAGTGGCATCGAGCCGCGTGTCTGCAGCATCGTGACGATAGAAGACCTGCGGAAAGCTGTCTGGCGGCGTCACTTCAGTGAGGCATAGCGAAGGCAGGTATCCGGGGGCGGTCTGAACATGCGAGATGTCCACGCCTTCGTTCGCGAGAAAGCCCTTGAGGAAGCCACTGAGTGCGTCGCTGCCGAGACAACTGATCATCCCCACCTGCGCGCCCAGCCGCGACAGGCCAACGGCCATGTTTGCGCTCGAGCCACCAAGGTAACGCGAGAACGTGCGCACCTCGGGAAGGGGCACATTGAACTGATCTGAGTAGAGGTCATAGCCGATGCGGCCAAGAATCACGACGTCCATCCGGGCGACTCCTTACTTCCATGCGGTGCTTCAGGCGGTCGGACGAGATCTATCGGACTAACGGCACGCGAGGATCCTTTTCGGTCCAGTGTTCGCGCACCCAGGCGTGATCGGGATCGTCCGAGGCTGCCATGGAGCGCGCCGATCCCGAGAGGACGTTGAGGTAGTACACGTTGTAGCCATGCCCGGCGGAAACCGGGTGATAACCCTCGGGAACGATCACCAACTCACCGTCGCGTACTGTGATCGTCTCGTCCAAACTTCCGTCGGCGGTGTACACCCGCTGGATGGCAAAGCCGCCAGGCTTCTCGATCTTGTAGTAATAGATCTCATCCAGGTCCACCTCTGCGGGTGGGTTGTGCACGTCATGCTTATGCGGTGGGAAACTCGACCAGTTGCCCGACGGCGTGTAGACCTCGCAGACGAGTAGGCGCTGCGCAGAAAACTGCGGTGGGATGATCGAGTTAATCTGCCGTGTGGCATTGCCTCCGCCGCGGATCTCCACGGCGCAGTCTTCCGGCTTGATGTGGCGCGCAGAGAAGCGCTGCTCCGCCTCGCAGTAGCAGAAGGCTATATCGCAATCAGTCCTCGCGGCGACAGTGTATTCGGTTCCGGGGGGAAGGTAGAGCGCATGCGGCATGCCGCCGAAGACGGTCGTCCGACCGCCGATGCCAGCAAAGCTACCTTCGCTGCTCACGACGTCGCAGGCCCCCCCGAGCATCACCATGCAGAGTTCGCGGCCATGGAGGAGTTCTTGGAAGCAGGCGCCTGGGGCCAGACGGCGCACGGCGAAGGAGATGTGCTCGAAGCCAAAATCGGCCGCGTGATCTGTGAAGGCTTCGGGTTTCAGATGGAGATTCATGTTCACTCGGCCGGAGTTACGTTACCGGTTACGCGGACGACTATAAATGTGCCGCAGGGAAGACTGTCAACTCCATCGTGTGAATTTATGCAGCAAGGTTTCGGGAGGCCGGGCCGAGATACAAAAGACTTCGGGCCAGACCTGATCCCGCAAGCAATCCGTTTTCTATGCGGATCATGAAAGCCCTCATGAACGGCGGCTTGGGCAGAGAGCTCTCGCTATTTGAAAGACGACGGGTTCTTCGGGATGACGAAAGATATACAGCCCGTTGGGTCGTCACCGGTTGTTCGACTCGGGGCTGCCTCTCAGGGTGGCTCCCGTGGTTCGCCGCAGTCCTATGTGCCCTGCACAAGATGCGTAACCGATAGCGCCGATCAAGTCGCGGGGGGCATCAGGCAGAGGTCCTCAGAGGCCTAAGAGGACCCATCCGAAGACAAAGCGTCAGCCGAAGGCTCGTCCTTGTGGGATGATGTCGTCAGGAATCGACATGGCGGTACGGCTCAAGGACATCGCACGCGACCTCGGCATCTCGACGGTCACAGTCTCCAAGGTATTGCGCGGCAACTCCGACGTTGGCGACAAGACGCGCGCACGCGTATTGAAACGCATGAAGGAGCTGAACTATCAGCCCAACATGCTGGCCCGCGGCCTCGCCAGCGGCAAGACCTACACGGTAGGCCTGGTGGTGCCGGACCTTGTGCATCCCTTTTTTGCGGAGTTTGCAAAGTCCCTCTCCGGCGAATTGCGCAAGACGCACCGCGCGCTGCTGCTGGCCTCCAGCGAAGAAGACCCACAGATCGAGATGCAGGAGATTCGCACGCTGTTGCAGCGCGGCGTGGATGTGCTGATCATTGCCTCCTGCCAGGCCAACCTGCGCAACTTCTATGAGCTCGGCGACAACCGTACGCCGTACTTGCTTTTCGACCGCAACTTTCCGCACCTCGCGGCGAACTTCATCGGCAACGATGACGTGGTGGTGGGTGAAATGGCGACGCGCCACCTCATCGAGCTCGGCCGCAAACGCATCGCGCATGTCGGTGCGCGTTACAGCAGCCCGGCGTTCGACCGCCTGCGCGGCTACCGCAATGCCCTCGAGGCTGCGGGGCTGCCAGCAGATGAGGAACTGGTGGTCACCCGCGATCGCGTCGAGGAGGCCGGGGACTTGGTCGGCAACGCCATGATGCGCGATCTGCTGAAGCTCAAATCACGTCCGGACGCAGTCTTCTGCTACAACGACACCACTGCCATCGGAGCAATCGAAGCCGTGCTGGATGCGGGCCTCCGCGTACCGGAAGACGTCGCGATCATCGGCTGCGGCAACCTTCGCTACGCTGGGTACCTTAAGGTTCCGCTGAGCGCCATCGACCAGAACACCGCGGAGCTTGGCAAGCGCGCCGCGCAGTTGGCCGTGGAGCTGGCAGAGAAGCCGCAGGCCGAGCTCAAATGTATGATGATCCCGCCGAAGCTGGTGGCGCGTGAGTCCACCATTGGCAAGCGTCGCAAGCGGACTCCGCTGAACGGATAGCCTTCCCTCCGCTAATCGAGCATGATCGGCACTCCGCCGCGGTCGCTGGAGATATAAGCAGCTTCCACAAGCGCCATCGTCTTGTAGGCGGACTCGAAGTGCGTAGGGAGCTCCTTTGCGGAGCCCTCCACATACGCCTGCAGCGATCCCATCGATCCGATGAAGGCGTCGGGAAACCAGTTGCCGCGGACCGGTACCTCGCGCCAGGGATTGTCCGGCCCGCGTAGCGCGAAGCGCAGGCGGTCGGGCTTGCCCACGGGATAGTCCAGGTTCACTCCCATATCGATGCGGATCGCGCCGTTCGTGCCTTCCCACTGTGCAAAGCTGTGATGAGACTCGGCAGGGAAGTCATGCGCATGGTTCGTGGCGATGAAGACACGCTTATCGTCGCCATAGTCCAGGATCATCGTCGTCTTGGTCGGTGCGAGGTGCTCGCACTGCGGGTTCTTCACGGTCTTTGCGTAGACGCTTCGCGGCTCCCCAAACCAGGACCGCACGAGATCGAGGTAGTGGATCGAGTGGTAGAGGATTTCCAGCCGGGGTGCAGTGGAAAGAAACGTCCATAGGTGCCATGGCGTGTAGGTGCGGACCTGCACCTCCATGTCGTGTAGCCTGCCGAGCACACCGTTTTCTGCCAATGCGACCGCGCCAAGATTGTTCGGCGCGAAGCGGAGCTGGAAGTTCACCGCTGCGATCAGCCCCTTGCTGCGGCACAGATCTCGGATCGCGCGGGCCTCGGCGATCGTCTCTCCCATGGGCTTTTGGATCAGAACGACCGCGCCATCGGGCAGCTGCTGGAGGATGGGGAGCAACTGCGAGGCAGGGACTGCGATGTCGAAGACGCCATCCTTTGGTGCGAAGCGCACCATCTCCCCGAGCGAATCGAAGCTGTGGGGAATGGAGAACCTTGCCGCCACTTCCGTCGCTTTGCCCGGCTGCTGGTCACTGATCGCGATCACCGGAAATCCCGCCTTGGTGTAAGCCGGGAGGTGGGCGGATTGAATGATGCCGCCGGCGCCGACGATGCAGATGGGGCGAGGATTCAGGGGTAAAGGAGGCTGAGCGGCGGAGGCAATCTTCTCCAGGGTCGCGAGGTCTAGTTTGTTCAAAGAGTCCGGCATTGGTGGGTTCTCTGGGAGCCCTCGGCGAGGGCACTCCCATATATACACGCGTTGACCGGAAAAACTAAAGCGCTGCAGTAAGCGCATCGCACCACGTAGACGCGAAGGAAACGCCATTAGCTCACCAAGAGAACCCTCTTTGGTGCGTCTCCACGTTTCATCGGATGAAGATGGTTTGCCAATTCTGCGGGGAAAGCCCATTTGGGCGCGTATCGTAAGGACTGTCGCAAGTTGCGGCCCGCAATGGGTCGCCGGTACATTGATTTGGGCGGCAGTTGGGCCGGGAATCAGTCTGTTTGCGTGATATTCTTATTCGGACACTGAGTGAAGTGGACGAGAGCTTAAAAGAACTAGGAGCAAGAACCTGCCGTGCTGGCACCTGCAAAGAAAACAGACATCATTACGAAGTTTCGCACGCACGATTCGGACACTGGAAGTCCGGAAGTGCAGATCGCGATCCTTTCCGAGCGTATCGGCGAGCTGACCGAGCATTTCAAGACCCACAAGAAGGATCATGGCTCGCGCCGCGGCCTGCTTATGCTGGTCTCCAAGCGCCGTCGCCTGCTGGATTACCTGAAGCGTAACGATCCGGACCGCTACCGCGAAGTGATCGGCAAGCTGGGTATCCGCAAGTAAGGTCACAAGGCGCTCGACCGGCGATTTTGCCGACCTGAGGAGTACAGCCGAGTTGATTTCATCCACCTTTATTCGTCGGAGGGGGCCCCTCGTGGGAACCTCTGCGCATTGCGGCGCTCATCCAGGCGCCGCTGCGGTGAATGTCGTCCACTCCCTGATGCCTCGCGGCGGTCAACTCATCGCGCGCATTTCCTTCCATCCCCCGGCCCCGGCTGATCGCTAGATCGCCGGGGCTTTTGTCGTAAGCGCAACGGAAGCGGAGATTGTCTCCGCGCGCGACGACACCAACCAGTTTCCGAATCGACGACAGAACAAAAGAGCAGAGGAATCACTCCGATGAAGCAGGATGTAATCGTAGAGCTTGCCGGCGGCAAGCAGATCAAGTTTGAGACGGGGCGCATTGCCAAGCAGGCGAGCGGCGCCGCCTACACCACGAGCGGCGACAATGCCGTACTGGCCACAGCGGTGGCTTCCGCTGACCCCAAAGAAGGAATCGACTTCTTCCCCCTCACGGTCGAGTACCGCGAGTTCACCTATGCCGGCGGACGTATCCCTGGCGGTTTCATCAAGCGTGAGGGTCGTCCCAGCGAGAAGGAAGTTCTCACCTCGCGCCAGATCGACCGGCCCATCCGTCCCTTGTTCCCCGAGGGTTTCCGCAACGAGACGCAAGTCGTCGCGTTCGTGTACTCGGCTGACAAGGAAAATGATCCGGACGTCCTGGGCATCAACGGCGCGAGCTGCGCGCTGGCTCTCTCGGACATCCCGTTCCACGGCCCCGTGGGCGCCGTGCGCATCGGCATCGTGAACGACGAGTTCATCGTGAACCCGACCTACGCAGAGCGCCTCGCGTCGACGCTGAACATCATGGTCGTCGGCACCAAGGACGGCATCACGATGATCGAGTCCGGCGCGAAGGAGATCACGGAAGACCGCGTGGTCGACGCGATCGAGTTCGCTCATGAGCAGATCAAGAAGATCTGCGCTGCCATCGAAGACCTGGTCTCCCGGGCCGGCAAGGCCAAGCGCCTTGTCTCTCCCGTGGAGAAGGACGAGATCTACGCCAAGGAGCTTCGCGCCAAGGTCGGTGAGAAGCTGGCCGACGCGCTGAACACCAAGAAATACCCCAAGTTCGACAGCTACGCCAAGGTCAAGGAGATCAAGGACGCGCTCAAGGCTGAGCTGCCGGCCGACGACAAGGACGCTGGCAAGAAGCTCTCGAAGTACTTCGAGCTCCTGCGCGAGGACATCTTCCGCGAGCAGGTCCTCAACGACCGTATCCGCCCCGACCACCGCGCGTTCGATGAGATCCGCCCGATCTCGATCGAGCTGGGCGTCCTCCCCCGTGTGCACGGTTCGGCGCTCTTCACCCGCGGCGAGACGCAGGCCATGGTCTCCGCCACGCTGGGTACCTCCGACGACTCACAGCGCATGGAGAGCTACGAGGGCGAGCAGAAGCGCGCCTTCATGCTGCACTATAACTTCCCGCCGTTCAGCGTTGGCGAGGTTGGCCGTATGACCGGTGTCGGCCGTCGCGAGATTGGTCACGGTGCGCTGGCATGGCGCGCGATCGAGGCAGTGCTTCCTGCGCCTGCGGACAATCCTTATACCCTCCGCGTGGTCTCGGACATCCTCGAGTCCAACGGTTCGTCGTCGATGGCTACGGTCTGCGGCGCTTCGCTTTCGCTGATGTCTGCGGGCATCGCGCTCAAGGGCTCGGTTGCCGGTGTGGCGATGGGCCTGGTGAAGGAGGGCGACAAGTACGCCATCCTTACCGATATCGCAGGCGCCGAAGATCACTACGGCGACATGGACTTCAAGGTGGCCGGCACGCGCAAGGGCATCACCGCCCTGCAGATGGACATCAAGATCATGGGCATCACGCCGCAGATCATGCGTGAGGCGCTCGCTCAGGCGAAGGAAGGCCGTATCTTCCTGCTCGACAAGATGGACGCCGAGATCTCGGGTGCAGCGACGGAGACCAGCAAGTACGCTCCTCGCATCCATACCATGCAGATCCCGACGGATAAGATCCGCGACCTGATCGGGCCTGGCGGCAAGGTCATCCGCGGCATCGTGGAGTCCACCGGCGCCAAGATTGACGTTGAGGATTCCGGTCGTGTCTCGATCGCGAGCTCGGACCCCGAAAACATGGCGAAGGCCATCCAGATGGTCTCCGATATCACGGCGGTGCCCGAAGTCGGCAAGACCTACCTCGGTAAGGTCGTTCGTCTGGCAGAGTTCGGCGCATTCGTCGAGATCTTCCCTGGCACCGACGGCCTGCTGCACGTCTCTGAGATCGCGGAGCATCGCGTCAAGGACGTCAAGGACGAGCTCCGCGAGGGCGATCAGGTCCTCGTCAAGGTGCTCGCCATCGAAGGCAACCGCATCAAACTCAGCCGCAAGGCTGTGCTTCGCGAGCAGCGCGCCAAGCTCGGTCTCCCGGAGGTTCCGGAGCAGGCTGGTAGCGGCGGCGGCGGTCGTGAACGTGAGCGCGTCGAGCGTGGTCCGCAGGCCAAGACGGAGCGTCCCAAGTTTGATGAGACGATCACCATTGACGGTGGAGACGACTTCGACGACGAAGACGATGATGACTTCGAGGGTGATGACGAAGGCGATGCCGAGGAGACGGGTGATGAGCCCGCGACGACTGAAGGCCAGCCTGTCGAAGGTACTGCTGCAGCCGCCGCTGAGGCACAGCGCGTACGCCGCCGCCGTCGCGGTCGCCGCTCCGGCCCCGGTGGTGGTGGCCGTGGCCCAGCACCAGCCGGCGGAACCCGCTAAGATCTACCGCATCCAACCGTGAGCTCTCGGGTTTGCTGTTGGTAAGCGTGAGACTTTGCAATAGGAAAAGCCGCGCCTTCGGGCGCGGCTTTTCATCTTTTGGGTAGGCTGATCGACAGCGGGTTACGTCCTAAGAGGCATGGAACCGGCGTGCGACCTACGACATAAGGTAGACCGGACGTTGCAGAGCGGGAAGGTGGGAGCGATCGATCGAGGGCATATACGCGTAGCTTGGGTGGGACGGTGGTGGCCCTTCGCGGGGCTGTGTCTTCTCGGCTCGATCCGGTGGTTGCTCGACGACCATTGGTCGACTGCGGGATCCACACTGGTCTCACGCTCTGCGGGATCTGGTGTCGCCGCACTGCTGGTTCTGGCGTTCGCGCGGCTGCAAAGACGGCGCTTGAGCTCGTCTTCGCAGGATCATTCGTTCGGACGAAGCGCGCTTGGAGGTTTGCTGATGCTCACGGGCCCAGCCATCTCTCTGGTCCTGCTGCCGCGCGAGATGGACTCTGGTGCGCTGATGATCGCGCTCTCCATCACTCCGGTTGCCGCCGGTGTGGCGTGCGTTGCGCTCGGCGATGCCGGAGAAGTGCTGGCCGGTTTCCTATGGCCCGGGCTCACGGCCATGGCCGGTATGCTGCTGATCCTGCCGCAACCTTCCTTCGCTGATCCCACAGCGGATGTGGCGATGTTTCTTGCGCCCGTGCTGACTGGAGTCGGCGCCGCGCTTCTACCACACCGGAGTCCTAGGATCGAGGATGCCCCGCAGGGCTGGCGCTTTGACTCGGCGACTGTCGCAGCAGCGTTATCTGCGGCGGCACTATTTTTCGGAATCATCGCCCTGGCGCGCTCCGGCGTGGCTGATGTGCGGGCACTCTTCTCGCCCTTGGCGGCCACACTCGATGGCCTGATGGCATGGCTGGCCGTGATCACCGTCCTCAAGCTGGGCGCCATGCGCTTCTCCGCGAACACCGCTCTGGTGCCGCTGGTTGTCCTACTCGAAGGTATCTTCTTGATGCGTCCCGACCTCACCCGGCGCACCGAGATCGGGCTCCTTCTCCTGCTGATCGCCGGGGTCACCCTGCTCATTCGCGGCGAACCGGACGAAGCCGAGGCCTCGATGCTGGACCTCGGTTGAGTCCGGCAGCACGAACACGCGATGCGCTTCTCACAGCCTCGCGGTTACACTTTCGAGAGAATGGCAGTGACGATGTACATCGTGGTCGAGGGCGAAGACCCTGGCTACAACACCTTTGTGAACGGCCGCGCAATCGCACGCTATGAAGGTGCGCTGGAGCGCATGGCGCTTAATCTTGGTGTGAAGCCACTCCTGGAGTTCTTCTCGGCGGACGAGAACTCGATGCAGCTTTTGCTGGAAGAGGGTGCAGGCAATGCCGACCTGCTCGATCGCCTGCCACCTCCACAGTGGTACCGCCCCGAAGACGGCCTCGCGAGCGTCGTGGCGCTTAGGGTAGCCCTTGAGGAGGACATGCACCAGCTGGGCAGCGAAGGCCCCTCGGTGCTGGACGAACTGCTCGAGTACGAAATCGTTCTGAAGAAGACGGCCCAACGCGGGTTGCGTTGGCATCTGGCTGTGAGCTGGAGGTAGTACTCCTGCTGCTCCGGTCAGGGGAGATCATCGACCTGTCAGCGTGGTAGCATCAGGCGGCATTCTTCTGGAGCCCCCTGATGCATCTTTCCCGCCGCCCCTTGTTGATACTGCTTGGCCTGCTTGCCGCGCCTCTCATCGCGTCCGCGGCGCAGAAGCCCATCGCAACGGTCACCCCCGACGGCTCAGGTAAGTTCAAGACCGTCCAGGCGGCTGTTGATTCAGCTACCGATGCCGGGCTCGTTCTGCAGATTTGCTCCCGGGACCTACCGCGAGAAGATCCGGATCACCAAGAGTGGCATCGAGCTGCGCGGTATGGGGAAGAAGCCCGACGATGTCGTGTTGGTTTGGGATGACTCCGCAAAGTCCGCCGGGGGCACGGGCAAGAGCTACAGCGTGCAAGTCACCGGTGACGACTTCCGTGCCGAGAACCTGACTATCCAGAACGATTGGGAGAAAAACGGACGCGTCGATGAGGGCTCGCAGGCTGTGGCCCTGTCCATCAGCGGCGACCGCGAAGTGCTCCGGCATGTCCATCTGCTGGGCTATCAGGACACGCTGTATGCCGCTAGCAATACTTGCCACGCGGAGGCCGATGCGACTGCGGCTCAGGCTTCCGGCAAGCCTTGCCATGCCGCTCGGCAACTCTTCCAGAATTGCTACATCGAAGGTCACGTCGATTTCATCTTCGGCGACGCGAAGGCGGTCTTCGACCACTGCGAGCTACACGGCATGACGCACACCGTCGTCGCTCTTACAGCTCAGAGCCGACTCTATCCGCTTGAAGACTCCGGGTACCTCTTCCTGCACGGCAAGGTCACCGCG
Organism: Bryocella sp.; assembly: GCF_058498515.1. Classification (NCBI taxonomy): domain Bacteria; kingdom Pseudomonadati; phylum Acidobacteriota; class Terriglobia; order Terriglobales; family Acidobacteriaceae; genus Bryocella; species Bryocella sp. The sequence goes on from NZ_JBMHYI010000041.1 coordinate 85,127, forward strand.
GACGTCGCCGTGGACAAGCTATCGTTCGGTCGTCCCTGGCGTGCCTACGCTCGGGTGTACTTCGTGGACACCACGGTGAGCGGCACGGTGATTGAGCCGGAAGGGTGGATCGAGTGGGGCGGGCGCCTCGCGACCAGCGACTACGCAGAGTTCAACACCCGCGACTCGGATGGTTCGGTCGTTATGACTGACAAGCGCCTGCCGCCATCTCGCCAACTGACGAAGGCCGAGGCCGCGAAGCTGACGGTCGACTCCTGGCTTGCAGGGGACGATGGTTGGAAGCCGGACACGAAGTAACCCCAGGCAGGTAGTTCGCGAACGAGAAACGAGCCGCGTCCGGGACGCGGCTCGTTTCTTCTTATCTACGCTTGAAGCTTACTGTGCCGGAGCGCCAGCGCTCGCAATGTTCGCATCGCTGCCGGGCCCGAGGCCCAGCTTGATGATCGCCCGCGAATCGGGCATGATCTTCGTCTGCCAGCCGTTGTCCGACTGCAGCTTCTGCATGGCGGAGATGGAGGCCGCGTCCCACTTGCCTGTCGGCTCGCCGGTCAGGTAGCCATTCTTGATCAGTGCAGTCTGGATCTGGGTGGCACGCTCGGGATCCATAGAGACCTGCGCGAGGTGGCCGTGCGGATTCTTGGTGTCAATCGTAACGCCGTGCGAACCCTTCTTCATGCTGGTGCGGCGGACCGTAGCGCCAGTGTGCGAGCTTGGGCTCTTGGTCGCATGGCTTGCCGTGCGACCGTGTGCAACTGCTGGCTTGGCAGCTGGATGAGCGTGGGGCTTGGCCGCAAGTGCGGGAAGAGAACCGAGGAGGGAAGCAGCGCAAACTATCAGGGGGAGGGAACGACGCATGAATCTTCCTTTGCTGAGGAGATGTGTCGTGCCGATGACGCGTCAGCCAGGGGCCCGGGCACCGGCGAGAAATTCTCGCCGTGAACTTGAGGTTAATAGAAACGCGGTGTGGAGGCAACGGGTAAAGCCGAACTTGGCGCCTCCGTGGCAGGGCCGGCGCCAGCTTTGGGACGGCGTCAGAATTGGCCATCGCGATCTCCAAAGACGACATGCCCGCCGGAGATGGCGCCGGCGGGCGTGGAAGCCATTTCAAGTCTGCATCTTGGAGTCGGCTTATGGCAGCGTTCCACCGACATAGCCATTACCAGCCTCTGGGTGTCTAACATCGCGCACGACGAAAACCACATCGTCACCCGACTTCAGAGAGTTAACCACGGCTTTATAGCTGGCGTCGTCAGTGACGGCGTGCCGGTTGATCTCAGTCACGATCTCGCCGCGACCCAGGTTGATCTCGTCTGCGAACGAGCCAGGACGAACGGTGGTAACCGTGACGCCGCCTTTCACTCCCAGCTTGCTCGCGATCTGGGGTGTAATGGCCTGCACCTTGATCCCAAGCTTGTTTTCACCAGCATCGGACTCGGTGGGCGGCGCGGCTTGATCCGCCGCACTGGTCAGGTCGGTGTAGAGCTTGGTGCGGTCGACGATACCCACGTCGATGGTAAGCCGTTTGCCGTCACGCTGGACGCCCAGCTTGACGGTCGTGCCGGGACGCCGCGCCGAGACGATTGCCACCAACTCATCGCCATTCTTCACGGTCTGGCCGTCTACTGAAACGATGACATCCTGGGGCTGGATTCCAGCCTTCGCCGAGGGCCCGTCGGGAACCACGCTTGACACGAGCACGCCGCCCGAAGCCGAGCCGTACATCCGAGTCACCGCGGAGGACTGCACGCTCTGGAACTGGATGCCGATCGATCCGCGCGTCACCTTGTGATCTGGACTGATCAGCATGTTATACACGCCGATCACGATGTTCGATGGCATGGCGAAGCCGACGCCCTCCGAGCCCATCGACTGGGTGTAAATGGCCGTGTTGACGCCAATGACCTCGCCCGCCATGTTCACGAGCGGGCCACCCGAGTTGCCGGGATTGATGGCGGCGTCGGTCTGAACGAACTTCTGGAACTGCGACTGCGAAACGCCAGTCTCGCTGGCCTCGTCGATGGACCGGTTCTTGGCCGAGACGATGCCGGCAGATACTGTCTGCGAGAGGCCGAACGGGCTTCCGATGGCGAGAACCCAGTCCCCCACCTGAGCCGCGTCCGAATTGCCCAGCTTCACCGTCGGTAGCGGGGTTTTGGTGTCGATCTTGATGACGGCGATGTCGGTGTCGGGGTCGACGCCGACCACCGTGGCAGGGCGGCCAGGATCGCCGGGAATGTCGCTGTCGGGATCGCTGGCCAGCTTCACATAGATATGATCGGCCTTGTCCACGACGTGGTTGTTGGTGATGATGTAGCCGCGAGGATCGACGATAAAGCCCGAACCCAGGGCACGCCGGGGGCCACTATCCGGGCTGCTGTCTTCACCGCCGCCGTTCCCACCGCCGCCAAAGAAGCGGTTGAGGAAGTCCTGCATGTCATTGCCGTTGCCAGCGCTTCCACTGTCGTCATTATTGTTGTTGGGCTGGCCGCGGTGGGCGTGGGGATTCGCCGACTTCTTGGGCAGCGACTCGGTGTTGATGTTCACCACCGCCGGCCCCACCTGCTTCACGATCGACGAGAACCCGTTGGAAAGCTGTACCGGGTTCGGAATCGTCAACGGACGGGCGTCGGTCGAGTCGACCTTCTGGCCACTCGCGCTCACGCGGCCGGTCAATGCGGAGCCCGCGAGGATGCCGACGGTCAGTGCAGACAGCACGGCAAACGTCGTGCTGAGGCGGCCGGAACGGATGTGGCCGAGAAGACGGCCGGGCAGATTCTTCGACGACTGCTGCGATTCCATAGCTTCGTTCATTCCTCGGGTGCGGGAGCTGGCCCGGCACCGGTGCTTCAAGCCTGGGATGACGGATCTGGCGCTACTGACAATAAACACATTGCCTTGCGCTTAGGTAGACGCGTCTGGTGGGGAAAAGATGCGACCGAACTGACGGCCCATGGTTTCCCGTGGGCTTCCACGGCGAGTTGCCGTGCGTTACGTCGTGCTAGCCCCACACAATTAGGATACAAGGGTTTGGAGCTAAGGATTGGCTGCGAAGTTGGCCTGTTCCGGATGCATCTTTGGACCGAGTTGGGCCAAGAGGATCCCCGCGAGGATGAGCCCGGCCCCGAGGAGCGACCGCGGGCCCAACCGCTCGCCCAGAAAGAGCAACGAGGCGAGCCAGGCAAATACCGGTTCCAGCGTGAGGATCAGCGCGGTATGCGTCGCAGGCAGGCGCTGTTGCGCGTAGCTCTGCACCGTGAAGGCGACCGCCGTTCCCAGCAGTGCGGTGATGGCGAGGGCCGCGATAACGGTCGCGTTCAGGTGCAGCACTGGCCGGCCGCCCAGCGGCAGCGTTACGAGCATGGCCAGCGCGCAGAATCCCACCTGCAGCGTACCCAGCGTCCGGGCACCCACTTTTGTCGCAGCCCGCGCGAGAGTCAGCAGATGGAAGGCGAAGGCCACCGCGCAGCCCAACGTCAGCCACTCGCCCAGGCCCAGCCCGCGCACGACATCCGCCCCCGAACCGGCCGGGATCGTCAGCATCGCAAGTCCCAGGAACGCGAGGCCTGCTCCGGCAAAAGCCGCCCATCCGGGTTTGGGATCACCATTGTGCGCGATACCCGGCACGGCACTGAGCAGGGGGACCAACACCACGACGAGTCCGGTGATGAATCCAGACTTCGACGGCGTCGTGTACTTCAGTCCGACGGTCTGGAACTGATAGCCGAGCGTCATCAACAAACCTGCTGCAAGGCCATAAGCCAGCGCGGGCCGGCCTGCGCGACGAAACAGGCCACGTAAGCTCGCATGGTTGATTGCAGCCAGCACCAGCGCTGCCAAGGCCATACGCGTAAGGTTGAACGCCAACGGGGTGGCGTACGCCAGAGCTGCCTTTACGACCGGAAACGTAGCGCCCCACACCAGCACGACGCCGACCAGCAGCAGATGGGCGGTCAGTTCATGCGAGCGGCCAGAGCGGCTGGTCTCAGAGCTCAATGCGCGACTCCGGCACCCTGCGGAGCGACCGACTGCGACGCGATATAAACCGTGTTGCCGCCCACCACCGTCCGCAGCACCCTCGTATGCAGGATCTCCTGGAGCGATGCCTTGGTAAGGTCGTGATCGAGGACAACCATGTCGGCAAGGAAGCCCGGCTCAAACCTTCCCTTCGTCTTGTCGCGGAACTCCGCATAGGCCGAAGCCTGCGTGTACGCGTAGATCGCCTGCTGGATCGTGAGGCGCTCCTGCGGCTCGAAGGTCTGCGTCCCCGCCTCGTTCTGACGTGTGATTGCCGAGTACAGCCCTCGCATGGGATCGATAGATTCGACAGGGTAGTCCGTGCCGAAAGCGAGCGTCACACCATGGTCCAGAAAGCTCTTCCACGCATAGGCATACTTCACCCGTTCCGGCCCCAGTCGCTGTCCGGCCCACGCCATATCCGTCAGTAAATGCGACGGCTGCATGGAGGCGATGACACCTAGATCGTGGAAGCGCTGGAAGGCATCTGGCAGCACCACCTGCGCGTGCTCGATGCGGAAGCGGAAGTCGCGAGGCGTGGGCGGAGCCAGAGCCCTGGTCACAACTTCCGCGTCGGGGTTCTTTGGCAATGGCGGTGTGTTCGCAGGCGCACCAGCCTGCTCGGCCGCCGCGAAGGCATCCAGGGCCATCTCATTGGCCCGGTCCCCGATCGCGTGGAAGCCCAGCTGGAAGCCTTGCGCCGCACGTTCCGCCGCCAGCGCGTTGAGCTTGTCCTGCTCGTAGCGTGGGATGCCTCCGTTGTTTGCCTCATCCGTGTATGGAGCGGCGAGCGCCGCGGTCCTCGATCCCAGCGAACCATCCATGAAGGCTTTCAGCTGCGTGAGATGCAGCAGGGGATCGTTCGAGTCATGGCTCGCGCGCCGTTGCTCCAACGCGCCCAGTGGTGTGTCGAAGGCCATCCACTCCGCGAAGCGCAGCGGTAGCTTGTGCTCCTTCTCCATCGCCTCCAGCACCAGCCAGTCGTCCCAGTCGGAGAAATCCTGCACCGAGGTGACTCCGTGCGATAGAGCGTCTTCGATCGCAAGCTCCAAGGCTTTGCGACGCGTGGCAAAGTCCGGTGGAGGGATCTTCGCCTCGACTGCCGCTCGTGCTGGGCCCTCACGCAGAATTCCCGTCGGATGGCCTTGTGCATCGCGATCAATCTTGCCACCCTTAGGATCAGGGGTGCTGTCGTCGATGCCGGCGATCCTCAATGCCACGGTATTTACTACGGCGATGTGGCCGTCCGTGCGCTCGAGGTATGCAGGATGGTCGCCGGTGACCGCATCAAGATCTTGACGCGTGGGGAGCGTCTTAGACGCCCACGTAGTGTGGTCCCAGCCGCCACCCCGCACCCACACCCCAGGCGCAAGATGAGCGACATAGGTACGAATCTTGTCTTGCATTGCCGCCAGTGACGGAACGTTATCGAGATCTACGGTTAGCTTCTGCTGTCCTGCGCCGGCCATGTGCGTGTGGGCATCGTTGAAACCCGGCATGGCGAAGGCGCCTTGCAGGTCGATCACCTTCGTGTTCGGCCCCTTGTGCGCGAGCACATGCTCATCGCTACCTGCAGCGAGAACCTCGCCGGCAAAGACGGCAAGACCGCTCACCCGCGCTGGAACTACCGAGCGATCGTCCTCGCGCAGATGGGCGCCGGTAAGCATATTGCCGTGTACGAAGATGACGTCGGCCTGCGGGCCAGACTGTGCGAGGCCGCTGGAAGTTAAAGCGAATGCAGCCGCCACGGTCGCCACGGAGAACAGGGAATAGGTCTTCACAGGAAGACAGTGTACCGGCCGCCCGGAGCGGACGGGCAGCCGGTACAAGCCATAAGGCCTTATTGCTGCGTCAGCTCTGTCTGCTTGGACATCTGCGCCGTGCGTTCCAGCTTGTCCCAGTTGAAGGGCTTCCCATCGATTGCGCGCTTCATCGTCTTCAACAGCACCCAGGAGAACAGTTGGCGGTACGTGAATCGCTGTACCCAGATGTGTACCAGCAGCCAGCCGTCACCGCGGCTCGCGGGATGCTTGCGCTCCAGAGCAAACGCCAGCGCAGAAGCGGTGAAGTCGATCAGCATGAACGCGCCGAAGAACGTTAGCAGCTTCACAAGATCCGCGTTCGAGGCAGCCTCGGGATGAAAGTGCTTGTCGATGAAGTAGTGCACGATGCCCGCCACGAACATCAGGTCGATCAGCGGCGAGACCAGCGGCAGGATGATCTGGAAGATGACAATGTTGGGCAGTGCGAACAGCCCCATCGCGCGGCGATTGCGGATGGCCGCACGGTGCTTCCATACCGCCTGCAGGATTCCGAACGACCAGCGGAATCGCTGCCGCGCGAGCTGATTCGCCGTGACCGGCGCCTCAGTGAATGCCAGCGCCTGATCCTCATAGATCACTGCATACTTCTGCTCCAGCAGATTCATGGTGAGGTCGGCATCCTCGGCGACCGTGTCGGGGTGGTAGCAGCCGCCGGCTTTCACGGCTGCGGTGCGCCAGGCTCCAATCGCTCCTGGCACCACCATCACCACGTCGAAGAGATCGAGCGCGCGGCGTTCGAAGTTCTGGCTCGTGATGTACTCGAGTGCTTGCCAGCGGGTCCACAGGTTCACCCGGTTGCCCACTTTGGCGTTGCCCGCGACCGCGCCAATGTTGGGGTTTGCGAAATGGCAGACGAGGCGGCTGATCGCATCGTGCGCGATGACGCCATCGGCATCGATGCCGACGTACACCTCTTCGTCGACGAAGCCGAGGGCGTAGTTCAACGCCTCGGCCTTGCCGCCGTTCGGCTTGGTCAGCAGCGTAACCTTGCCTTCGGCAATCTCCTTCGCATAGGTGGTGGCTACGATCTCGGAGGTGGCATCCTTGGAGCCATCGTCGATAACGAGGATGCGGATGTTCTTGTAGTTCGACATCATCACCGAGCGCACCGTGCGTGCGATGACCTTCTCTTCGTTATAGGCGGGGATCAGCACTGCAACCCGCGGTTGGTAATCCGGGGTCGAGAAGTCCTTGCGCTTGCGGAACCGGTCGATGATGGCGCACAGGCCGATGATCACCAGCCGCATGCTCATCAGCAGGTCTCCAACGAAGAAGACATCGATGACGAAGTGGTTGAAGAAGCCGATGAAGAAGAACGCAACCGAGTCGATGGCTGCCTGGTACCGCTGGTGCGGCTTGAGCGGAGGCATCACCTCATCGCGCGTTTTGCCGATGAGTTCAGAGACCGGAACAATCTCGTACCCATGTGAGCGCAGCGCCTGGATCAGCACTGGCAACGCAGCTACAGTGGCGGAGCGATCGCCGCCGCCGTCATGCATCAGCAGGATCGATCCACGTGTCCAGGGTTTCTGGTCGAATACGCTGATCTGCTGAAATACCGAATCGACGATTTCCTGCGGACTCTTCTTTGGGTGCTCGTTCCAGTCGTCCGTGTCAATCTTGTCGCCGACGATGACATAGCCGAGCAGGTTTTCAATGCGATCGACCGGCGCCGCCTGGTCGTTGGTATCGGGCTCCTGGTCAATGGAGTACGGGGGCCGGAAGTACACCGGATTGACCCCTAACTTCGCCGCGAAGAGACGCTCGGTGATGTTGAGCTGCAGATCCACCTGACGGTCGGAGATTTCGCTGATGTCCGGGTGCGTGAAGGTGTGGTTGCCAATCTCATGGCCTTCGCGGAACACGCGCTGCATCACGCTGACGTGATCCTCGGCCTCCTCGCCGATCATGAAGAACGTGCCCTTCACGTTGTACTGCTTCAGGATGTCGAGGATCTTGGGTGTCCAGGTTGGATCCGGACCGTCGTCGAAGGTGATGGCGATCTTCTTCGGATGGTAGCCATACTGCGTCAGCGTGTACGGCAGCGGGTAGGAATCCATCTTCTCCGAAACCACACTGAGGTACGGCTGAGGAATCGTCGCGTCATCGTCCATCACAATCGTGCGATGGCCGTTGCGAGGGCGTCCGGTTACACGCAGGATGTCGCCGTCGCCCTCGGTGTCCACGTCGAGTCCCGGTGAGATGTCAGCGAGGTCCTTGCTGGGGTCCGCCTTCAGGGGCTTATCCCAGATGTGCCACAGGGTTTCGTCTTCTGATCCGAGTCGCCAGAGTGCGAACGTTTCGAGCCCAAGCGCGCGGGCCACGCGCATCTGGTTCAACGCGGTAACAGCATCGAGGAACCATACCTCGTGCCGGATGTGCGCGTCTTCGTCGTCATAGGCGAAGTGCGGATTCAGCGAAGCGTCGTCGAGCTCAATCTGCGCCTCGGAGTCGGAGGCAGCCTGCCAGGCGTCCTGCGGCGTCAGCATGGACGCGCCCAGCGGCGTAGGCTTCTCAGCGGGCGCGGGCTTGCGGCGCTTGTGTTTGGGATCGACCGGTGGCGGCAGGTGCATCTGGCTCGTCCAGTCGTAGCCATAGCTGCCGATGGAGCAGATCAGCTTCTCGCGCGGCACAATCTTCATCGCCGACTTGAGGTTGCTCTCGAACCAATCTTGCCCAGCGATCGCGCCAGCATCCGTGCCGTACTGGTGCTGGCCGTAATTCATCAGCACGACGCCGTCCGCATTGGCCGAAAGCAGCGCGAGGTTGTAGTCCGCGTCCTCGACCGGAACGGTGACGTAGAGCCGCAGATTGCGTTGGTGAAAGTCCGCGTAGAGCGCCTGCACCAGCGCATTAAAGCCCGGTTGAGCCTCAGCAGGGATGTCCTGAAATCCGAGCGTAAGGCCACGGTAGAGCGTGTTGGTCTTCAGAAACGCATCGATTTGGCTGATGAAGGTCGCGCGGGCGTTGGGATCGTTGAGAAAGGCTCCCAGCGACGACTCGAAGTTCCCGGTGGAAAAGTTGTAGTTGTTCACCAGGGGGAAGATTTCGGTGTCTTCCTTCGCCCCCAGGATCGTTTTTGCAACCTTATTCTCGCGATCCACGCCGTGCACGCCGGCACTGTCCACCACGGCGAACGGCACATTGTCCGAGTTGTAGGCAGTCAGCGTTCCATCGCTCGAGAGGACATGCAGCCACTCGGGGAAAAGAAGATCGATCTGCCGGACGTGCGCCTTCAGCGACGCATAGCTGGCCGGATCCGCGTCGGTGTAAAAGGCGGCTCTCAATCCCTCGCCCGCATTCAGAACGACGTCGGAAGGCTTGAGATCGCTCTTGCGGTGCGCGCTATGGTTCAGCTTCTCGTTGCGCCGCACTTCAGGCGCCGGCGGGGTGTAGATTGCGCGGTACTTCTTGGTCGCAGAGCGAAGATCCAGCCCCTGCAACGGCCTCGTGCGCAAAACGCCAATGACAAACAGGACTCCCAGCACTGAGAGAAACAGCGCGAAGGCATCGAACACTTTCCGCAGACGCTTCCAGCGCTTGCGTTGCGGATCGTAAAAGACTTGCTTGTTCATTCAGAGGAATTATCTCAGGCGGCGGGTCGGTTCCCTTGAGTTGTTGATGGCATTGGAACCGCTTCGACCAACGGCCAGTATGATGCAGGGGAATGAGCGCGGGGTTACAACGGCGATTTCCGGTGGTGTCGGTGGTTTGCGCCTTGCTGGCCGGGCTGGGAGTGCGAGCCGCCTTCTTGCACTGGCGCCCTGAGGTCAGCGGCGACACGCTAGTCTACAGCGAGATCGCGCAGAACGTCCTCAAGTATCATCTCTACGGCCGGACCAACGGCACGCTCCATGCGACGTGGATCCGCCTCCCTGGCTATCCACTCTTCCTTGCCGGTTGCTTCTTGCTCTTCGACATGGAGAGTGACAACCCGGTCCTGTGGGTCAATGTCGTCCTGGACCTTCTCACGTGCCTGCTGATTGGAGCGCTCGCTCAGCGGCTGGGAGGGAGGCGTGTTGGCTTGATCGCGTTGTGGCTGGCGGCGCTATGTCCGTTTACGGCGAACTACTGTGCCGCGGCACTGACCGAGACCCCAAGCCTGCTCTGCGTGGCGCTGGCGTTCTATGGTTTGGCCCGATACCTGGCTGTGGACCCTCAGGATCGTCGCGCCGCCTATCTATGGGCGGCTATCGTTGGCGCGGCGTTATCTTTCGCAGTTCTTCTTCGGCCGGAGCAGGGTTTATTGAGCGCAGCGGTCGTGCCGGCCATGCTCTGGGCGGGATGGCGTTCGCGGATCGAACAGACAGGGTCAGGCTTCCGGCGAGCTTTGCGAACTGCAGGCCCGGCCGTGCTGGCCTGCATGATCGTTGCGCTTCCATTGCTGGCCTGGGGCGTGCGAAACGACCTCGTCATGGGCCGATTCCAGCCTCTGGCGCCGAAATCGGCCACCGATCCCGGCGAGCCGGTGCCAACGGGTTTCAACCACTGGTATCGGACCTGGGGCATCGACTTCAAATCGACGTATGACATCTATTGGAACTACGACGGTGCGCCTCTGGCGTTCCGCGATGTGCCGCCTCGCGCGATGGACGACGCACAGCAGCGCGCGCAGACGGAACAGGCATTCGCCGACTACAACACCGTTCAGTTCGCCCGTCCGCAGTTCGAGGCACAGTTCGAACGCATCGCCGAGGAGCGCGAGCACGCCCATCCGGTGCGGTCGTTTCTCCTGCTTCCCATGGCCCGTGTCGCCAACATGTGGCTGCGCCCTCGCACGGAGCTGATGAGTGTTCCGCTGAACTGGTGGGCGTGGCGCGCCCATCCTAAAGCGTCTGCTCTTGAAGCGGGCTACGCGTTGCTGAATCTCGCCTTCCTGGTATTGGCCGCAGGCGGCATCTGGTCGCAGAGGCGCGACATGGAGCCTGTCCGCTGGGCCATGCTGGGCTTCCTCCTGCTGCGTTCGGCGTTGTTGCTAACGCTGGACAACTCCGAGCCACGCTACACGCTGGAGTGCTTTCCTGTGCTAATCGTCTTCGCTGCGCTGGCCCTACGCGGAAGATTAGCGAAGGTTTCGCCCGACGCTGGTGTTTAGTGCGCCACCGTCTTCGTGCTCTTGTCGGTCTTCATCGCAAAAGCGCCCATATCGATCTTGGAGTTCATCTTGATGTTCGAATACGTGGCCGTGCGGTAGTCGCCTTCGGGCATATGGAATATCTGCTTCAACGAGACGCCGCGGGTGAGGTCGATCCATAGCGTGACCTTGTCGAAGTTGGCTGCGACCTTCGGGTCCTTCGGGATCAGTTCCAGCTTCTCGGTCTTCACGCCGTCGATGGTCTCGGGGCCGTCGTCGGTCACGTTCCAGTTAGCGACGAGGTCTTTGCCGCTTCCACCGAAGCCCAGCGTCAGGAAGCTGTCGGTCTGGCTTCCCGTGGCTTTGAACTCCTCGATCTGGTTTTGGGCAGGGTAGTAAACCTTCAGTACATTGTTCGAGAACTGGATCACCTGCGGCTTCGCGCTCGATCCCTGCTCGCTGAAGACCGCGCCCATGCTGGTCTGGCCTCCCTTGCGCGCAACATAGATTGCCCCGTTCTCCACGGTCGAGACGGAGTGAATCACCTTCGCGTAGAACTCCTGGTGCACATCCGCCCGCACGCTTTGGAAGCTGGCGCTGGCCTTGTCCATCTGGGCGAGGACGCTCTGGAGCTGACCCTGGGCGTGGGCTGCGGATGACATCGTCACAGCAAACAAAGTGCAGACAATCGAACGAAGACGCATGATCAGACTTGCTCCTTGCGCGCAGATGACAGGCTGCGCGTACCCGGGCCCCGAAGGTGAAGCCCGCTGAGAGTTAGATGGCGTTTTCAGGAAAATGTCGTCCTGAGTTATGGCGACCGAGAAGCTCTAGCTGGGCGACCGAAGGACTGTAGCGTCGTAAGCGACCAGCATCCCGTGGGTATTGAGGACAGGCTGATAGCCCGTAAGCGTGACAGGAGCGCCGGCGAGGGGCTGGATCACACGGAGAAGCTCGGCACGGATTGCCGCATCATCGGTTGCATGGTGAAGGGCCTCTTTGCGAACCTCGTAGACAAATTTTGCCTGCGATCCTTCCACCCCTGCCGGGCGCACGAGAACTTCATTGGTGGCGAAGAGTGTGTCCGGCGCGGGCTTGTCCTTGTAGTCGATGAAGCGCGGCGTGATGAAGATAAACGCCAGAATCAGCGTCACCATCACGTCGTAGTGGAAGCTGCCACGCGGGTAGGTCCAGAAGATGTAGCGCTTGATCAGCCCCATTACGCTGTGCCTCCACGCTTTCGGCCGAAGGTCTCCGGCTCGATGACTGTCTGGCCGCCCATGTACGGCACCAGCGCCTCCGGCACCATTACCGAGCCATCTGCCTGCTGGTAGTTCTCAAGGATTGCGAGATACGTGCGGCCCACCGCCAGTCCGCTGCCGTTGAGCGTATGCACCAGCTCGGCCTTCTTGGCTCCCGCGGGGCGATAGCGGATATTCGCGCGCCTCGCCTGGAAGGCCTCGAAGTTCGAGCACGAGCTGATCTCGCGGTACGTGTTCTGCCCAGGCAGCCACACCTCAAGGTCATACGTCTTGGCGGATGCGAAGCCCATGTCACCGGTGCACAACAACATGCGGCGGTAGGGAAGTCCCAGCCGCTCGAGCACCGACTCCGCGTGAGTGGTCAGCTTCTCATGCTCGTCGTAGCTGGTTTCCGGCGTGGCGAACTTTACCAGCTCGACCTTCTGAAACTGATGCTGACGGACCATGCCGCGGACATCCTTGCCGTAGCTGCCGGCCTCGCTGCGGAAGCACGAAGTGTACGCACAGAAGCTGATCGGACCGTTGCTCAGGTCGATTGTCTCGTCGCGGAAGAGATTGGTGACGGGCACTTCTGCCGTGGGGATCATCCACAAATTGCGTTGATAAGAAAGCACCCCACGAGGCACGGTTAGTTGGAACCAATCGGCAGACTCCAGTTCAATTACGACTCCGAGTGGCGCAATTTCCTTGACAATAAAAGTGCCGTTTTGTCCTTGTGCGAAGACCCTCTCGCCAATTTGGGGAAGATGATTTCTATCCTGCTCGAAGCTATCCGTTGGGATCTTGAATAGATCTTCTTCAAACTTCGGTAGTTGCCCTGTGCCAAACAGAGAGTCAGAGTTGACCATTACCGGCGGCATCACCTCGGCATAGCCATTCTCGCGGGTGTGCAGGTCGAGCATGAAGTTTGCAAGCGCACGCTCTAGCCGCGCTCCAGCGCCGAATTGCACCACGAACCGAGAACCGGAGATCTTGGCCGCACGCTCGAAGTCCAGGATGCCAAGTGCCTCGCCGAGAGCAATGTGATCCTTGGGCTCGAAGTCGAACTTTCTCGGCTCGCCCCACGTCTTTTCGATCTTGTTTTCGTGCTCGCTGGAGCCGACAGGAACGCTGTCGCTGGGCAGGTTGGGGATCGCCTCCAGGAGCGTGCGCATCTTGGCATCCGCGGCGTTGGCCGCAGCCTCCAGCGACTCCAGCTTGTCCTTGAGCGACGCCGTCTCCAGGGAGATCGCAGCAACGTCCTTGCCTTCACGCTTCAGCTGCCCGAACTGCTGCGAAAGTGCGTTGCGCTGGGCCTTAACTGTCTCGGACTCGGTGATGGCCGCGCGGCGCTCGCGGTCGAACGCCGCGAAGCCCGCCAGCAGATCAGGGTCGGTGCCGCGCTGGCGCAGCTTTTCTTCCACAAGCGGGAGGTTCGCCCGCACAAAGGCTAAATCGAGCATACGAAATTATTCTAGCTTGGGTGAAAGCTCTGGCTACAGAACCGCCAGAGATAGCTGTGTAGTTTCATCGAGGAACTGCCAATGCGTCTGCCTTACGTCGTCGCGATCGCGAGCGTCGTCTTTGTGTGCTTCGTCGCCGTCCCGCCAAGTCATTCACAGAGTCCGATACAGTCGTCGGCTTCTCCCTCAGGCGCGGCGCCCATTCGCGCAGTGATGGCCATCAAGGCAATCACTGCCGATCCGGTGCTGCACGACTACTGGAATGGCCTTCGTCTAAGCCTGCTCAAGAGCTGGGAACCATTGCTCTCGAAAGCGGTCAACCCGGCGACGAACAGAAGCGGCGATTCCACCATTCGCGTCACCGTCCATTCGGACGGCGAGATTCGGTCGATGATACTGATCTCGTCATCGCACGACGATGATCTCAACCGCTCCTGCTGGGGCGCCATCACGAGCCTTGGCCAGCTTCCGGCGCTCCCCGGAACTTTTAGCGGTACGGAGGCGACCTTCGAGGTTCGATTCACATTGAACGAGCCCGATGCCACGCCGCACCGATGACTGTACAGTGCCCATCACCTGCCGCATACAATGAGACATGTGATGAGTGAATCGAAAGACCTGAAAGCAGTGAAGCGCGCCCTCCTCTCCGTTACCGACAAGACCGGCCTCGTGGAGTTTGCCGCGACCCTTGCCAGGCATGGCGTAGAGCTGGTCTCGACCGGCGGAACGGCAAAGGCCCTGCGCGACGCCGGCTTGAGCGTGCAGGACATCTCGGAGCTGACGGGCTTTCCCGAGATGCTCGATGGCCGCGTGAAGACGCTGCACCCGAAGGTCCACGGCGGCCTTCTGCACCGCCGCAGCGACCCGGCCCACGTGGCCGCGGTCAATGAACACCAGATCCTGCCCATCGACATGGTCGTCGTCAATCTCTACGCCTTCGAGCAGACGGCAGCGAAGCCCGGCGTCAAGTTCGAGGAACTGATCGAGAACATCGACATCGGCGGTCCGTCGATGCTGCGTTCGGCGGCCAAGAACTTCGAGGACGTGGCCGTGGTGCCCGACCCGAAGGACTACGCTGACCTAGCCGCCGAACTGGACGCGAACTCGGGCTCCTTGAGCGCTGCGACGCGCTGGAAGCTTGCCCGCAAAGCCTTTGCGACGACCGCGGCCTATGATTCTGCCATCGCCACCACGCTGGACAGCTTGCCAGCCGATCCCGGCAGCATTGAAAAGACCGCCGACCTGCCCTCGACCCTTCGCATCGTGGCCCCGCGCAAGAGTTCGCTGCGTTACGGCGAAAATCCTCATCAGGCAGCCGCGCTCTACAGCGACGGGACGGCCCTGGGAATCGCGAATGCGATGCAGTTGCAGGGCAAGGAGCTCAGCTACAACAATCTTGTCGATCTCGATGCGTGCTGGGCGCTGGCTTCGGAGTTCGAGGCGACGGCGGTCGCGATCATCAAGCACACCAACCCGTGCGGCGTGGGGCAGGGAACCACCGTTGCGGAAGCCTACGCCCGTGCGCTCGAGGCGGATCCAGTCTCGGCCTTTGGTGGCGTGATCGGCGTGAATCGCATCGTGGACGGCGCAGCGGCTACGGAAATGGTCAAGCTGTTCGTCGAGGCCATTGTCGCCCCGGGCTTCACAGACGAAGCGAAAGCAGCCTTTGCCGCCAAGAAGAACCTCCGTCTCCTGGAGCTAAAGCCTGCCCCAATCGCCGACCGCATCAAGCAGATTTCAGGCGGTTTCCTCGTTCAAAACGAGGATTTCCACCCCGTGACGGCTGCAGACGTGAAGATTGTCACCGAGCGTCACCCGACCAAAGACGAGCTTGAGGCGATGCTATTCGCTTGGAAGGTTTGCAAGCACGTGAAGTCCAACGCCATCGTCTACGCTCGTCTGAAGGATGGCTTCGGCCAGTCGGTGGGTATCGGTGCGGGTCAGATGAGTCGCGTGGATGCCGCCCGTTTCGGCGCGATGAAGGCTGCGCTGCCTCTGGAGGGCACGGTCGCCGCGTCGGACGCCTTCTTCCCGTTCCCCGACGGTCTCGAGACCGTTGCGAACGCTGGGGCAACGGCGGTGATCCAGCCTGGAGGCTCGGTCCGAGACGCGGAGGTGATCGAGGCGGCGAACAAGCTCGGTGTGGCGATGGTGCTCACGGGCGTGCGCCACTTCCGCCACGGCTGAGTCCATGTGCCCAGGAACCGGGCACCGGAATGCGCTTCAATCCGTTTCCGCTGAGAGAAATACCTAATTGGCGGAAGGTTGTCGTCAGCCAGCATCCCTGCCCGATGGTGTACCGTCTAAAGAACAGCGAGTGCCGCATGCGAGCCCTGCCGGCTGGCGGCCCTTCGTCCGGTGCGCCGGTGCGGAGTCTGCCGGTAGCGTCTGCGGTGTCCCTGCTGGACAGGACCCCATCGATGACCCTTCCCCTCCGTGCGCCGCGACCCGCCTTCTCTCTTTTCCAGCCGATCATGGTGGGCGGATGCCTGCTGCTGGCTGCTTGCCTTGCCTCCGCGCCAACGGCGCAGGCGCAGGTCGCGCCTGCCGATGCTCCCAACCACACCTCGTCCTACTACCACTACGGGCTGGCGAGGATGTACGAAGACCAGGCCGCCGCCACTGGACGGCAGGACCTCGCGACTCAGGCGATCGAGCAGTACAAGCTTGCGCTGGACGCGGATCCCGACTCCCGCACATTGCAGGATGGCCTGGCGAATCTCTACTTCCGACTGGGGCGCATTCGCGAAGCGGTCTCCGCAGCGCAGGATCAGGTAAACAAGCACCCCGAGGACGTTGACGCCCACCAGCTTCTGGGCCGCGTCTTCCTCCGTTCGCTTGGTGACGGACAGGGCGCTCAGTCTGCCCAGATGCTGGCTGCAGCGATCAAGGAGTACGAGACGATCGCGAAGCTGAAGCCCAAAGACCTCGAGACGCACGTCCTGCTGGGCCAACTGTATGGCCTCAATCACGACACGCTTAAGGCGGAGGGGGAGTTCAAGGCAGCGCAGGAGATCGACGGATCGAACGAGGATGTCGTCTTGAACCTTGCGCGGCTCTATTCCGAACAGGGCGAAAACGACAAGGCAGCTCAGCTGATCGCCACGGTGCCCGAAGACGATCGCAGCGTGCGGATGGACTTCGCACTCGCGGGCCTTTACGACCAGCTCCACCAACCGAAGAAGGCGGTAGAAGCCTACAAAGCCGCGCTGAGCCAGGATCCGGACAACACGGACGCCAAGCGGGGTCTCGCCCAGGCGCTTCTCTCGTCCGGTCAGAATGACGATGCCGCAAAGGTCTACGCCGACATTCTGAAGTCGAACCCCGAGGACGCGCAGGCTCTGATCCGCGAAGCCGATGTGCAGCGGCAAAACGGTCACTACGAGCAGGCGCTCGCGACCCTCAAGAAGGCGCAGGCCATCGCCAGCGACAACCTCGAACTCAACTACAACCTGGCGCTGGTCTATGACGCGCTGGGACGCTACGACGAGGCCGCCGCGACCCTGAAGCAGATGCTGAAGGCTACGGTCTCCCCGGATGGAAAGTACGCCGATCAGGATGCGAACAATCGTTCGCTCTTCCTCGATCGTCTCGGGATCGTGAGCCGCGAGTCCGGCAACACCGACGCCGCTGTGGAGGCCTACCGTCAGATGGTCGCTTTGGGCGGTGACTACCGCGCCCGTGGCTACGATGGCATCGTGTCGGCCTATCGCGATGCGCACCAGTGGAACAAGGCCCTGGCTGCCGCGGCCGAAGCCGCGACGGCCCTGCCAGACAACCATGATGTCCAGCTCACCTACGCCAGCCAATTGGCCGATACGGGTAAGCTGGACGAAGCACTTAAGCTCGCCAATGCGCAGCTCAATGGCACACCCTCGGATCGCGAGGTCTACTTCACGATCGCGGACATCAACTCTCGCGCACGGCACTTTAAGGACGCCGAGGCCGCGCTGAGCAAGGTGGAGACGTTATCAACCAAGCCTTCGGAGAAGGTCTTCCTCAGCGACTACCGCGCGAACCTGGCGGAGAAACAGAAGCTCTACGATCAGGCCGAGTTGGACTACCGCAAGGGCCTGGCCATCGATCCCAACAATGCCTCTATCGCCAACGACTACGGCTACATGCTCGCTGATCGTGGCAAGCAGCTGGACGAAGCGATCACGATGCTCAAGAAGGCAGTCGATTACGATCCGCAGAATGGTGCCTTTCTCGACTCGCTGGCATGGGCCTACTTCAAGCAGGGCCAATACGCACTCGCCGAGGACTACGAGCGTAAGGCAGTTCTTCGCCTGGGAACCGATCCTACGCTGCATGATCACCTGGGCGAGATCTATGCGCGTAGCGGCAAGCTGCAGCAGGCCATTGCCGAGTGGCAAAAGGCACTGGACTTCTACTCAACCTCACTGCTCCCCGAGGCCGACCCCGCTGACGTGGCCAAGGTGCAGAAGAAGCTTGAAGGTGCACGTGTGCGCCAGGCCCACGCCGTCAACCCAGGCAAGTAAATCGCTTCGACAGGTAGGCACAGGGTGGGCTCAGGCCCGCCCTGTTTGCTTTTCGCACGAGGCATGATCCTGGGCCGACTCCTTCGCCAAGGCTCAACTAAACTCAAAGGAAGCATGAGCAAGCATCTCTATCACTGCAGCGTCCATGGCGAAGAGGCGCTCCGGCTCTCGGTGCGCGAATTTCCAGCTCCGGCCGGGGACGTCCGTTACGCCTTCGAGCGCGATCGCGAGCGGGTTGTACACTCTCGGGCCTTCCGCCGCCTTGCGGGCAAGACGCAGGTCTTCACCAGCCGGGCTTCGGACCACTTCCGCAGCCGGCTCACGCACACCATCGAGGTGGCGCAGGTGGCGCGCCGCGTGGCTGCCGTGCTCAATCTCAATCTCGATCTCACCGAGACGCTGGCGCTGGTGCATGATATCGGGCATCCGCCCTTCGGCCACGCCGGCGAGCGCGCTCTCGATCGCTGCCTGCAGCAGCATGGCTTGCGCTTCGATCACAATTTTCATGCGCTCCGCATCGTCGAGCGCTTCGAGCAGCGCTATGCAGGCCATCGCGGCCTCAACCTGACGCTGGGCACGCGCGAAGGCATCATCAAGCACTCACGGGACTACTCTCCAGCCGCGCATCCTGAGCTTGCCGAGTACTTCCTGGGGCAGCGTCCTCCATTGGAGGCGCAGTTGATCGACCTTGCGGACGAGATCGCCTATCTCACTGCGGATCTCGACGACGGCGTCGAGTCGGGACTGCTTGAGATCGGCCACATCCGCGAGCACGTCAGCATCCTGAACCGCTCCTATGCCGCGGTCGAGAAGGCGCATCCCGGAGCAGAGGAGCGTTACATCTTCCACGATGCTTTGCAGGCGATGCAGAAGACGCTGGCTGTGGATTTGATCGAGTCGATCGCTGCCAGGGTGGCGGAGAGCGGAGCGGAGACGCTCGAGGACATACGCAATCTTCCGGAGCGGATCGCTGTGTTCTCAGCGCAGGCTGAGGCCGAGCGGCTCGAAGAGAAGAAGTATCTCTACGACACGCTGTATACCTGCGAGGCGCTGGAGCAGGAGCATCGCAAGGCCGAGGAGGTCGTGACGGAGCTCTTTGAATTCTGGATGGCGTATCCCGAGGAACTGCCCGGCAGCTATCTCCCCGACATCGAGAGCGAGGGACTGCCGCGCACCATCGCCGACTACATTGCAGGCATGACGGACAACTTCATCCTGATGCAGTTCGCGAGCGTGCGCCGCTTCGTGCGCTCCGGCCGACTCTTTTAGCTTCAGCGGCTTCTTACCGGCTCTTCGCAGCCTGCTTCAACTTCTCCAGTGCGAACGGAGACATCTTGCTGAGCGACAGCACGAACTCGGCGGCGCCCATGCGTGCGGCCTCCTTGGGCATGCCGTAGACTACGCAGCTTTCCTCATCCTGTGCGATGGTGGTGGCTCCGCTTTGGCGCATGGCAAGCATGCCGCGTGCTCCATCCGACCCCATCCCTGTAAGGAGCACGCCGACAGCATGCTTCTTGAGCACTTCGGCGACCGAGGTGAACAGCACATCCACTGAAGGCCTGCTGAAGCACACCGGAGGTCCCTGCATCACGCGGACGCGTGGGATGCGCGATCCCGCTTCTACGATCATGTGGAAGTCGCCCGGAGCGATCAGCGCGCGGCCGGGGAGCAGCTCGTCGCCGTTCACGGCCTCCTTCACCTGGAAGGCGCACTCCTGATTGAGACGCTCTGCGAAATGCTTGGTGAAGACCGGCGGCATGTGCTGCACGATTACGATCGGCGGCACGTCTGCTGGTAACGACCCAAGGAATTCGGTGAGGGCAGGTGGCCCTCCGGTCGAGGCTCCGATCGCGAGCACCGTGCCGGGAGCGCATGAGGTGACGGGGAGCGTGTCTGACGCAGGAGTCAACCGGACGGGCATCAGCCCGGCCTGCGCGGGTCGCGTATCGTCGCGACGGGTCCGAATGTGCGCCGCCGCAGCCGAGCGAATCTTGTTGCCGAGGATCAGCTTAAGATCGCCAACGGAGTTGGGGCCGTCGGGCTTGGCAAGGATCTCCACCGCACCGGCGCGAAGGGCCTCCAGTGTCGTGTTCGAGTTCGTTGCTGCCAGCGACGTGATCATCACCACGGGCATGGGGCGGAACTGCATCAGCTTCTTGAGGAACGCGAGCCCATTCATCCGCGGCATCTCGATATCAAGCGTGATGACGTCGGGATTGAGCTGCAGGATCTTGTCGCGGGCAACGTAAGGGTCAGCCGCCGTGCCCACAACCTCGATCTGCTTCTCGTCAGCGAGTGCCGCGGTCAACAACTTGCGCACGAGCGCGGAGTCGTCGACGATCAGCACGCGAATGGGGCCACCTGGGATCATTCCGCCCTCAGACTGCAGGAAGCCGATAGCAGGCCTCCCTCCACTTCCATCAACACACACGTTGCGTTGTCGCCGGTCCGGCCCAGGCTCTCGTGATGATCAAGAATGCAGATCTGCGGCGCGGTAAGCGCGCAGTAGCGTTCCGGGACCAGGGCGCTCAGCGTCGAGCCGGCGACCATGTTGGTCAGCTCGCAGGCCAGTTCCTCCTGCCGGGTCAACGTAGGCTCGTCCTCACCATAAAAGGACATGCACAAGAGCCGAAGAGCCGCGCGGTCGACCGCAATGCTAAAGGTGCCCTCAGCAGCACCGCTGCACCGCAGCCTGCAAACGATGGGGTTGTCATGCAGCTTGCCCTCCGTTGTAGCGACTGTCACCTCGGAGAAGAACATCGTCTCCAGGACATTGCTCGAAGATGCGAGGAGCGCTTGATCCATATCAGTCGTTGTCATCGGAGGCCTCCCACATCAGACGTGCTACTTCGAGTTCGAGCGCTTCAGGTGAGAAGGGCTTGGCGATATATCCTTTGGCTCCGAGAGACTGCATCTGCGCTTTTCGCTCTGCGCTCGAATCGGTGGAGACGATGATGACCGGAATCTTGCGGCTGGTTTCGCTCTTGGCGAGCTCACCGACGAACACGGCGCCATCCATGACCGGCATGTTGATGTCGCTGAAGATGACATCGACCTGTTGTTTTTCCAGCTTCTCGAGCGCGTCGAGGCCGTTTTCGGCTTCAACGACAGTTCCGATATCCATGCTCGTCATTGAGAGCGCACGGCGGAGGAAGTTCCGCATGGCCTTCGAATCGTCGACTATGAGAATGTCACGCACATTGGGCTCCTTTCTTGGCTGCTTCTGTTGAGGGTGCCCCCAGGACAACTTCGAATCGTCCGGCTGTTCTGAGGAAGATCTGTCCGGTGGCCAACTCCATGCGTACCGTTCGGGAGCTTTCTCCGCCGGTCTCTTCATGGCGTACCAGGACACCGGCCCGCCACAGAATCTTCTTGGCGGCAAGCTGGTTTCGCTTGCCGATGTTGAAGTATTCGCTGGACATCACCTGTGCTCCCCCAGCCACGGTCACGATCAGCCGCTGCTTGCTCGCACCCATTCGGTAGGCGCGATGGAAGAGTTCGGGGATGCCGGTGTCGGCAAACATAAAGGGGTTGCGCTGCGCCTTCTCGGCATCGATGGTGGAATCGGGCAGGAGATAGTGCAACAGGCCTCCTACCTTGGTTACTGGGTCATAGACAGCGATGGCGATACAGGAGCCCAAAGCATATGTAATGATGGTTGCTTGCGGGTCTTGGCTTAGCTGACAATCCCCGATCCCGACGACAAGTTGACTCACGCAGCGCTCCTTCGTGCCGGTCCTGAAGAACTAAGAGTTCCCGGCCTGCGATAGATGGCCGGACGCACATATTCCAGCGAATGCTTGATGCGATTCAGGCTCTCGGAGTGCCCGATAAAGAGATATCCGCCCGGCTCGAGCTGCTGCGCAAGGTTGCTGACCACCTGCTCCTGCGTTGCAGCGTTGAAATAGATCATCACGTTTCGGCAGAAGATCAGCGGGAACAGAGTTGTCATTCCCTGCAGAGGCTCGTTGAGGTTCATGCGGCGGAACTGCACCATCGAGCGGATCTCAGGCTTCACGCGGAATTGCTCTTCCATCTTCCCCCTGCCGCGCAGGAAGTAGCGCTGCATCGTGGGCATGGGGATGCCCTTCATGTGATCCAGCGAGTAAGTCGCCCCTTGAGCCCTTTCCAGAATGCGGGTAGAGATGTCGGACGCCAGGATCTTGAGCGCAGGTCCGCGACCGTCGAAGTAGTCCTTTACCGAAAACGCGATCGTGTAGGGCTCTTCACCGCTGGAGCAGGCCGCGCTCCAGATATCGATCTGCGAACGATTGGCCAATGCCGGCAGGATCGTGGAGTGCAGAAAGTCGAAGTGTTGCTGCTCGCGGAAGAAGCTCGTGTGATTCGTGGTGAGCGAGTCGATCATCGTCACGAGTGCCTGCTCGGTTTTGTCGCCGACCACGTGATCGTAATATGCCGCGTAGCTGGCAATACCGAGCTTGCGCATGATCTTTCCCAGGCGCGAAGCCACGAGCTCCTCTTTGCCGGGTTCAATGTCAAGCCCGCAATAGTCGAAGGCGAGCTTGCGGATGCGATCAAAGTCGCGTGGCGTCAGCGACGAGCGGGTGGGAGTGACCTGGAGTGGGGCGACGAGGGTGCTCATGCGGCAAGGTCCTCGAATCCGTTCTGCGAGAAGATGCCGGCGACGTCAAGGATAAGGCCGATGCGACCGTCGCCAAGGATTGCCGAACCAGCAAGCCCACGAACATTCTTGAAGGCCTCATCGAGACTTTTGATGACCACCTCCTGGCGGCCCAGCAGGTCGTCGACGAAGAGGCAGAAGCGCTTTCCGGCGAAGTCGCACACTACCAGCAGACCGTCCGTGATGTTCTCGCTCTTGGGCTCGATGTAGAACCGTTTGTGCAGACGCACCAGGGGCAGCAGGGTTCCGCGCATCAGAATCATCTCGTCCTGGCCCTGCACCGTGAACAGCATGTCGGCGGTTGGACGGCACATCTCCCGTACGCTGAACAGCGGGATGATGTAGCGGTGATCGCCGACCACGATCACCAGGCCCTCGATGATCGCGAGCGTGAGGGGCAGGTGGATGTAGAAGGTTGTGCCATGGCCGAGTACCGACTCGATTTCGATGCGTCCGCGCAGGTGTTCTACGTGCTGCCGGACGACGTCCATGCCAACGCCACGGCCGCTGATATCGGTGATCTTCTCTGCTGTAGAGAAGCCCGGAGCAAAGATGAGGTGGAAGATCTCCTGCTCGGACATGGGTTGGTTTTCGTCGACCAGGCCACGCTCGATTGCCTTGCGCCGAATCCTCTCCGGGTCGAGTCCACGGCCATCATCCGAAATCGACACCACGATCTGTCCTGCCTCGTGCTCGGCGGAGATGCATAGCGTGGCCGTCTCCGCCTTGCCCGCTGCGATACGATCCAGCGGTGGTTCGATACCGTGGTCCAATGCGTTCCGGATCATATGGAGGAGTGGGTCGGCAAGTTCTTCGGCAATGGTCTTGTCGAGCTCGGTCGCTTCGCCCTTCAGCTCCAGGTTGACCTTCTTACCGTTGCGGCGCGAGAGATCGCGCACCATCTTGGCATTCTTCTGGAACAGCGGACCGATGGGCATCATGCGCATGCTCATCGCGCAACGCTGTACTTCGGTGGTGATGCGAGCGAGCTGGGCCAGCTCTCCGGCCATGCGTGCCTCGACCGTCGCTGAGGCGCGGGAGAGGTTCATCAGGATCGACTGCGCGATCACCATCTCGCCGACCATGTCCATCAGCTTGTCCAGCTTGGAGGTCTCGACCCGCACCGAGGTGCTCGCGACGTCGGTGCGTGTCGGCTCTGGCGGGGGGGCTGCGGCAGCAGGCGCGGCTTTGACGGGAGGCGCGGGAGCCGCAACTGGGGCTTGCAGCGTGATCGCCTTGGGCGCTGCGACCTCCTGGGCAATCACGGCTGGTTCTTTGGCCGGGAGCTCTGGGCGGACAGAAGCGGCAATCTGCTCGTCTTCCTCATCCTGGTCCAGGGTGAACGCCACAGCCTCTTCGGCCTCAGGCTCTTCCTCTTCGGTCTCTGGCTCCACTTCAACCACGGGTAGTGCAATCGAGGGCTCGGCGACGGCAACCGCAACGGGCGCCGATTCAGGAGTTGCTTCGGATGCAGCCTTGGCGGTAGCAACGGCCCTGCGTCCGGAAAGTACTTCTTCATTCAGATGGCGCACCGACGCGAGCAGAGTAGCGTTGTCTCGCACGGCCGGAAGAGCAGAGCCGGCCAGTCGTGCCTGCACGACCGAGACCTCTTCCTTCAGATACTCAGCTGCTTCCAGCACCAGATCGACGATCTGTGAGTCTACGGAGACGCGCGCGTTCCGGGCGTGGTCCAGCAGCGTCTCCACTTCGTGTGCCACTGCCTGAACCCCACCGAGACCGAGAAAGCCGGCGAGACCCTTGATCGAATGGAACGAGCGAAAGACCGCATGGATCGCGTCGGTGAGGGTGGGTTCTTTCTCCAGCTGCAGAATGAGTTCCTCGATGGACACCAGGTGCTCGTCTGCTTCGAGAACAAAGTCGTTGAGCAGCTCGGCGTCTTCCTCGAACGCGCCGTGAACTACTGCCTCAGCGACAGCAGGAGGTGGTGCTGGGGGGGAGAGAATAGCCTGCAGGGTAGAAGCGCCTGTGCGGGCCTCATCGTCGTCGAGTTTCTTCGCCTTGGCGAGCTTTACCAGCCGCTCGAGTTCCGCGACCAGCTCGGGTGCGCTGGTCTTGCGCGCCTCTTCGAGGATCGACGTGATCGTCTTGGCGCGGAAGGCCGCGGCACCCTTCAGCATGACCTGCAGGGCCAGATCGTCGATCGACTGCAAGATCGCAGCGCTCTCCGGATTTGATTGCGTTTCCATCATCCTCGCCTGGGGCATCCTTTGCTTGGGTAAAGCTATGGCCGTTGAACCGCGCCGTTAGTTCGAGAAGTTCAGGCCGACCACGGAGTCCGTGCGGAAGACCTCATGAATGTCGAGCAGAAGCTTCACCTTGTTGTGCACCTTGGCGATGCCCTTGAGGTACGGAGTGGGGTTGCCATTGCCGAAGTCGGGGCTCTCTTCGATGTCTTCCTGTGCGATCGTGAGCACTTCGCTGACGCCGTCGGCGATGGCGCCGATGAGGCGGTCACCATTGGCTCCCCGCGTGCGCACCACGATGATGCAAGTGCGGTAGGTGTACTCCTGTGGCGTGAGCAGAAACTTGAGCGACAGATCGACGACAGGGATCACCTGGCCGCGGAGGTTGATGACGCCTTTGATGTGAGAGGGCATCTTCGGTACTGCAGTGACTTCCTGCATGCCGATGATTTCCTTGATAGCCAGTACCTGAATTCCAAACTCCTCTTTACCGAGCGAGAAGATCAGGTGCTTGTCGGCGGAGCCGCGATGTGCAGCGGCAGCGCTTGAGCCTGTGGTTTGAGTCGTTTGAATCTCCATAATCACCTCATGGTTGGTAGGGTCGGAGTGAACTTTGCGCTGGTTGAAGGTCAACGGGCAGCGGATTGACTATCGGCTGTCGAGGGGGTCTGCATTAGTGCAAATCCATTCCTCGACACATCTGTGGTTCCGAAAAACGGGCGCTGGAGAATTCCTAAAACTCAGTGAAACTCGAGTTGTCATCGTCATCCATTGGGAAGTACGCCGAGCTCGAAGGTGAGGCTGCGGCCGGTCGAAGCTGGGCTGCGGGCTTCAGCATCGACCCTGCAGGCTTCAGCAGTGGCTTCACCGCGGCGGGCGTGAACCTCGCCTTTGGCTTGTGATGCACCGTCGAAGGGGAGATTCGCATCGGCTTCCTGTCTTCGGAGGCGGCGCTTCCTACCATCGCCCCCAGGGCATTTGCCGCGTGGGTCAGGGCATCGGACTGGGCGGTCAGTTCCGCAGCGGCAGCAGCACTCTCCTCGGCGTTGGCGGCGCTCTTCTGCGTGCCCTGTTCCATCTTCTGGATAGCAGTTCGGATCTGGTCAACGCCTCGGCCTTGTTCTTCGCTCGAGGTGCAGATCTCCTCAACGATCTTTCGCATTTCGCCAAAGACAATGTTCACCTTCTGCCCGGCTTCCACCAGGGACCCGATCTTGGCTTTGCCCATGTCCGAGTTGCTGAGCGAAGCCTCGATGAGGGTGCTGATCTCTGCGGCTGCGGCGGAGCAACGCTGTGCGAGGTTCCGCACCTCCTCGGCAACGACCGCGAAGCCCATGCCGGCCTCGCCAGCGCGTGCGGCTTCCACCGCGGCATTCAAGGCGAGGATGTTCGTCTGGAAGGCGATCTTGTCGATCACCTGCAACGTCTTGGCGATCTGGCTGCTCGATTCGCCGATGGCATTCATCGCCTCGACGCTCTCCGCAACAGCGGCGTTGGTCAGTTCCGTACTCTGTACCGCCTGCGCGACAAGGCCACTGGCGTTGTGGGAGTTCTCGACATTGCGCCGTGCCATCGAATTGACCTGCTCTGCCGAAGCTGACGTTTCCTCGATCATGGCCGCCTGCTCGGAGCTCTCGCGGGCTAGGGACTGGCTCGAGGAAGAAACCTCGTTGGCCGCCTGCGAGACCTGCGAGGCGCCGTCATTGAGTTCCGTCACAACTTGGCGAAGGTGACTGTCCAGGCCGCGGATCACAAAGATCACCACGACGCCGACGATGCCACCGAGCACGAACAGTACCAGGATGATCCAATAGGAGTGCGTAATGCTCTGCTGGGCCTCGTCGTTGACCTTGCTCATGACCCCGTGCTCGTAGTCGAGGAGGTCGGTGCCCGCGTCGTCCACCTTCTTCAGCGCAGCGCGCAGCTCGGTGTTGTAAACGGTGTAGGACTCATCGGCCTCTCCGGCGCGCGCCGCGGCGAGGAAATGGAGGTAGATGGCCTCGCTGTCGTGTTCCGCCGCCTCAACCGCCTCCACCTTCCGTTTACCGCCCTCGCTCAGACCCTGGGCGCGCATGTCGGCGATCGCCTTGTTTATGTCCGCCTGGTCCTTGGCGTAGTCAGTGACGTAGCCCTCCACCGCGGCCAGGTCGTGTGACGCCGTCCGCATCTGTATCGCTCGGGCCAGGGAGAGGAACTCCGCGCCGGTGCCGTTGATCTGGCCGGAGTCGTAGAGCTTGGTCGACATGGAGACGCCGAGTTGCTCCGTCGAGGTGCCCAGGCTACGCAGCGCAAAGACAGAGCTAACGCCGAGCGCCAGGAGGAAGGCGGCCATCACGCCGTAGCTGGCGAAGAGCTTCTGCTTAATCGTCAGAGATGAAAAATTCATAGGTTAGATTTCCTTCGGTCGGCTCCCGGCTGTGCTCGTAGGACGCTACGTGAATACCGCCGTGCGAAGCATGTATCGGTTCGTTGGGCCGTTCGATTGAATGCAAAGACGAAGCATTTGGAATTTCTTGCTCCTTCGGTGAAACAGGTGCGCAAGATTCCCGAAATGAATAGGTTCCGCGCGGCATTGCAACCCAGGACACGAAGTCTCCCCAAAAGGTTGGAGCCTTGTCTCCACAACAGACGGTCGGATATCGAAATGCGACACGGCAATACAATCCGCACTGCTGCAGAGTCGAACGCGAACACTCAACTGAGTCCAGCGATGTGCCGATAGGAAGCATACGCTCATCGTGGCCGACGCGACCTCCCCGTCAGCACGCGATGCTCATGAGGCCCTTGAATGGACATTCTTCTCGTAGACGACAGCAAAACCATGCGCATGATCGTGCAGCGCGCCATCCGCCAGGCGGGCTTCCGCGGCCTGACCATCGTCGAAGCGGAGAACGGACGCGACGCCCTTCAGAAGCTCGCCGGCGAAAAGCCGCGCCTGATCCTCTCCGACTGGAATATGCCGGAGATGAATGGCATCGACTTTCTGGTGCAGGTCCGGGCGGCCGCCGGTGCGATGCCTTTCGGCTTCATCACATCGGAGAACACTCCCGAGATCCGGGAGCGCGCCATGGCATCCGGAGCGAACTTCCTCATCACCAAACCGTTCAGCCCGGAAGATGTGCAGGAAGCGCTCTCCCCGATTCTCGATTAGGACCCTAACCATGGCAGATACCGTTGGATTTCACCTCGCGAAGCTCCTCACCGACCTCGTCGGTCGCAAGGTAACCTTTCTTCCTCTTCCCACCCAGATTGACCAGCCTGGCAAACACGTCTTTGGCGTCTATCAGCTGCTTCCGTGGGACATCTCCATCGTGACCCGCTGCGATCTCGCGCTGCTTGGTTCTCTGGCCGGGCTACTGGTCGGTCTTCCCGATCCCGCGGTCAAGGAACGCCTCGCATCCGGCGCACTCGACGAGTTGCTTCGCGACGCAGGCGGCGAGGTTCTGAACATCGCCTCCGCCGCCGTGACCAGCGAAGGGCGGGCCATCTTCCAGAAGATGGTCTTCGACCGCACGTTGGTCGATGGCCCTGCGGATGAGGTTCTCCGCAAGCCGTTCCACAGGAGCTTTTACAACGTGCAGGTGGAAGGCTATCAGGGCGGAAAATTTGCGGTCTTCGGGGCGAAGATTCCGATCAATGCTGGCTGAGCGGGCGAGCAGTAACCGACGCCCAGAGCCGCAGCCCTCGCATGAGAGCTCCTGCGCACGCCGCAGCGACTGCAGCACCGCGGGATTGCAGCACCGCTGGATTCACCGCCTGATGCTGGAATCGCCTTGCTCTTCAGCCGATAGAACACAGAACAGAAGGTTTGCGGTCCGGGGCTGCTTCGGACATAGGACCTTCGCAACGCGAGGGTAGGGGCTCGAATGTTCTCCATCATCGGGACGATCTTGGTGCTTGGCTGCGTGATCGGCGGCTTCATGCTCGAGCATGGCCAGCTAAAGGTGCTCGTTCAGCCCAACGAACTCATCATCATCGCAGGCGCAGCGATTGGCACACTGGTGACAGCCAACCCCCTGCACATTCTCAAGAGCATCATAAGCGCCGTCATTGACGTGCTGAAGGGCTCTCCGTATAGCAAACAGCGCTACACCGAGACGCTGAAGATGCTCTTCGACCTTCTCACCAAGGCTCGCAAGGAAGGCGCCATCGCCATTGAGGGCGATGTCGAGGAGCCAGATAAGAGCCAGACCTTCGCCAAATACCCTGCCTTTCTCAAAGATCACCACGTCCGCGACTTTGTCTGCGATACGCTGCGCATGGCCATTACCGGAGGCGTCAGCGCCTTCGACCTCGACCAGATGATGGAGGTCGACATGGACACGCACCATCTTGAGGCCAGCATGCCCAGCCAGGCATTACAGACCGTCGGAGATGCTCTTCCTGGTCTCGGAATCGTGGCTGCTGTGCTCGGTATCGTCGTCACCATGGGCGCCCTGGGCGGGCCGCCCGAAGAGATTGGCAAGAAGGTAGCCGCGGCCCTCGTGGGAACCTTCCTGGGAATTCTGCTTTGCTATGGCATCGTCGCTCCCATCGCCTCCCTTATGGGCAAGAACGTTGACGAGGAGCACTGTTACTATCACGTGCTGCGTGTCGTCATGCTGGCCTTCATCAAGGGAACCTCTCCCATCATGGCCGTCGAAATTGGCCGGCGTGCTGTGCCCGGCCACAGTCGGCCCACCTTCAAAGAGGTCGAATCAGCCTGCCGTAACAAGGGCGGAGCAGCCTAGGAAGGGCGAAGCTCGCTCCCGAAGGCGGAAAGACGTATGGCCGACGAACAACCCATCATCGTCATCAAGAAGAAAGCGGCTCACGCCGGCCATCACGGCGGCGCGTGGAAGGTGGCCTACGCCGACTTTGTGACCGCGATGATGGCATTTTTCATGGTGATGTGGCTGATGAATACCTCCAAACCCGTCCAGGAGGCTGTCAGCGGCTACTTCCGCGATCCCAGTGGCACTGCCTCCAAGAAGGGCGGTTCGGAGGATGGCCGAGGCTCGGCGACCATAACCCCACTGAGGAAGGAAGACTTCACGAAGATCAAGGAGCAACTCATGGGGCAGCTCCAAAAGATGGCGAACTTCGACAAGCTCAAGAACCAAGTCTCGATTACCTTGACCGACGAGGGCCTGAAGATCGAGATGATGGAGAACTCCAAGGGTGTCTTCTTCGAAAATGGCGATGCGAAGCCCACTCCCATTTTGGGAGATCTACTTCGCGTCCTCTCCGCCGAGGTAGGAAAACTCCCCAACCCCGTATCCATCGAGGGGCATACTGATAGCACTCAATACGCCAATAAAGGAGGCTACGGTAATTGGGAACTTTCGACGGACCGCGCAAATATGGCCCGTAAAATTATGGAGGCCAATGGTTTGCACGCAAATCAGGTGGTTCAGGTCAGAGGCTTCGCCGACAACGATCTGCGGGATTCCGCGCACCCGACCGCTCCGGAAAACCGCAGGGTCACCATCCTGATCCAGTACAATCTCACGAACCAGGACCACCGACCAGGAACCCTCTTCAACGGCAAGATCGCCTCGATCGAGGCACCTGGGGTTTCTCCAACGGAAGCTCCCGAGGCCGCGGCGAAGGGCTCGCAAAAGCCCGTTGAGAAGCCGGGGTCAACGCCAGTGAAGGTCAGCACGGAACCCGCCAAGGTCGCGTCAAAGAACTAGGACATAGCGGCGTCCGGCGCAATGAAGGCTCGTACGGTGTAGCGGCACGTCAGTCTTCGTCATGGATTTGTCGCGAACGAGAGTCTGAGTGGACCGATGTTTCGCGGTTCGCGAGAAGGCCTCACGACGTGGCTGATCCAGAATCGAGAGTCCGGTGGCCAGCGACTTGCTATTCTAGAGCATTCCGGGGGCGAACTATGCGAAGCACGCCCGTC
This sequence comes from Bryocella sp., assembly GCF_058498515.1. Classification (NCBI taxonomy): domain Bacteria; kingdom Pseudomonadati; phylum Acidobacteriota; class Terriglobia; order Terriglobales; family Acidobacteriaceae; genus Bryocella; species Bryocella sp. Next base: position 115,980 of record NZ_JBMHYI010000041.1, read on the forward strand.
CGACGACAGCCTTGCGAGTGATCGGTTGGTGCGAGCGGGAAGGGCGAATGCCGAAGGTCAATCGATCCAGGAAAGGCCGCCCACTTCGCTGACGATGCCGCGGAGTGTCTGAATTTCCTCCTGAGTCTGCGCCCGGAAGCAGAAACCCACGTCCTCCGGCTCCAGGTTCGCCACGACGGCTTCTACCCGGTGTACCCGCCCAAAGACATGCAATTCGAGCCAGCCCTCCGCCCCGACCGCGACCTCGGCGTCCAAACGCGCGCGTAGGCCATCTGGGCTAAGATCGGTGCATTCTCCTGTGTACCTCAGACCGCACGAAAAAAAGTCGGCGCGGAAACGCGTGCGAAGGCGTGGCGAGCGATATTGGAAGGAGCGAACCATTGTCTAGTCTCTTCGATGACGGTGCGGGTGTCCCGATATGGACAAACACTCCACCAATTAGGTATCGACACATCATGCCAATTTGTTCAGTTTGGAATAGAGATGTGGGAACAGACTTCCTGTGCGACGCGAGAGAACCGACGCTGGTCCGATCCGGGACGATCGACGCGGCACCCACTGATATGGGCCCGAGGCTAGAGTAATGATGATGAGTTCGGAAGAAGAGGGAATGGCAGTCGTATTGGGAGAGCAGCAGATGCGATTGCTAATTATTGATGACGATCAAGCACTATCGCGCTTTCTGCGGCGCGAGCTGAAGATGCAACAGTACACGGCCGATAACGCCTATGATGGCGAGTCTGCCCTCGAGCTTCTTCGCCGGTCAAGCTACGACCTGATGATTCTCGATCTCAACCTTCCCGGCATGGATGGCCTGGATCTGCTGCAACAGACCCGATTGATCGATCCCGGCCTCCCTGTGCTGGTTTTGACTGCGCGCAATCGCAAGGAGGACCTGGTGCAGGCCCTCGAGCGGGGCGCCGACGACTGCTTGGTGAAGCCATTTTCCTTTCAGGAATTGCAGGCCCGCTTGCGCAGCCTCCTTCGCCGCAGGGGCACAGCGTCCGTCCCCGCAGCTATGGCCCGGCTTTCCGAATTGGTCATCCACACTGACGAGCGTCGCGTGATGCGCGGAGATCGCAAGATCGACCTGACGCCCCGCGAGTTCTCGCTGCTGGAGCACCTGATGAAGAATGCCGGGAAGCCCGTGTCACGCATGACGTTGATGCGTGAGGTCTGGAATGCTCCCTTTGATCCCTCGACCAATGTCGTCGATGTCTACATGAAATATCTGCGCGACAAGATCGATCGCAATGAAGAGCGGAAACTTATTCGCACCGTGCGGGGAGTAGGTTATGTCTTCGGTGAAGAATGAGACTCTAGGGGTTTCAGCCGCCGGAATTGCGCTGAACCCGCTGTTCCGCAGCCTGATGAGCGGTCTGCACGCCGCGGCGCAGCCGCTGACCGTGCTCCGGGTGAGGCTCGACGAGGATTACATCCAATCGTTGGAGATTGAGGATCTTCGCCGCATCGCCATTGAGGCGATTGGCCCGGTTGACCGGCTTTGCTCCCTGGTGAGCTCTATGCAGCAACTGGTGACCGCGGAGTATCTCCAGCCCCAGCCAAGCGAGATCAATGTGCTTGCCCTACTTCGGGGCACGGTGGAAGGGCTGGAACTCCTGTTCGCCGAAAAAGGCATCGATCTTGTTTCGGAGGTGCCGGCCGAGAATGTGATGATGGTCGTCGACGGCAAGCGTCTCGAAGAGGCCATCGCAACATCTCTCTTGCTGGTGCAGGGCATCTCGCATCCTGGCGATCGGATCGTAGTGTCTGGCTCGTGCCAGCAGGGTGCATTCCGGTGCGCAATTCGCAACGGTCTTCGGACCGTGGACAAGCTAAGCTCCGATCATCAGCTTATGATGGCCATTGCGGAGGCCGATGTTCGCACGCAGGCTGGAACGTTGGAACTGTCTCTTGCCCCACTCGTGGTTGAGCTTTCTCTCGGTGACTAACGAAAGGCTACATACTTTCGTTCCATTTCCGAACGTCGATGAATCAGCCCCAGCACTATGTGCTTTGCGGCTGGCTCTGTCAGAGTGAAAGTCAAACCAATGAGTGCCTTACCAATTTCCGAGCCTGCTAGCGTGCCACCCGGCGCGATCGCCACACTCCTGGTCAGTCCCAACGGACGGCTTCGACGCGAGCTTCGCGAGAAGATCCTCGCTCCCCGGTGGCAGCTCATCGAAGCTCAGAGCGGTGCAGAAGCCTTCGAATACCTCCACGACAGCGCCGTAGATATCCTTTTGCTGGATCCCATGCTCCCGGATCTCGAGTCCAACGAGTTCAGCGCCATGGTTTCGGAGCGTTTTCCTGGAACTCAGGTACTCACGCTCAACACGCATACCGGTCAACTGGTGCTGGGTTCAACCTCGCCCACACCGCTTGCCACGGAACTGACGGAGCTGCTGCATCCGCAGGCGGCTGCTGTGCCGAGCTGGCCTACGCCGGTCCCAATGTTGCAGGCTGTGGCGCGTTCGCGCGGTGCGGATCCTGGGTTGCCGAACGTCATTGGTGGTTCCGATGCCATGCGCCGTGTCAGCGAGCTCACGCGCATGGTGGCGCAGCGCGATACTACTGTGCTGATCACAGGTGAGAGTGGTACCGGCAAGGACCTCATCGCGCAGGCTGTACATCTGCTAAGCCCTCGCCAACGTCAGCCGCTAGTGGTGATCAATTGCGCGGCCATTCCCGAGGCGCTGCTGGAAGCCGAACTCTTCGGGTACACGAAGGGATCGTTCACTGGCGCGGTGCAGTCGCGCATTGGGCGCATCCATGCCGCACACGGCGGCACATTGTTTCTCGATGAAATCGGCGACATGCCCCTTTCGTTGCAGAGTAAGATCCTGCGGTTCCTCGAGCAGGGCGAGGTGCAGCGGATCGGCGGCAACGACAACCTTAAGGTGGATGTGCGCGTCGTGGCAGCAACGAATGCGAAGCTCCTGCAGATGGTTCAGCAGAAGCTCTTCCGCGAAGATCTTTACTTCCGCCTGGCCATCTTTCCGATCAGCTTGCCTCCGCTCCGTGAACGGTTTGGGGACATCCCTCGCCTGGCGGCAACGTTTCTGGCGAGGTTTGCTCCTCATGCAACTCTCACCGAGGAAGCGATGGCGATGTTGAGGTCTCATCCGTGGCCAGGCAATGTCCGGGAGCTGCGCAATGTGATCGAGCGCGCCAGCATACTGCTAGGCAATGAAAGGGAGTTGCGGGGCGAGCACGTGGTGCTTTAGGCCAGCGATTCTTGTTTTGCAGTGTTGTCCCACGTAGAAACAGCCTTCTTTTTCCTCTCTTTTCAGTTCTGATTGGATTTGGCACGATTCGTGCATGAGGAATAGGCAGATGCTGCCTACTTCTCATCTTCGGCCAACGGATCCTCCGCCAGCAGGTGTTGTGCTCGCCTCGGCCGGTGTCACCGATGCGACGCATTCGTCAGCAAATCTGCTCGCGGATGCCTTCAGCGAATTCATCGCTACCAGTTCACGCCTTGAGCTCTCTTACCGGACGCTCCAGACGGAGGTGGTGACCCTAAGTCACGAGCTCGTCGAGCGCAACGCCCAACTCGAGGCGAGTCTTGATGAGAACCGCCGCATGCGTCAGGCGCTGGAGCAGATGATGCAGGCGATGCCTTGCGGTGTGCTGGTGATCGATGCTTCTGGCAAGCCAACTTTTATCAATGCCGAATGCCGGGTCCTTTTGGGCCTCACCGACTCGCGCGATTTTGCTGTGCAGGGAGCGCGTATCGCAGAGCTGATCCCCGCAAGTATCTTCTGCTACTCGACGGCCAGTGTTACCGAGTTCGAATGCGAGATAAGCCTCATAATCGATGGCCGTGAACGTTGGATGCAAGTCCGCCGCCGCATCCTCAACACCAGCGACTCGCGCGTCTCCGCCCAGTTCATCCTCCTTCTGCGCGACATCAGCGCGAACAAGCTGGCCGAGCGCAGCCGCGATGCCGGACGCCAGGCTCTGGCGCAGGCTGAGATCAGCAGTGTGCTCGCTCATGAAATTAGGAATCCATTAGCCAGCCTTGAGCTCTTCGCCGAACTTATTGAGCAGGATGAAGACGGTCGCATCAGCTGGATCTCCAATCTCCGCGCCGGTATACGCTCCCTCTCAGGCACAGTGAACAACGTGCTCGCCTTCTACGGCCGAGCTGGCTGGCGAGAGATTCCCGTCTCGCTGCCGCGGCTCCTGCAGGAGGCTGCCGACTTCATGCGGCCTCAGGCTGAGCAGTCGCAGGTGACCATCTACGTCAGCAACGAAATCGTGGACGCGATAGTGCAGGGCAACGCGGACGCTCTCCGACAGGTGCTCCTTAACCTCCTCGCCAACGCCATCCGCCACACACCCGAAGGCGGAAGCGTGACCCTGTCCTTACGCACCATCGCAGGCAAGCCGAGCGTCAAGATCCCCTATGCTCATCGTGTCGCTGTGCTGGAGTGCTTGGACACGGGCCGTGGCATCGCTTCCGAGCACCTTACTCAGGTCTTCGAGCCCGGCTTCAGTGCCGGCGGCTTTTCTTCGGGCCTTGGCCTCGCGGTCTGCCGCCAGATTGCCGAACGCCACAGCGGATCGATCGCTGCAAAGAATGTCGCCGGCGCTGGAGCATGCTTCATGCTTGAGCTTCCCTTGATCTCCATGAAGGAGGCTGCATGAGCGAAACCTCTCCCACCGTGCTTATCGTCGACGACGATCCCGGTATCCGCATGGCGCTCAACGCCAACTTCCTCCGCCAGGGCTGGAGCTCCGAGACAGCTTCTGGAGTTCGCGAGGCTATCGGCTTGGTGGATCGCAAGACCTATGACCTTGTGATCACCGACGTTCGCATGCCAGACGGCGATGGCCTCGAAGTGTTGGAGATGGTTCGCGCGACCTCTCCGAAGAGTGCCGTCATCATTCTCACCGCGCACGGCACAGTCTCACAGGCGGTCGAGTCGATGCGCCACGGCGCGTTCGACTATTTGACCAAACCGGTCTCCTTCGATCAGCTCCGCTCCATGGCGGATCGCGTTCTCAAAGGCGCAAAGCAGCAGGACGCTCCGGCAGCTCCTGCTCAGGTGGTGGCTCCACTTCCTGTCAGCAACGGACATATCGTGGGCAACTCGCCCGCGTTGCTGGCTGCATTGGAGCGCGCTCGCGCTGCTGCTTCCACCGGTGCGGACGTGCTGGTAGAGGCCGAGAGTGGCGCTGGCAAAGAGCTGCTCGCGCGCTACATCCACGACATGAGCGACCGGGCTAACAAGCCCTTCGTCGCGGTGAACTGCGCTGCGGTTCCCGATCACCTCATCGAGAGCGAACTTTTCGGCCACACCAAGGGTGCATTCACGGGCGCGACCGGCCTACGCACCGGCAAGTTCGAGCTTGCTCACGGTGGCACACTTCTGCTGGATGAGATTGGTGAGATGCCGTTGCACCTGCAACCTAAATTGCTGCGCGTACTGCAGGAGCGCGAGTTCGAGCGCCTCGGCGACACCCGCACGCTGCACGTCGACATCCGCGTCATCGCGACGACTAATGCCGGTCTTGAGGCCATGGTCGAGCGCGGGACCTTCCGCCACGACCTCTTCTATCGCCTCAACGTGATCCCGCTATCGCTCCCGCCGTTGCGCGAACGCATGCAGGACCTTCCGCTGCTCGCCCAGCACTTTGCCCAGCGTTTTGCCACCGAGAACCGTTGCGCTGTGCCGCAGCTGGATGCGACTTTCCTCAACGCGATTGCGCGCCACACCTGGCCGGGCAATGTTCGCGAATTCGGCAACTTCATGCGCCGCGTGCTTTCACTGCATCAGGGCGTAGTCATCGACTCGGCCTGCTTCGATCGCGAGTTTCGTCCCACATTGAAGCAAGAAATTGCAGTTCCACAGGGCCCTTTGCCTGTGGCTGGCACAAAGATTGCTGATCTACAGCGTATGCACCTCGAGCGCACGCTGGCTCTCACCGGCGGCAATCGCACCCACGCAGCTGAGATGCTCGGTGTCAGCCTGCGCACGGTACGCAACAGAATCAAGGAATACGGACTCCCTCCCAGGAGGTATGCATGAACAGCACACCCTTACTCTCCCAGCTCGAGACCTACCTTCGTCTCTCCGACCAACGTCAGCAGACCATCGCTTCCAACATGGCCAATGTCGACACGCCGGGTTACCACACCCAGGACATTGACTTCCAGGGTGAGTTGAAGCGCGTGATGAAGGACGACTCGCTCGGCTTCCACACCGCTTCCACGCACGGCCCGGTGTTGCACAACGTGAGTGGATTGATGGAGCGTCCGGATGGCAACAACGTGAGTCTCGATCGTGAGAGCCTCGCGCTCTCCGAGACGCAGCTCCAGTACCAGGCCAGCATTCAACTCATCAAGCTCCAGTTCCACGAGTTGCTCGGCGCCATCAATGGCGGAGGTAACAGCTAATGAAGATGTTCGATGCCATCGCGATCAGTGGCTCCGCCCTCGCGGCCGAGCGTCAGCGTTCGGAGGTCATCGCCACCAACATGGCGAACTCCGAGACCACGCGCACCGCAGCCGGCGGCCCGTTCCATCGCCGTCAGGTAGTCTTTGCCGCGAACACGCCGCGCACCTTCGGCATGACCCTCGCGGGTATGAACAACAACGCGCCGCCGGCCGGCATGGTTCGCGTCTCCGAGGTTGTCGACGATCCGACGCCTGCGGTGATGCGCTATGAGCCCGGCCACCCGGATGCAGACAAAGATGGCTATGTCGCTTATCCCGCCATAAACCCCGCCCTGGAAATGGTGGACCTGATGGGTTCGGTCCGCGCTTACCAACTCAACGCCTCTGCGATCTCTGCTGAAAAGCAGATGATCCAGCAGAGCATCGACATTCTGAAGGCTTAGGAGTTCTTCTATGGCTAGTTTCATTCCTTCTCTCGGTTCGCTTGGTTCTCTCGGTTCGCTCGATTCGCTCTCGCAGGCGTCGGGAATAGGTTCTGGTCCCGCTGCGGGCGGAGACGGCGAGGGCTTTGGTTCGGTGCTCAAGACCGCGCTAGCGCAGGTCAACCAGCTCAGTGGCGGCGCAGAACAGCAGGTCGGTTCCATGCTTACCGGAGGTTCCGCCGACGTTAGCCAGGTGATGGTTGCCGTCGAAAAGGCCGACGTCGCCTTCCAGCTCATGATGCAGGTACGCAACAAGATTGTGAATGCGTATCAGGACATCGAGAAGATGCAGTTCTAGCCACCCTTCACCCTGAAGAGAGACCAGAATCAAGATGGCAGCCGCCGCAACACAAATCGCGAAACAGACTCCCGCCGCCAAGCAGTCGGAGCTCGCTCAGCGCCTCATGGCGTTCTGGAACGGGCGCACGACGCAGCAGCGGATCTTCCTGGGGATCGGGCTGGCCGTTACCCTCGCCGCCGCCGCGATCTTCACGCACATGGTCACGACCCCCGACATGAAGCCTCTGATGTCAGGACTCGATCCAGCCGACGCCAAGACCATCACTACGGCGCTCGACGCTAAGAAAATCCCCTACACGCTGGGCCCCGACGGCACCTCGATCAATGTCGCCTCCGAGCAACTCGCCGAGGCAAGGCTTGAGATCGCGTCGCAGGACAAGACGCACAGCGGACACGTCGGCTACGAGTTGTTCGACAAGACGAATTGGGGCGAGACCGAGTTCGACGAGAAGGTGAACTTTCAGCGCGCGTTGGAAGGCGAACTGGAGCGCACCATCAGCACGATCCGCAACGTCAAGGCATCGAACGTGCACCTGGTCATGGCCACGGAGTCGGTCTTCATGGACCGGCAGCGTAGCGCGAAGGCCTCGGTTACGCTTCGGCTCAAGGACGATGGCATTAACCGCGAAGAGGTCAAAGCGATCCAGCGGCTCGTGGCAGGAGCTGTCGATCAACTGAAGCCGCAGGATGTGGTTGTGATCGATGCCGACACCGAGCGCACGCTCTCCTCCACCGGCCCCGACGGATTAGGCGGAGACGATGAACTGGAGCAGAGCCTCACCAAACGCCTGGTTGCGACGTTGACCCCGGTGGTCGGCGCACAGAACCTGCATGCCTCGGTCAATGTCGAGTACGAGACCAACAGCAGCGAAGAGAATGACGACAAGTACGATCCCCAGAGCAGCGTAGCTCTGAATATGCAGAAGACCGAGGAGCTGAGCACCAACGGCGCCGGCGCTGGCGGGGTCCCGGGCACCTCGAGCAATGTCCCCAGCGCGAAGGCCGCGCAGACCAATGGGAGCACGCCCAGCACCGATCCCACGCAGTCCTCTAAGTCGGAGAGCGCAACCTATGGCGTGAACCGCGTGACACGCCACATCCTGGCGCCTGCCGGTGGCATCCGCCGCCTCACCGCTGCCATCGTCGTCGACGACGTAGTGCATCGCAAGCAGGACAACAAGGGCAAGTGGGTGGAGACCCGCGTCAAGCGCACGCCGGATGAACTCAAACTGATCGCCGATCTCGCGCAGGCCGCCATCGGCTACAGCCAGCCTCGCGGCGATGTTGTGAGCGTCCAGAACCTTGCGTTCGATCGTCCCGAGATTGTGGAACCCGCTCCGCTGACCTTCGCTCAGAAGGCCCAGAAGCAGGTCGATGGCAACGCTTCACTGATTCGCTACGGTGTGCTCTTCGCTATGTTTGGCCTGGTGTACATGCTCATGATCCGGCCGATCCAGAAGCGCGCCCTGAGCGGTATGACTAAGGAACTTCCTTCCCCGGATGCCGCAGCACTTCAGGCTCTCGTTACGACGGTCCCGGAGGCCCTACCTGGTCTCAGCAATACCCATATCGTCGAGCGCACCCAGGCGCTAAGGAAAGAGCTCACGGACTTCTTGGAGAAGGATCCTGACTCCGGTGCGACCGCGATCCGCGCCTGGCTCAAGGAGGGAACGGCATGAGCGCTCTCGTGGACATCAGCGGTCTGCGTGGAATAAGAAAGGCAGCGATTCTGCTCTCCATCATCGGTGAAGAGCCGGCCGCGGCCATCCTCGGCAGCCTCAACGAAGAGGAAATTCAGCAGGTGGCCGATGAGGTCGCCAACCTGGGCAGGATTCCCAGCGAGGTCTCCCTGAAGGTCTTCGAAGAATACCAGCGCATGACCCAGGCGCAGGACTTCATGCAGCAGGGAGGCCGCGAGCTCGCCAGGCGTCTGCTCATCAAGGCCATCGGCGAGGACGAGGCGGAGACTATTCTCAGCAAGCTCGACCGTGCTCGCGAGGTAACGCCGCTGGAAGCGCTGCAGAGGGCCGATCCTCAGAAGCTCGCGAAGTTCCTGGAGGGCGAGCATCCGCAGGCCGTTGCGCTCATCCTCGGCCAGATTGGCGATCGCCAGGCTTCGGCTCTGCTGATGAGTCTCTCGCCTCAGGTTCGTTCTGAAGCAATTCGGAGGCTCGCAGCGCTCAAGCGTTTCTCTCCGGAGATGGCAGCGCGTGTCTCAACCGTGCTGAGTCACCGCCTCAAGACCGTCACCGAGCAGGGACGTCGTTCTTACTCAGGCTTCCAGAGTGTCGCAGACATTATGAACTGTATCGATTCGGGTGTTGCCCAGGAAATCCTCGAGAACATCGAGGCAGAGGAGCCACAGCTTGCAATCAGCATCCGCGATCTCATGTTCACCTTCAATGACCTCCTGCAGGTCGAAGAGGGCCAGATACGTGAGCTCATGGGTGCCGTCGACAAAAAGATGCTTGCCGCCGCACTGAAGGGCTGCAGCGAGGACCTGAAGAATCACTTCTTCCGGACGATGTCCTCACGCGCGGTGGAGATGCTGAAAGAAGATATCGATTCACTAGGTCCAATGCGCAGCAAGGAAGTCGTGAAGGCGCAGTCGGATATCGTAGCGATCGCGCGGCAGCTTGAGGCTGAGGGCAAGATGGTGCTAAAGGGCGAGGGTAGCGATGAATATGTTGTCTAACGGACGTGCCGTGTGCCGCTCCATTGCCGTCAACACGCTCAGCTATCGCGATGTCTCGGATCCGGATGCGCATGCCGAGCCCATGGCGAAGAAACCGGCCGCAGCTCCCCAAATTCCGGCTCCGCCCACAGTATCCGGTCCTACGCACGAAGAAATTCAAGCGATGGTTGAAGCTGCGCGGCGCGAAGCCGTTACTCAGACCGAGGCCCGTCTCCACGCGCAGCATCAGCATGAACTTGCAGCCCAGCGAGCGAGCATCGCCGAGGCTATTACGCGCTTTGACATCGAGCGGCACGAATACTTTGCCAAGGCCGAACGCGATGTGGTGGAGCTTGCAATCTCAATCGCAGCCAAGATCCTCCACCGCGAGTCGCAGATCGATCCCATGCTGCTCTCCGCGCTGGCTCGTGTAGCCATCGAGCGCGTAAACAGCGGCTCGGGGGTCACTGTGCGGGTGCCGACCGATGATGCTCCCTCGTGGAGAGAGCGCTTCACCACCCCGATCAACGGAACTGCCGTGGAGGTCGTCGGGGACGACTCGTTGAATCCAGGCGATTGCATGATCGAAACCAGCCTCGGCTCCGCCAATGTCAGCATCGATAACCAGCTCAAGGAAGTCGAACAGGGCTTCTTCGACCTCCTCAGCCGCCGTCCGGACATGGCCGCATGAATAGCGCCAACGCCCGCCCACTTGCCGCGTATTTCGATCGCCTGGAACGCCAATCCACGTTGCAATGGCGCGGGCGCGTGCTCGAGGTCGTCGGCAATCTCATCGAGTCCGAGGGCCCGTTCTGTTCCATCGGAGAGTCCTGCGAGATCTCGAACACGCAAGGTGTACGTTACTCGGGCGAGGTCGTTGGCTTCCGCGGCTCGCACACACTGTGCATGGCGCTCGAGCCCCCACAAGGCATCCGCTACGGCGATGTCATCGTCGCCAAGGGATCGCATCCTTCTCTCCGCGTAGGCAAAGATCTCCTGGGCCGCGTCATCGACGCGACTGGAACCCCCATCGACAGCAAGGGACCGTATCGGGGCGACAAGTCGGTACCGATCGACGGCTCTGCACCGCTGCCTCTCGAACGTGTGCCAATCCGTGAGCCGCTTGGTTGCGGCATTCGCGCCCTCGATGCCTTCGTTACCTGCGGACGCGGGCAGAGGCTTGGCATCTTCGGCGGGTCGGGCGTCGGCAAGAGCACACTGCTGGGCATGATGTTGCGTGGCACCGCGGCCGACATCACCGTGCTCGCTCTCGTCGGAGAGCGTGGTCGCGAGGTTGGAGAGTTCCTCGAGGTCATCGGCGAAGAGGGATTGAAGCGCTGCGTTGTGGTGGTCTCCACCTCCGACCAGTCGCCATTGCTGCGTATCCGTGCGGCGCTATCCGCGACAGCCATCGCAGAGTACTTCGCCGAGGCCGGCAAGAACGTGCTGCTGGTCGTCGATTCGCTCACGCGGTTCGCCATGGCCCAACGGGAAATTGGTCTCTCCGCCGGCGAGCCGCCGACGGCCAAAGGCTACACGCCCTCCGTGCTCAACATGCTCGCCAAACTCGTCGAGCGTGCCGGCTGCTTCCAGAAGGGCAGCATCACGGCGTTCTATACCGTGCTGATGGAGGGCGACGATCAACAGGACCCCGTGGTGGACACCGTAAGGTCCCTGCTCGATGGACACATCATCCTCGATCGCGCGCTGGCGACGCGCAACCACTATCCGCCCATCGCTGTGCTCGATAGCCTCAGCCGATTGATGCCGAGCATCGCCACGCCGGCCCATCGTCAGAAGGCCGATGCGCTGCGCAAGCTGCTGGCTTCGTATCATCGCAGCGAAGATCTCATCCGAATCGGCGCTTACCAAAAGGGAAGCGACCCTACCCTGGATCGCGCCGTGGAAAGTCTGCCGTCGTTGCAAGCCTTCCTGCAGCAGCGTCCGGACGAGGTATACCCGTTCTCGAACATCGTAAAATCCCTGACTGAGGTCCCGAGCTGACATGGCATTCAAGTTTCCCCTGGCAACCGTCCTGCGTGTGCGCCTGATGCGCGAAGAGCGCGAGGAGCGCCTCCTTCAGCAAATCCTCTTCCAGATCCAGCAGGTCATGGCGAAGATCGCTGCCATTGACGCAGAGTCGGAGCGGGCCAACGGTCATCGCTCCGAGCACATGTTCAAGGCCGTGTCCGCCCATCATCTCCATGGCGCCTATGGTGAGATTGCCTACCTGCGCCAGAGCCGCACGGAGCAGGAGGCGCACCTCGCCAAGCTCGAGGATCTCAAGGACAAGCAGCTCGCCATCTATCAGGAGGCCCGCCGCGACCGCAAGATGCTGACGGAGATGCATGACCGTCAGCGCACCACCTTTCTCTTCGAGGTCGCCAAGCAGGAGCAGCGCGCCGTCGATGAATATTTCTCGTCGCTGCACAGCCGCAAGGCGATGTAAGAGCTATAAGCTTCACGGATTCGTCTCCGTCTTTATGCGCGCCCTCCGATGAGGGCGCGTTTCTTTTTGTTCGTGAAACGCCGGCTCCGACATGGCGGAATGATCGACTGGGCAAACTCTGCCCGGCAAGGGCTGCCATCGCTGCAGCGTTGCCCAGTAGAGCAATTTAGGTCCGCCGCGAAAAACCCAGAATTCACTGGAGATTTGGCGATTATCAGAGGCGTGCGGGTCTGGCATCGAGCGTGCAATCTACATGGTCGTGATGAATGTGGTGCACATGACGGATTCGGCGGCGGCGACGACTGCAACGGCAACGGCCACCAGGCCGGCAGCCAATGCGGATAGCCAGGACGCCCCGAGCTTCGCTCAGCAGCTGGCACAGGCTGGACAGCAGACCCAGGTTCCCGCGGCGACTCCCAAGGAGACGATCCAGAACAGCGGCCACACGTCCGATGCGGGCACGAAGAAGCAGAGCGGCGCGAAGAAGGACAACTCGACCGAGGCTTCGAGCAACTCATCGAGCGACTCCTCGAGCGCAACTGCCGACAGCCTGTCTGCCGCGCAACTTGTTCTTCCGATGCTGGTCGCCGCTCCAGTGACGATCCCCACACCGCTGCCGACCTGCGCCGCCGATGGAACCTCGCAGGTCGCCAGCCTCGGCACAAGCGATCCGGCAACGAACGTAGCTTCGGACGCGGCCAACACGTTAGCTCTTCCGGTGGTCTCGCCAATAGATGCCGGATCGGTGAGCCAGGTGTCTTCCACAAGCGGCGCGCAAGCCCAGTCCTCACTGCCCAACAATGTGCCTTCCTCCGCCGCGCTTGGGGCCATCAGCGCGCAAGCCCTGGCTGCAATGCTCAACAGCGCGGCATCTGCCGCAGGCTCAGTTGCGAGCGGTGCCGCCACCGCGGATCAGCACCTCGTTGCACAGATCAAAACCCAGCTCGACAAGGCTCTGCAGCAGGGAGGCGCGAAGCTCGGTGGTGTCCCCGCGCAGACCGCCGCCGTACCCCAGGGCCTTTCAACGGCTGTTGCCGCCCCCGATCAGAAGCAAGCCACGATGGTCGCTTCGTCAGTGGCCCTTCCCGTTCAGGCCGTACCGGTCTCGCAGCCGGTGCATGCGGGTTCGATTCAGGGTGTTGGAAAGACCTCAGCTGCGCAATCGCAGACCTCGACTTCAGCTTCGCAGGGAGGCGTGCAGGGACAGGCAGCGACCTCCAGCAGCACCGACGCCTCCAGCCAGGATGCGCAGGGTGATGGCTCCTCGAAACATGATCGCAAGGACACGACGACAGACGCGAGCACTTCGGGCGCTGTGATCAACACCGCAGTGGTCACCGGCAACGATGCCGCGGGCTTCCGGGCCGCGGTTGTAACGAACGACGTGGGACATATCGCTCCTCTTGCGGCCACTACATCCGCAACGACTCCGAGCAGTAGCCCCGAGGTGGCTCTCCAGAATGCCGCCGCCTCCGTTCACGGCCCGCAACATGACGACGGCGTGGCAGCCGCGAGCGGCAGCACGGCAGCTTCCTCGCTCCCATCCATTCAGTCGGCGAGGCTGGTACAGACGGCCTCGCAGTCGGAGATGCGGGTTGGCCTGCAGTCGCAGGAGTTCGGAAACATCACCATCCACACCGCAGCTGCAGGGCAGGCGGTCTCCGCGCAGATCTCGGTCGAGCATCCAGAGCTGGCCCGTGAGCTGGCAGCGCGGCTGCCCGAGATGCAGGCAAAGTCTGAAAGCAACCAGACCATCGAAGTCCGCATGAGTTCCGGCCAGCAGTTCTCGGCAGGAACGGGATCGGGTGGAAGTTCTGCCGGTCAGGAGCAGCAGGGCTATCGTCAGGCCTCGGCCAGCAGCGCAGCGTTTGGCTCCAACTCCGCGGACGGGCTCTTCCATGCCGCCTCCGCCAACAGGATCGCTACCCAACCCTCGGCCGCTACAGGTGGCCGACTCGACATTCGCGCCTAAGCAACTAGGCCGCAGGAGGAAGTATGGCTGTCAGCATGAACACCAACTCGATCGCAGGTTCTCCGGTTCCGGCAGCGGCAAGCACTCCCGGAAGCTCGAGCTCGTCGTCCAGTTCGGCGACGACGGACATCGGATCTACGTTCCTCAACCTCCTGGTGCAGGAGCTGCAGAACCAGGACCCCACTGCTCCGATGGATTCGACCGCGATGGTCGGCCAGATGATCTCGCTGAACCAGCTCGATCAGCTCACCAGCATCAACCAGGAGCTAGGCGGATCAACCGGCTCAACGACCAGTGGGCTGCAGCAGGGAACTCAGGCTGCTGTGCAGTCGGCGCAAGCGTCGACCGGCTCGACCTCTCCTTCCGCTGGGGGCGCGCAGGCAGCGTCGCAGGCTCTCCCATTTGACCCGACGACGATGTTGCCCGTCGGCTACGCAAATTCCAACGCGGTGACGAATGCGCTCAACACGCCTCTCATCTCGACGACCCCCACTGCGGCCCAGACAGCTGCCTCCACGTACGGCATCTACTAAGGAGATTTGAAATGGCATCGTTCTCTATTCCCCTGTCGGGCCTCGTGGCGGCCCAGAGTCAGCTCACTGCGGTCTCCAACAACCTCGCCAACCTGAACACCGACGGCTACAAGGACCAGACGGTCAGCTTCTCGGACATCTTCGCGCAGGCCAACCAGTCGAACGGCGCCGGCGATCCCATCCAGACTGGATCCGGCGTCCAGGTAGCGGCCAATAATTATGACTTCTCCGATGGCCCCACCAGCTCTACCGGCGTCTCCTCGAACATGGCACTCTCGGGTGAGGGTTTCTTCGTGACCAAGAGCACCTCCGGCCAGCTCGACTATACCCGCGCGGGCGACTTCACAACCAATAACGCAGGCTTCTTGACGTCACCCACCGGTGATCTCGTTCTGGGCTATCCGTCGGTGAATGGCGTGGTCAACACCTCTGCGGCTCTGCAGCCTCTGCAGGTCCAGGACGTCACCAGCCCTCCCATCGCCACGACCGACTTCTCGATCACAGCGAATCTGCAGGCTGGTACAGCATCGGGCACCAGTGTCACCCCAAGCACGATTACGACCTACGACTCACTCGGCCAGCAGCATGAGCTCACCGTCTCTTACACCGCCGGGGCCAATAACACGTGGAACTATAGCGTGACGCTCCCCACCTCCGATTTGAGCGGCGGCGGTACCGGCACCACGCAAGTGGCGAGTGGCACACTCAGCTTCGACAGCTCCGGCAACCTCGTCCTTCCGGGCGGCTCCAACTCCATCGCCATCAGCGTTCCGGGAACAGGCGCAACCTTTGCCGATGGTGCGGCTGGGATGAGCGTGAAGTGGAACCTGACGAACTCGAACGGCACCGGCACGATCACCCAGACGGATCTAGCGAGTTCTACCACCGCCACACCTCAGAATGGTTTCCCCGCCGGCACACTCAGCTCCTATACGGTGCAAGGGGATGGCACGATCGAGGGCACCTTCTCGAGTGGCAGCACGATCGCCTTGGGACAAGTCGCGGTTGCCTCCTTCGCCAACGACCAGGGCTTGAGCAACATCGGCAATAACTCCTTCCAGACCACTGCAGCTTCCGGATCTGCTGTCATCGGCACGGCCGAGTCCGGCGGTCGAGGAACGATCACAGGTGGGGAGGTCGAGGGGTCTAACGTAGACATCTCCACCGAGTTCGCCAAGCTGATCGTCGCGCAGCAGGCCTATAGCGCGAATGCCAAGTCGGTAACCACCTTCAACCAGGTCTCGCAGGCCACCATCGCGATGCTGCAATAGTTGTAGACCGGTACGCAACCGGAGCACGATGGAATAGAGCGCAGCTGCCGAGGTCTTCTCATGAAGACCTCGGCGACTACCTCTCCCACCTTAGAACGGCTCTCATCTTCGGCTCATCAGTCATGCCTGGCGCTTCTCATAGAGCGCGCGGCTTCTTGTACGCTGTTCACCGCTGTGCGCAAACACCGCATCCTGCGCGGGTTTGCGGGCAGTGCGCGGAGAGTTGTCCTCGTATCGAACATTTGGCAACGCGATTGCTGTTAGTGATGTCGCAGACCGAAACCAAGGAGACACACCTAAACTCCTGGCGACTGTCTGTGGTGACCGCTTCACGGAGCGCCTCACCATTTCTGGCAACGGAAGGCACACGACAGCATGAGCGCACCTGCCCAAGTGGAAGTCCCGACGCCCGAGCCGCAACCCAGGCTCACCGGCCTGCAGCTTGTTGACAAGAGCGCTGAGCGGTCAAGCTTCGATCTCATCCCCTGGTTGCCCTGCACCCTGGCACTCGATATCCCTGTGGTGCACTTCACGGTCCGCAACCTGCTGGAACTCGGCAAGGGCTCCATCGTCGAGACCCATTACCACCAGAGCAGCGATCTTCCTCTACGCGCCAACAGCCAGCTCGTCGGCTGGACCGAGTTCGAAGTTGTCGGTGATCGTCTTGCTGTTCGCCTTACGGACCTGTCATGACCCGGACGATGGCCAAAGCGTCGGGCACACGCCGCCGCACCGTTCCGTTCGACACTCCAGCGACGCTGGAGGCAGGTGATCGCGTGCCGGAGCAGCTGGCTAAGGTCACCGGTCCCGGTTTTGGAGGCCTCCTGAGCGGACTCATCAACTGGATCCGCGCGCGCCGCACCAATGCGCAGAGTTCCAGTCGGCTTCGCCTTGCCGAGACCATCTCCCTCGGCGAGAAGCGGACCGTCTCGGTGATCCACGTCGAAGGCCAGCGCTTTCTCATCGGCGGAAGCGCCTCGAGTGTCAACCTCCTCACCCCGCTTGGCACGGAGCCTGCTGCTTTCGGAGACGCTCTGCGTCGCGCCGGCGCAGCACGGAAGCCTGCAGCGGCGGTCAAGGCCAGGCGTGCAATCACCCCCACGCAACTGCCCGAAGAGATTCAGGACACGATCACACTGAGCGAGCCCGCGATGAAGGCTCAGCCAGAGGAAGCTACCTCCTCTTCAGAGTCCAGAGAGCTCATCCACCGGGTCGAGTTCATTTACAGATCGGGTCTTGAGAAACACAAGGCCCGGCAGTTCGAAGCGGCGCGCATCGACTTCGACTCCGCTGTCGAGCAGATGCTCTCGAGCGGCATGGATTTGAAGAATGATCGTCTGCTGGCCGAAGAGTTTGTCTCCCTGGTGTCGCGCATTCATGCACTCAAGGCGGCCGCTGCGAATCAGGCCTATGCCGTACCATCCAGAACCCCGAAAGCATCGCCTGTGCAGGTGACGGACGACGTTCCCGATGTCTCCATCCGGAAGCCGGTCGCACGCGTCTCCCACCACATGAAGCCGAAGATGGCCGCAAGGAT
This sequence comes from Bryocella sp., assembly GCF_058498515.1. NCBI lineage: Bacteria > Pseudomonadati > Acidobacteriota > Terriglobia > Terriglobales > Acidobacteriaceae > Bryocella > Bryocella sp. The sequence continues at coordinate 133,604 of NZ_JBMHYI010000041.1, forward strand.
TGCTACCCGAGCCAGCGTGATCATCGCGGCACTGCTCCTCACAGCCGCGGCGACCATGCACGCCGCTCCCTCCCAGTCCTCGGACATGGTGACGCTGCCCCAGAGCCAGGAGACGTCTTTACCCCCAATGCGGCCCATGCCGCCGCTGGCGCCTGGCATTCGTCGGCTCACGCCTCCGGCCGCTTCTGCGGATCCGAATCAGATCACAATCAGCGGCCTGGGTTCCAACTCTCCGCAGTGGACGATCGTCGTCCTGATGACGTTCCTCACGCTCATCCCGTCGATCCTTATCTGCATGACGCCGTTTGCGCGTCTTCTTGTCGTCTTTCACTTCCTGCGTCAGGCTCTCGGCCTGCAGACCACGCCCTCCAATCAGACTCTCGTCGGGCTCTCGCTCATCATGACCTTCTTCCTGATGCAGCCAGTAGGGAAGATCATCTACGACCAGTCGATCGTCCCGATGCAGAGCGGCCAGATCACCGCCGAAGTGGCGCTGGACCGCGGCATCGTGCCGATGCGCCAGTTCATGGCGCACTATGTGCGTGAGAAGGACGTCGCGCTCTTCCTCGACATCGCCAAGGAGCCGCACCCCGCCACCATCAATGATGTGTCGCTGCGCGTCCTGCTGCCCGCCTACGTGCTCTCAGAACTCAAGAGCGGCTTCCAGATCGGCGCCGTGCTCTTCCTTCCGTTCCTCGTGGTGGACATGATCGTCGCATCCATCACCACCTCGGTCGGCATGATGCAGCTTCCTCCCGTAGTCATCTCCACCCCGTTGAAGCTGCTGCTCTTCCTTATGGTCGATGGCTGGCACCTGCTGATTGGCTCGCTGATGAGGAGCTTCTACTAATGGGAGTCGATCCAGTAGTCGCGATGGGCCGCACGATGCTGTTGCAGGTGGTAATGCTGACTGCGCCGCTGCTGCTGGCTGCCGTGGCGATCAGTCTTGTCATCAACGTCATCCAGGTGCTCACTTCGCTCCAGGACCAGACGCTTTCCACGGTGCCGCGTCTGCTGGCCATTGGCAGCGCACTCTTCTTCCTCATGCCGTGGATGCTGCGACATCTCGCGCACTACACCGTGACCATCCTTTCGGACTTTCACGGGGTGCTGCAGTGATCCACCTGACGCTCACTGAGATCTTCGTTGCCTTCCTCACCATCACTGTCCGGCTCTCCGGCCTGATGCTCTTCGCTCCATTCTTCGGCAGCTCGGCAGTGCCGGTCCGGATCAAGACCGGCATGACGATCCTCTTTACCTTCCTGCTGTATCCGCTGGTGTCACCGCACCTTAAGGGCGTCGAGCTTAGCCAGTGGCCGCTTCTGGTCTTCAGCGAGCTGATGATCGGCGCAGGCGTGGGCATCGTCTCCAACCTTGTCTTCGATGCTGTCCAGATGGCCGGCCAGATCCTCAGTGTGCAGATCGGCTACTCGCTGGTGAACATCCTCGATCCAAACACCCAGGTGGAGTCGACAGTCGTTGCGACCTTCCACCAGACCATCGCGATGCTGGTCTTCCTTCGCCTCGGCATTCCGCTGTATCTGCTGCGCGTCATCGCTCGCAGCTTCGACTACCTTCCGCCGCAGAGCGCACACATCAGTGGCGCCTTCGTGCAGACGCTGGTGCACATGGGAGCTTCCGTCTTCCTGCTAGGCGTACAGCTTGCAGCTCCTGTTCTTTCCGCCACCCTGTTGCTGGATATCGCGCTGGGCCTGATGGGCAAAGCTGCCACGCAGCTTCCGCTTATGCTGCTCGGCCCGGCGATCAAGAGCGTCGTCGGCCTCAGTGTGCTGGCGATTTCGCTCAAGTTCTGGCCCGATCTCTTCGCTCGGCTTTTCCTTCACTCGGTGACAACCGCCGAAAACCTGCTCCATCTCGCTGTTTAGACCACAACCATGGCCGATCCGCAAAAAACAGAACAGGCAACGGAGCACCGCCGCAATAAAGCCCGCGAAAAGGGTACGGTCGCCCGTTCGCGGGAGCTGCCGAACGTGCTGGCGACGGGTGCGGTGGCAGCGACGCTCTCGTTCATGCTGCCTTCGGCGGTGCCGCACTGGACGCACCTCTACCGCGAGCTGCTCAATGTCGCTGCTACCGAGGAACTGCGGCCTACGAGCCCGATCTTCTTCTGGAGCGCCCTCGAGGTGATGCGTTGGATCGCTCCATTGCTCCTCGTGGCGCTCGCCGTCTCTGTCGGCGCGGGTTATGCGCAGGGAGGCTTTGTCTTCGCCCCTGAGGCGTTGCAACTCAAGTTCGAGCGCTTCGATCCCTCCAAGAAGCTCGGCCAGATGTTCTCGCCCCTGGGGCTCAGCGGAATCGCCAAGTCATTGCTGCCATTCGGCGTCATCGCCTGGATGACGGCCTCCGCCTTTGAGAAGGCATGGCCGCAGCTCATCACGGCTACAGATATGAGCCTGCGGGGATTCACCTCGTTCGTCGGTTCGATCGTGATGGGACTTGTCTGGAGAGCCGGCGCTGTGCTGCTGGCATGGTCGGCCGTGGACTACGTGCTTACCTGGCGCAAGACCGAGAACGACATGAAGATGAGCAAGCAGGAGATCAAGGAAGAGTCGAAGGACGTCGACGGCAATCCTCTGATCAAGCGCAGGCTCCGCCAGATGGCGCGCATGATGCGACGCAAGTGGTCGATGAAGGCCGCCGCCACCGCCACCGTCGTCATCACCAACCCAACCCACTACGCCGTGGCCCTCAAGTACGAGCAGAACATGGACGCCCCGATCATCGTGGCCAAGGGCCTCGATCTTGTGGCCCAGAAGATCAAGGAAGTCGCGCGCGACGCCGGCGTGATGCTCATTGAGAATCGCCCGCTCGCACAGGCACTCTACAAGACTGTTGAGGTCGGTGACACCATCCCCGCCAAGCTCTACCAAGGCGTCGCCGAGATCCTTGTGATGGTCTACAAGGCTCAGGCGGAGGTCCAGCGCGCCGAGGCCGCACGCCGCTCCCGCGATGCGTCGGGCCGTCCCAACACCTCGCAGCCCACAAAAAATCAGACCAACTCGCAGCAAAGACAAGGAAGCACTCGATGATCGCTCGCTTCAACTCCATCATGGGCAAAAGCGGCGACTGGATCGCGCCCATCTCCGCCGTCCTGATCGTCTTCGTCATGTTGGTGCCGCTGCCCAGCTTCATGCTGGACCTGCTGCTGACGCTCAGCATCACGGCCTCTGTCCTGGTGCTGCTTACCGCCATCAACGTGCTTCGGCCCACGCAATTCTCGGTTTTCCCGAGCCTCATCCTGCTCCTCACGCTGCTGCGCCTGGCGCTCGATCTTGCCGCGACCCGCCGCATCCTGCTGCATGGCAACGAAGGTACGAGCGCTGCCGGCAAGGTCGTCGAGAGCTTCGGACAATTCGTCGTCGGGGGCAACTTCGTCGTAGGCTTCGTGATCTTCATCGCGCTCGTTGCGATCCAGTTCCTGGTCATCAGCCACGGCGCGGTCCGCACCGCTGAGGTCACCGCTCGCTTCACCCTGGACGCCATGCCCGGCAAACAGATGGCGATCGACGCCGACCTCAACGCGGGACTCATCAATGAGGCCCAGGCCAAGGCCCGTCGCGAGCGTGTCGGCCAGGAGGCTGAGTTCTGCGGCTCCATGGACGGCGCCGCGCGCTTCAGCCAGCGCGACTCGATGGCCACCATCCTCATCCTCGCGATCAACATCATTGCCGGCATCTGCATCGGCGTCTTCCAGCAGGGCGTTCCCATCGGAGAGGCGCTGAAGACCTACACCATCCTTACTGTTGGTGATGGCCTGGTCTCGATCCTTCCGTCGCTGTTGGTCTCCGTCGCCGGCGGCATTGTGGTCACCCGTGCGGCGAGCAAGGAATCGCTGGGCGTCAACGTTGGCAAGCAGTTGTTCAACAACCCCAAGCTGCTCTGGATCGCCGCCGGCGTGCTGATCGCGCTGGGCCTGGTCCCAGGACTTCCCAAGGTTTCGTTCTTCTCCCTGGCCGGAGTTCTCATCTACGGCGCCCGCAAGATGAAGCCGAAGGTTGAGGTGGATGAGGACGCGCTGCTTGCGACCCCTAAGGCGGGCACAGCCGCACCCGGTACACCCGGCGGCCCTGCGATCGATCCCATCGACAGCATTCTCAAACTGGACGAACTCATGCTGGAGGTCGGTACCGGCCTTGTGCCGATGGTCGATGCGGCCAAGGGCGGCCAGCTATTGGCCCGCGTGAAGTCCATGCGCAAGAATCTCGCCCAGCAGCTGGGCTTCCTGGTGCCATCGATCCACATCACGGACAACCTCTCGCTAAAGGAGCGTGAGTACGTTATCTATCTCCGCGGCGTCGAGATTGCCCGCTGGGAGCTTCGCAAGGACTCGCTGCTGGCCATCAGCTCGAACCCCAACGCACCGCAGCTCCCGGGTCAGGCAACGCGTGAGCCAGCGTTCAACGTTGCCGCGGTCTGGATCACTCCGCAGACCCAGGGACAGGCCATCGCTGCGGGATACACCGTCGTGGATCCCACCTCGGTATTGTCCGCGCATCTGGCCGAGGTGATTAAGCAGAACGCTCACGAGCTTTTGTCCCGCCACGAGACAAAACGTCTCATCGACCGCTTAGCCGATTCTCATCCAAAGCTCTCAGAAGAGCTGATTCCTAAGTTGATGAGCCTCGGTGAGGTGCAAAAGGTGCTCCAGCAGCTCCTCAGGGAGCAGGTTTCTGTCCGCGACCTGGGCACCATTCTCGAGACTCTGGTCGAAACAGCGGCCTTCAACAAAAATCCCATCGCCCTGGTAGAGGCCGTCCGACACTCCCTTGGACGCGCCCTTGTGCATCCCCTGCTGGGCAAAGATGGAGAATTGAAAGTAGTTACGCTCGATTCCGCGCTCGAAGAAGAATGCAATCGTGGGTCGAATCAAACCAGCGCCGCACTCGCTGTCCCACAACACGTCGCTTTGGCACGCAGAGTGCTAGATGGATTGACAAAGAGCTTTGGTCAGGACGTCAGCGCTGCTCCACCAGTTCTGCTGTGTTCCTCTCCCGGGCGGTTTTATCTTCGTCGGCTTCTCGAGCCCTTCATCCCTCGGATCGTCGTGCTTTCGCCAGGCGAAATACCTCCGATGACGCAGGTGCTGTCCGTCGCGAACCTGCGGTAAGCACCACGCAGCACCCAGAGTTTTGAGAACTACGAGAACGCCCGATTGAGTCACGCAATAAAGGAGCACCACACCATGACCGCAGCCGAGATTGCCTACCGCTCTACCGCCGCCGGGGATGAATTTGATGAGCGCAATGAGCTCGTCATGAAGGAATTGCCGCAGGTGTATTACATCGCGGCCCGCATCCGTGAGCGCCTCCCACAGCACGTGGAAATGGAAGACCTGGTGAACGCCGGTGTGCTCGGTCTCATCGAGGCCACGCGCAACTTTGACTCGGCCAAGAATGCCGGCTTCAGCACTTTCGCGAAGTTTCGTATCCGCGGAGCGATTCTGGATAGCCTGCGCAAGCTCGACTGGGGCTCGCGCACGCTGCGCCGCAAGGGCCGCGCCATCTCCTCCTCGATCGCTACCCTGGCTTCGAAGCTCAGCCGCCAGCCAACGCATGAGGAGATCGCAGCCGACCTGCAGATGGAACTCTCCGAGCTGCAGAACACGATGACGGAGCTCGATGGACTCTACCTCGTCGGACAGCAGTCGGAGAGCGACAACGACTCGTCGCAGAGCTACGACCTCATCGAGTCCGCCCCAAGCCGCGGTGGCGACAATCCCTTCGAGCTCTGCTTAGAAGGCGAGATGAAGGAGCAGCTGGCAAAAGCCGTCTCGCAGCTCTCTGAACGCGAACAGCTCATCCTCTCGCTCTATTACGAGGGTGAGGCCACGATGAAGGAGATCGCCGAGATCGTCGGCGTGGTCGTCTCCCGTGTGTCCCAGATTCACTCCGGCGCCCTCATGAAGCTCCGTGCTGTGATGCAGCACCTGAACGAGCGCTCGGTTCCGAAGAAAGAAACCGAGCGTCCTGCCCCAATCCGCGCTTCCGAGAAGACCATGGCGCAGCGTTCGCTGAAGGCCAAGACCTCCATCCCCCCTACCTGGCCTCGCACCACTAGCACCGCCGCCCCCCGGAGGCTCGCGTGAGTACAACTCCCGCCACGATGCCTGGAACCCCGCGTCGCCCAACGATCCATCCCTGCAACTTTCGCTATGCTGGCCGCCTGTCCAACGACAACGCCCGTGCGCTGACGACGCTGCACGAGAAGTTCGCCATGCAGGCTGCGAACTCACTCGAGGTCTATCTGGGCAGCTCCCTGCAGATCCGGTTCGTCTCCCTCGAACAGACCATTAGCGGCGACTATGCCTCGCGCGCTCCGGTCGAAAACTACATCCTGCCCTGCGCTCTGGGAGTGCTCGAGAGCAGCTTTCTCATCGATATGGATGCGATCATCGTCTTCCCGGTCATCGATGTTCTCCTCGGCGGCAGCGGCACCTCCACCGAGGAGCCCCGCGAACTCACCGAGATCGATGAGGACATCATGGTGCCCGTCGGTGAGTTGATGGTGAAGGAGCTCGAGCGTGCCTGGAAGGCCCTGAGCCTGTCCCTGCGCACGGCCCGTTGCATCAAGCCCGTGGGCGTGACGCAGGTTCTCCCGCCCACAGAGAAGGTCGTGACGCTGCTCTTCGAACTGACTGTCGCCGGCGCTACCGGCAACCTCAAGATTGTGCTGCCGACCTCCTTCGTGGGCTATCTTCTACGCCACCTCAAGGCTGCGCAGTCGAAGAAGATTTCGGCTCTGCGTCATCTTCCCAATCCCACCCTGCGTGAGCGGCTGCTGGATGGCCGCTTTCTGGTCGCGACGGATCAGCGGCAAATTCGTGTGCTGGTGCGTGACCTCGTAGGACTCCGCCCTGGTTCCATCCTCCACATGCAGGCGCCGGTGAAGAATACCGGGCGGCTGACGGTGGAGAACATCGACATCTTCGAGGCCACAGTGGTCCGCAGCGGTCGCCGCAAGGCCGCCCAACTCATGATGCGCTCACTAGAGCCCATGCCTGACCGGGAGTAATGACACATGGAACAGATTTTTGCCACACTAGCCGATGCGCCGTTTCTGACCTCCCTGATGCAGCAGCTCGCCACGCGGCTGGAGTTCCTGGGGGGACGCCCGTGGATCGTCGAAGAAACCGCGTTGCCGGCGGAAGACGCCGCGGAGCCTACCAGTTTTCTCCTCCGCTTTGAAGGCGCTGTGCAGGGGACTGTAGCCCTGAGAGCCGATGAGGCTGCGCTCGAAGCGATTCGAGCAGCCGCCGCCCTCGGCGAAGATCCGGGGTTGGCGTCCACGCTGATTGAGCAGTGGATTCAGCCATCGCTGAGCGCGCTCCGCGAAACGGGCGCCACCGGCGAGTGGCAGGTTGCCGTCGAGGTGGGCAGCAGCCCCGTTGATGCCCTGCAGATCTTCAGCCTCGCAATGCAAGCCGATGACGGCATGACCCTGCGCCTCACACTTGCCATCGATGCGCAGGCCGCCGATGCAATCAAGACCCTTGCAGTCCATCCGTCCGTCGTGGCGTATCCGGATCCTGACGACCCCAAGGCGATGAACCTGGATCTGGTACTTGATGTTGAGCTCAACGTCGTCCTTCGCTTCGGCCAGCGCCAGCTCACTCTGCGCGAGGTACTGGACCTGACCTCCGGCTCGGTGATCGAGCTGGATCGCCAGGTGGAGGAGCCCGTGGAGCTTCTCCTCGAGGGCAAAGTCATCGCTCGCGGCGAGGCTGTCGTCATCGACGGCAACTACGGTCTGCGCGTCACCGAATTGCCCCAGCCCATCTCAGCCCAGATGTTGGCCTAACCCGCGGATTCTTCCGCGTGAGGAGAAAGGAGTCTCTCTGATGAGTCTTGTGGCATCACTTTCGAAATCATCCTGGATTGCCGGCTTCAAGACGGTGCCGTGCAGTCACGACAAGTGCCGGCGCTGGCTGACTAAGCGTGCGCTCGATACTCGCCGGGTAGGAATCACGGTCGAAGACAAGTGGTACTGCAGCTATCGCTGCGTAGCCTCCTCCGTCGATGAGCAGATCACCCGCCTGCTGAGTACCCCCAGCCGCCGCAGCGGGAACACGCCCCGCATGCCGCTGGGCCTGATGCTGGTCAGCCGCGGTCACATCTCCGAGATGGACCTCAAGCGCGCCAGCGAGCAACTGCGTCGCAACGGTGGAGAACTCGGCGAGATCCTTGTGAATATGGGCCTCATCTCAGAGCGACAGGTGGTAGCCACGCGCGCCTCGCAATGGGGCTGCCCGCTCTTTACCCCCACCACCGAATCGCAGCATGTCTCCGTGAAGCTCCCCCCGACGCTTCTTCGCCGCTGCAACATGGTCCCGCTGCACTACTCGGCTACCGGCAAGAAACTTCTGATGGGTTTTGTCGACTCGATCGAGTACGGCGTGCTCTATGCCATAGAGCAGGTGCTAGGCTGCAAAACCCACCCGTGCTTCATCACGCGGGCCGAATTGGACGCTCTCATGGCTATCCAGGAAGAGAGCTGCTCTACCCAGGAGATCTGCTTCGACGATGTCGCAACGACGAGTGAGATGACACGTCTGCTCTGCAACCAGGGCATTGCGATCAGCGCTGACCAGCTGTCCATCACTCGCTCGCGTGGCTATGTGTGGGGACACTTCACCGCACCCGATCGATCGCTCGATGTTCTCATTCGCGTGGGCGAATCGGCTCCGGCTCTCCTGGCGATTGCATAAGGCAGGAGTTGCCTCTCATTCGGCTCTAACCGCCACATCGGATGCGTGAGAACGAACCGCGAAAACATTGGGAATTTCAAAACTGACGCAGCGTGCAACGCGATTCAACAGAATTGGCATAGTGATTGCATATCTCCACAGCGAGGAACAAAGATGAGCAGCGGAATCTATGCAGCGGCCACAGCACTGGTCTCCCGGACGGAGGCTCTGGACGCGATTGCAAACAATCTTGCCAACCAGAGCACGCCTGGCTTTCGTGCGCGGCACAATACCTTCCGTTCCATGCTCGCGGAGCACGGCAACCCGATGCTCTCATCACTGAATCAGGACACGAACGACTATGGCGTGCTCGCAGGCACACGCCTCGATACGACCCAAGGCTCGTTGACCAAGACAGGAAATGAGCTCGATCTTTCAATCGAGGGACAAGGCTACTTCCAGGTGCAGACTAGCCAGGGAACGGTCTATACGCGGGCAGGGAACTTCTCAGTTTCGGCGCAGCGGCAGTTGGTGACGGCAAACGGCGATCCGGTCCTGGGTCAGGATGGGAACCCTGTCTCGATCCTCGGTCAGCCAGTCTCGATCAGCGCCGACGGCACCATCTCTGTGAACGGCGCAACCACCGGCAAGCTAGGCGTGGTGGACTTTCCGGCGAATGTGGATCTCCAGAGCGTGGGCGGCACCTACCTGAAGGCTCCCGCCAACACGACTCCCAGCCCCACCACCGCGACGATTCGCCAAGGCATGCTTGAAGACTCGAATGTGAATCCCGTCTCTGGCGTCGTCGAACTTATTGACGCGCAGCGCTCCGTGGAGGAGATGCGGCGCATGCTTACACTCTTCAGCAACGAGATGGATAAGACAGCCACACAGGACCTGCCACACGTTGGCTAGTCCGTCGGTTTGCAGTCGCAACAGATTCTAAGGAGACCCAATGTTTCGCGCACTCTACACAGCAGCCAGCGGCATGACGGCCCAGCAACTCAATCTCGATAACATCGCCAACAATCTCTCCAACGCATCGACGGCGGGGTTCCAGGCACGGCGCGTACAGTTCTCCGATCTGCTGTACCAGAACGAAGTGATGCCGGGCTCGGCGTCCACGCAGCAGACCACCCAGGCGTCGGGCTTGCAGATCGGCCTTGGCACCCGTCCCGGCGCGACGGAGGTTGTGCAGACGCAGGGTACGCCGACACAGACTGGCAATCAGTTTGACATCGCCATTCAGGGTGCGGGCTTCTTCCAGATCCTGCTACCTAATGGGCAGACCGGTTACACGCGCGCGGGCTCGTTCCAGCCGGACTCCACCGGAAACCTAGTCACGGCGCAGGGCTATCAACTGCAACCGACGATCACGATCCCCGCTGGCGCCACCAACGTGACCATTGGCAGCGATGGCACAGTGAGCGTGACGCAATCGGGCCAGAACCAGGCTGCGCAGGTGGGAACGATCCAGCTGGCGCTCTTTGTAAATCCGGGCGGCCTGAACTCCACAGGCAACAACATCTACCTTCCCACTACGGCATCCGGTGATCCGGTGGTGGGCACACCCAGTGGCACGGAAGGCCTCGGTTCGCTGATGCAGGGCATGGTCGAGCAGTCCAACGTGAGCACGGTCGACGAGTTCGTGAACATGATTCTTGCGCAGCGCGGCTACGAGTCGAACTCGCGTGTGATCAAGGCTGGCGACGAAATGCTGCAACAGCTTAACCAGCTGGCGCAGTAAGTCCGGAGGGAGGAGGATGACCATGAAGACCACAATGCTTGCGGTGCTGGGGGTGCTGACCATGTCAGCGTCTGCGGGGGCGCAGACGCACCGCACGCATGCATTCCCTCTCTCGGCCGACCAACTCCAGCACGTCATCGAGGCACGCCTTGCAGAGCAGGGCATTGCCATCACTGACACGCGGATCGAGTTACTCAGCCGCGTGGTCTCATCCTCCGAACAACCTGATCTTCATGTGACTTCGATTCTTCCGCTTGACCACGCACAGCCGACGCGCAAGGACCTCGCAGCAGGTACGGTTCCTCGCTTCGCTGCCCGCGTAGCCTGCACCTCGACACGCGAGTGTCTTCCTTTCTATGCAGTCGTCTCCATGCCGAGGGTGGCGTGGGTGACGCCATCTTCGCAGCCTCTGCATAGTGCGTCGACACCGCATGCCGCAGCCCAGATAGCTGCGCCAGCCGTTGTGATTAAGGCCGGCAGCCGCGCCACGATGCTCATGAACAGTGGCGATGCTCATATCCAGATGACGGTGACCTGCCTTGAGGATGGCTCTGAAGGACAGACCATTCGCGTCAGCAATCCGATGAACCACAATACGTTCCAGGCTCAGGTCGTCCGCGACGGCCTGGTGAAGGGATCATTCTGATGCGCCGCACCGTTGCTACAACACTGATGCTGTGCTGCGTGAGCCTGCTCGCGCTCAATGCCCACGCCGGCAAGGATGCCAAGAAGAAGAAGCCGACGGCCGACGATCTCCGCGCGCAATACGTCGCGCGCCTCTCCGGCAAGAACATTGCCGTGCCCGACGAGCACACGCTGGGCAGCCTATGGACTTCAGACGGCGCGCTCAACGACATCTCCACCGACTACAAGGCCAAGCGTCTCAACGACACCATCACTATCGTCGTGTCGGTGCAGACCACTGCTGCGCAGTCCGGCTCGGTGAACACTTCGCGCGCCTTCGCGCATAATTCAGCCATCACCGGCATCATGGGCCAAACCCCCTCGGTGCTCAACCCGTTACTCGCCGCCAACTCGACGACCACGCTCAAGGGCTCCGGCCAGACGGCCTCGAGTACAGCCTTTCAGACCAGCCTCACCGGCCAGGTCATCGCAGTGCTGCCCAACGGCAACCTCATCGTCGAGGCGCACCGCGAGATCTTCATGAACAACCAGCACGAGGACGTCACGGTTCGCGGCCTGTTGCGCCCCGGCGACATCGGCCCGCAGAACGCTGTCCCCTCGTCAGCTCTGGCAAATCTCGAAATCGAGATGAAGGGCAAAGGCATCATCTCCGACGGCACACGGCCGCCCAACCCGATCACGAAGGCAATCCTATGGCTCTTTGGCTTCTAACCCGGGTCGTCCACGCGACGAAGATACGCTCCACCTGTAAGCGCTTCTTGCCCTCACTGGCAATGGCTCTTGCCGGGCTCCTGATGGTCGCGGCCACAGCGCATGCGCAGCAGGAGCACCTCCTCACCGTTCGCGACATCACCAGCATCGAGGGCGTCCGCGAGAACCAATTGGTCGGCTATGGCCTCGTCAGTGGCCTGCACGGCACAGGCGATTCGCAACAAACATACTTCACCGTGCAGACGTTGGCGAACACTCTACAGCGCATGGGAGTGCAGATCGCACCAGCCGTAGTGACCGTCAAGAACGTAGCCGCGGTCTTCGTCACCGCGTCGCTACCGCCCTTCGCGCGGCCAGGCATGGACCTCGATGTCACCGTCTCTTCAGTCGGCGACGCGAAGAGCCTCAGCGGCGGTGTCCTGATGCTCACCGCTCTCCGCGCAGCTGACGGAAAGGTCTACGCCGTCGCGCAGGGATCTCTGATTCTCGGGGGCTATACCGAAGGAACACAGAAGAACGGCAAGTCGGTTAACCATCCGACCACCGGACGTATCGCCAACGGCGCATCGGTGGAGCGCGACGCTTCGATCGATCTGACCAAAATGCCGAAGCTCTCCTTCCTTTTGCTCAATCCTGACTTCACCACCGCGCACAACGTCGAGACCTCCATCAATAAGGAATTCGGCAAGCCGGTGGCTCGCGCCATCGACAGCCGCCGCGTCGATGTCAACGTCGTCGATACTGGCGATGGTTCGGTGCCCGATCTCATCTCGCGCGTCCAGTCGCTCAAGATCAATGTCGAACAGCCTGCCCAGGTCGTCGTCAACGAACGAACCGGAACGATCGTGATGGGCGGAGACGTGCGGCTGCAGCCGGTCTCGGTCATCCACGGCTCGCTCACCATCGACGTGGAGACGATTCCGATCATCTCCCAGCCTGCGCCCTTCTCCAACGGCACCACGACTTCTACCACGCAGACCAAGATCGACGTGAAGGACGCTCCGGCACAGTCCATCCAGCTCAAGGCTGGCGCCAGTGTCGAGGAGCTGATCCGCGGGCTGCATGCCATCGGAGCGACGTCGCACGACATCATTGCGATCCTGCAGGCCATCAAGGCGGCCGGAGGGCTCGACGCCAACCTGGAGGTCATCTAGTGCCGGTATCCAGCACAGGCCTTGCCGCCACGGCTTCCTCATCGCCGATGAACGGCGCTGCCGATAGTCTCGTGAAGCAGGCCAACCAGCTCACCTCCGGGAAGGGCGGTGACGATAACAAAAAAATCCACAAGGCGGGCCAGGATTTCGAGTCGCTGTTACTGGGCCAGTGGCTCCAGCAAGCTGAGGACAGCTTTGGCAAGCTCCCCGGCAGCGACGAGGATGAAGACGGCGATGCCGGTAGCTCATCCATGCAAGCTATTGCCATGCAATCACTTGGGCAGGCCATGGCGGCTTCCGGCGGCATCGGAATTTCGCGCATGATCACCCACCAGCTGGAACAGAAGGCCACGACGGAGGCTGTTGTGTCGCAAAAATCGTCATAAGTTGCTGCAAGATGGCCCCTTCGTAACGGATTCGCCTAGTTACTAAGAAGTGCCGGAAGAGTACTGAACGGCTCCCCTTCTCTGCCGATAGAACGTACCGTCAGGATAGGAGGACGAAACCAATGAAAGTTGATCTCTCCAACGGCATTTCGAACCAGAGTCCCGTTGAACTCAACAACCGGCCCGCAACAACGTCACAGTCCGCTGCAGCGCCGGTCGAGACTCAGGATCGCACCACACTCAGCACCTCGAGCTCCGCAGTTTCTTCTCTGGTGAGCCAGGCCATGGCCTCTCCCCAGGTGCGGCAGGACAAGGTGGACGCTCTGAAGCAGCAGGTCGCTTCGGGTAACTACAACATCGATCCCTCCAAGATTGCCAAGGGCATCCTGAGCGAGGGCATGTAGTCCTCCACCGACGCAGCGACCGGCCGGTGGAGAGGGAGACACTGACCCATGACCGGCCAAGCAACCGAGTCGCTCTCATGCGCCTCCAATTCCACCCCAAGGGGTGTTGATCCATCAGCTGCTCACTTTCTTGCCTGCGTCGAGGCGCTCACCGCCGAGATCCGCATCACGCTCGATGCGATTACCACGAGCGACCTCCTGACTCTTACCGACAGCATCTGCCGCCAGGAAGATATTTGCTCCCAACTGGCGGGCATGCCGCAACCGGCCGAAGTCTCTCCGACTCGCGGAAACGCAGCGAAGGCTTGGGCTCAGGTGTGGGGCGACTTCGAGTCCCGTATCGAAATGGCAGTCGATAGTCTCCGTCACGTCAGTACGGAATACGCTCTTGTTCTTCAGACTTCCAGCCGATCTATCAGCCTGTTGACCTCTCTTTGCCGCGGCTACGCGGGCGAGGTACGGTCGACTATCTCAGATCGTCCATCCAGACACCCGGGCAACCTTGTCCGGAGCACGTGGTCCTGCGAGGTATAACGTATGTCGCTCACAAGCTCACTGAACATGGCCAGCAGCGCGCTCAATGCGGCTGACGGCGCGATGCAGATCGTCAACAACAACATCTCCAATGCCAACACCCCGGGTTATACCCGCGAGACGGCAGTGCTGGAGACAGCCGGGACCAGTGTCGCTGATGGTCAGACCCTCGGCGGCGGCGTCAACTTCGATGGCTATCAGAGCGTGCGCGACGAGCTTCTGCAGGGACAGGTAGAGCAGCAGACCCAGGCTCAATCGAGCGCAGATGCGCAGTCGACCAGTCTGACCCAGATCGAGCAGGTCTTCACCACCTCAAGCAGCGACATCGGCACCCAGATGTCCACGATGTTCTCGAGCCTCTCGACCCTTTCTACCGATCCGACGAATTCCTCGGACCGGCAGGCGGTGCTGTCAGCCGCGACGAACCTGGCAACCTCGTTCAACTCCGCGTCGCAACAGCTCACCTCGATACAGACGGGGCTCACCTCCCAGGTGACACAGGATGTTGGCCAGATCAACCAGCTCACGCAGCAGATCGCCGCGCTGAATTCACAGATCGCCGCTGCCAACAATCAGGGCAAGGATGCGGGCACGCTTCAAGATCAGCAGGATCAGCTCGTGCTGCAGCTCTCCAAGGTCGCCAACGTGAGTGCGACCAAGACCTCAGACGGAACCACCCTCACGATTGGGAACGCTGTGGTCGTCGCCGGTTCGAAGAGCTATTCGCTCTCTTCCACGACCGGAGCGGACGGCAACGCCGTGGTGAGCGACTCGAACGGGACGAATGTCACCTCGACGATCACAGGTGGCGACCTCGGTGGCACGCTCATCATGCAACAGAAGACCATTCCAGCCGTTCTCAGTCAGCTGGATACACTCGCCAACGAGGTGGGACAGGCCTTCAACTCGGCACAGGCGCAGGGTACAGATCAGAATGGGGCGACCGGCACGGCGATGTTCAATCTGCCGTCGACGGTTTCGGGTTCGGCTGCGGGCATCAGCCTGGCGCTGACCAGCACCACACAGATCGCCGCCAGTTCGACTGGCGCAAGTGGAAGCAATGGCAACCTGGCCAACTTCGCCGCTATCCAGACCAAGACGCTCGCGTCCGGCTCAACGCCCGGTGACACGTACTCGAACCTGGTGTATCAGGTCGGTCAGCTTGCAGCCAACGCCACCGCGTCCTCGAACGCTGCACAGTCCAGTCTGCTTTCGCTCAACACCCAGCTTAGCTCGGTGAGCGGTGTCTCTATCGACCAGGAGACTACGTCCCTAATGCAGTTTCAGCAGCAATACGAAGCTGCAGCGAGAGTGGTATCGACGATTCAGTCCTTGTTTCAGGTCACCCTTTCGATGGGCACGTCGGCAGCAGCCTAAGCGCAGACGCCACGATTCTTGGGAGCTTTGGCTAGATCGAATCAACACAGAGCAACACGACGCAACACAGCAAGACGAAGGAGAAGAGAATGCGTGTGACGAGCATGATGCCGCAAGTGCAGTACGACATCCAGCAAAGTGAGAGCTCTCTCGCCACGGCGGAACAGCAGGTCTCCACCGGCCTCCGCGTGCAGCAACTGTCGGATGATCCGTCCGCGTCGGCGAACATGGTTCGCTCCCTGGCGGCGTCTGCGACCATCGACCAGTACACGAAGAACGTCTCCGCGCTGCAGAGTAGTATGCAAACGGCCAGCTCAGCGATGAGTCAGGTTGTCACAGCGATGACGAGCGCTATCAGCTCCGGTACCGCGGGCTCCAGCACGTCGCTGACTGCCGGCAACCTGCAGTCGATCGCAGGTAGTGTCGAAGGTCTTCTGCAGACGGTCGTCTCGCAGGCCAACTCCGCCTACGAGGGGTCCTATGTCTTCGGAGGCTCGGCGACAACCACGCCCCCGTTTGTGCAGGCTTCCACCTCCTACTCGTCCGCGAATGGCAGCGTCGGGACACCTCTCACTACGGGCACAACGCTCACGGCAGGCTCCGAGACGACCATCAGCGATGCTTCCACCGGCGAAAGCTTCACCTATACCGCGCAGAGCGGCGACACCGTGGCGACACTGCAGCAGGCGGTGGCCAGTGCTGTGTCAGCCGGCACACTTTCAGCTGGGACAACCGCTTCGATCGACAGTAATGGCCAACTCAATATCAGCCAGCCCAGTAGCGGCTCAGGAATCGTAGTCTCCAGCAACGATGCCGTACTCGGATCCATGAGCGCGGATACGGGCACGCAGGTCTCGGACTCCTATGCCTACGTCGGCAACTCGGACGTCAACAGCGTTAGTGTGGGCGACTCTCTTTCCATCGCCGCGAATGTCCCCGGAAGCACTCTGTTCGGGAACGGCAGCAACGTGATCGCCTCATTGACCAACCTGGTCAAGGCCCTCAAGGGCGGCGACGCGACCACCATCTCGACGGCCACGCATTCTGTCTCGGCCGCGCTGAACAGTTTCGATACACTCCGCGTTCCCCTGGATGAAGGTGTCAGCGAGTTGAACTCGCAGGATACCTACTTGAGCAAGGAAACGATCACTCTCACCACGCAGCAGACAGCCCTGACCGGGATTAGTACAGCCGACGCTGCGACCAACTTGGCGCAGGCCGAGCTGGACAACAATGCTGTCCTCGCCGCCGCTGCCAAGGCGCTTCCACAGACCCTTCTTCAATACCTGCAGTAGTCATATCCCTCCCATCGAGGACCTAACCGGGCGGCGGCACATTGCGGATTTCGCAATCGCCGCCGCTACCCCATTTGGGGGATGTGCGGTCCTCAGAAAAGAGATGGGTTATCGATGTATCGCGGTAAACAGTCCGATGCAGCAGCCGATAAGATCCCTGTCCAAGACGGCCTTCTCCCTCAAACTGGGGCGCGCTAAGCGGCCTCCAAACAGAAGAGTGAGGCACCGGTTGGAAATACAAGGAGACGATTCTCAATGGCACTCACAGTCCTGAACAACATCGCCTCGATGACCGCGGAGAACGCGCTCTCGAACACACAGACCAACCTCCAGAAGACCCTCACCCAGCTGTCGACCGGCCTCAAGATCAACTCAGGCGCGGACGATCCGGCTGGCCTTTCGCTCGCCAACGGCCTCAACGCCAATATTGCGGCTCTCACCCAGTCGCAGCAGAACGCCGCCAACGGTGTGGGTATGCTGCAGACTGCAGACGGCGCCCTTTCCCAGGTCACCTCGCTTCTGAACCGCGCCGTCACCCTGGCGACCGAGGCTTCCACCAGCAACGTCAACGCCAGCCAGGTCACCGCGCTCGGCACCGAGTTCACATCGATCATGAACGAGATCAACCAGATCGGTAACTCGACAAACTTCAACGGCGCGAACGTGTTCTCATCCAACACGCCCACGTCTTTTGTTTCCACCCAGGGTTCGCTGGCGACAAATACGCAGCTGACCAGTGGCAAGACGACCACGATCACCGATTCGTCGACCGGCGGTACCTTCGTCTTCACCGCGGGCGCTTCCAGCACGATCGCCGACCTGCAGGCTGCGATTACCTCCGCTGTCTCGGCCGGCACTCTCTCGGCTGGCACTGCGGCAACCTTCAACGGAAGCAACGATCTGGTCATCGGACCGAACACCGGCACGACGGGTATCACCGTAACCAGCAACGATGCGATTCTTGGACCGATGGAAGCTGCCGCCGGCACCAACAACACCAACACCGTGTATATGAGCGATGGTGTGACCACCGGTGCTTCGAACACCACGGTCACCACCACGATCAACACGCTCTCCGCTACGCAGCTGGGTCTGGGTTCCGACAGTCTGGCCACCAACGCGCTCGCCCAGACGGCGCTCACCGACCTGACGGCGGCAGTTGCCACCGTCGCCCAGCAGCGCGGTAACATCGGCGCTTCCATCAACCGTCTCACCGCCGCGACCCAGGTCATGGACGCTCAGGTGACCAACCTGCAGAGCGCTGCCAACAGCGTGCAGAACGCGGACATCGGTAAGACCGTTGCCAACATGACGCAGTACAACATTCTGCAGTCCACCGGTATGGCCGCTCTCCAGCAGTCCAACCAGGCTCAGCAGGCTGTCCTGAAGCTGGTCCAGTAACCTAACCCGAGCTCCAGGGAGGTGACGAGGTAACTCCGTCACCTCCCCGGCTCACTTAACGCTCTCCTCTTCGTGGCTCGCGCAAGCTACGTTGGGAAAGGCTTGAAGGCATGAGCTCTTCTTCGGTCAGTTCCGCTGCAAGCAACAATTCGACCTACGACTACACCTCTATCCTGCAGGCCGCCACCGGCTCCTCCTCGGCTGGCATCGATGTTACCGCCGCCGTCGCGTCGGCGGTTGCAGCTGCCCGCGCCCCGGAGACAGCCTGGAAGGCCCAGCAGGCCACCTATACCAATCAGACCAGCGAACTCACCGCAATGCAGACGGCGATGACGGCTATACAGACCGACATGCAGTCGTTGAACTCCCTGACAGGCCCCTTGGCCTCTCGCACGGTCACGTCCTCGAGTAGCTCGGAGGTGACGGCGACCGCCGCCAGCGGAACCGTAGCCGGAACCCATAGCGTGGTCGTCAATAACGTTGCCAGCACCGGCGCCTGGTATTCGGATCTCTCTGCCAGCGCAGCCACAACGCTGCCCTCGACATCCTTCACCATCACCATGGCGAATGGACAATCCGCATCCATTACCACAGGCAGCGGTGTGAACACACTCACCGAACTCGCCACTGCGATCAACGCTGCCACTGGAAGCAATGGAAGCACGCTCGGCGTGACTGCCAACGTGATCAGCGACGCCAGTGGTTCGCGTCTGGCGATTGTGAGCAACAGTTCTGGATCCGCAGCCGACTTCAGTGTCAGCTCAACGAACTTCAGCGGCGGCACCAGTTGGGCCACGCCCGAGCTTCCCACCGGCGAGACGCTCGGCGCCAATACGCTGACCGTGACGGTCGGAGGTACGGCCACAAACTTTACGACGACAGATGGCGAGAGCTACGCGACGCTTGCAACGGCGATCAATAACGCCGGAATTGGTGTGACCGCTACCGCCAACAGCACCTCGACGGGCACCACTATGACGCTCGCCAGCACGGATGGTACGACGACGTTCAGCGTGAACCAACCCACGTTCGGATTCACCCAGGCACAGGCGGGGGCCAACGCCAGTCTAGTGGTCGACGGCGTTCCCGTCTCGAGCGCTTCGAATCTCGTGACCACCGCTATCAGCGGTGTCACACTGGATCTTCTCGGCGCTACCACGGGAGGTGCGGCCACTCTCACGGTTGCGTCCGATGCTACCGCAGTCGCCACCGCCATCAACCAGTTCGTCACCGACTACAACACAGCAAGCAACCTCGTGACTGGCCAGTTTGCTCTTTCGGCCACGACTGGCAATCAGGGAGATCTCGCGTCCGATCCTACGGTGACCTCGCTGCAGAGCGCACTCCAGCAGGCGCTGAACTATACCTATAAGCCAACAAGCGGAACGACGACCGTCGGCAGCCTCTCCGATCTTGGCATCTCGATGGGGACGGACGGTACTCTCAGCGTCGATACAACGACGCTGAGTGCGGCGCTGGTAAACAATCCTGGCGATGTGCAGAATTTCTTCGAGGGGCCCGCACTCAACGGTTTCGCCGCTTCCATGAATAACGCCCTCAGTACGTTTCTCGATCCGGCGGACGGAGCGTTCACTCTGGATCTTCAGAGCATTTCTTCCAACCAGACTGACCTGACAAGCGACATCAGCAACTTCGAGACGAACACCATCACGCCGCTGCAGACCTCCCTGACCAGTGACCTCTCCTCGGCGGAATCCGCTCTGGAAGGACTGTCTAGCCAGATGGCCCAGATCAACGCCCTACTCGGTCTCACAGGAAAGAGCTCATGAGCTTCGAAAATCCAGCTTTTTCGTATCGCCAGTCCTCGATTGCGGGAGCGACGCCGATCGGCCTCGTCATCGCACTCTACGACAAACTTGCCGCCGATCTCCGCCTCGCTGTCGACGCCATGCGCAAAGACGACATCCAAGCCCGCTGTGACGCGCTCAACCATGCCACGCTGGTCCTCGGTCAGTTGCAGGACTGGGTCAACCTCGAGAGCGGGGACCCGCTGGCGAAGAGCCTTGCGGATTTCTACCAGATCATCCGCACCCGCATGCTCCAAGCCTCTGTGGCGAAGTCTGCAGAGCTGCTGGAGGCACAAATCGAGCTAGTCCTACAGGTGCGCAGCGCATGGCAACAACGCGATGCCGTCATTGCCGATGCTGTGCCTGGGCTGATGGTCGCCTCGGAGAGCATGAACGCTCTGTCGCACTCTCATCACGCATAATCGTCGGCGTTGGAGCGACTCATGGAAAACTCGGAGCATCGACTGCAAGAGAAAGCGCCGCGGCAGGGAAGCGCCTTCCTTGGGCTCGCCGTCGGCCTCTTCGGTGTAGGAGCGGGACTCGTCCTCGATGGGGGCAATCTTCGGCAGATCCTGCAGCCGACAGCGGCGCTGATTGTCTTCGGTGGCACCCTTGGCGCTGTGCTGGTGCAGTTTCCCCTCAGCATCGTTGGACGGTCCTTTCGCATGCTGCGACAGGTCTTCCTTGGCAGCAATGACAAGGCCGCCCATTTGATCGACGAACTGGGCCGCTACGCTATGCAGGCGAGAAAGCACGGCCTACTTTCGCTTGATTCGACGCTAAACTCCATTCCAGACTCCTTCTTACGCTTTTGCCTCACTCAGGCCATCGACGGCACCCGGCCGGACGAATTGCGTCACTCGATGGAAGGCCTGATGCAGGCAGAAATGGATCGTGACCACGCTCTTCCCATGGTCTTCGAGTCTGCCGGGGGGTTTGCCCCCACCATCGGGATTCTTGGCGCGGTCATTGGCCTGATTCAGGTCATGCAGCACCTCGCAAACATTGAAGAAGTAGGCCGCGGAATCGCGGCAGCCTTTGTCGCCACGCTTTACGGCGTCGGCTCGGCCAACCTCTTCTTCCTGCCTTGCGCGGGGAGGATGCGGGCTCTCATCGAGCGTCGTCAGGCAATGCGAGAGCTCGCGCTCGAGGGAGTGGTCGCCATCATCGAGAAGAACACCCAGCGGGCTGTCGAAAAGCGCCTGGCGTGCTACCTTCCCCAGACGCCGCCTGACACGGTTCCGTCTGCGGTGCTCCAGTGAGTTCCCGCTTTCAGCGTCGGCGGCAGGCGCATTCCCCTGGCCATGAGCGCTGGCTGGTCTCCTACGCAGATTTCGTGACACTTCTGTTTGCTCTCTTCATCGTTCTGTTTGCCTCGGCTTACAAGGACCAGCAGGCGGTCGCCAAAGTGTCCGCCGCAGTCAAAGACGGATTTAAGGAGATGCAGGTGAGGGTGATCACCGTGGACGGCCGACAGTCCACCCTGCATGCTCCGGCCGCAGCGCTGTTGCCTCGTCCCGGCGACCCTATCGTGGATCGCAGCGCGGGCATCGACATCTCGGAGCTCCAGCGGAAGCTGGGCGAAGCGCTGGGACAGGAGATCGCCCAGAAAGAAGTTGTTCTGCGCATGACGCCGGAGGGCTTCGTCATCAGTCTTCATGAGCTCGGGTTCTTCGCCAGCGGTCAGGCGGATCTCCTGCCCGGAGCCAAAGAGAAGATCCGGAAGCTGGCCGCTGTCCTGACGCAATACGGGCTCAACATGCGGATCGAAGGCCACACGGACAATGTGCCCATGCACAGTGCGCGCTACGATTCCAACTGGGAACTCTCCACCGCTCGCGCGACTGCGGTCGCCAGGATGCTGCTCGATAGCGGAGACTTCGATCCGGAGCGCCTCGCAATTGCGGGCTATGGCGAGTACCATCCGGCTGCCTCGAACGACACAATCGAGGGGCGGCAGCAGAATCGACGTGTGGACATCGTCCTCGTGACCGTGCCGGTGAATCCATCGCCCGCTCAGTCGCATCCACCGGTGTCGATTCCGCACTAATCCCCAAGGAATTGGCTAATTTCCCGAATCGAAACCCGACCCGCACCAAAGTGCCCAGCCGGGTGCTCTTCGCTATATGTGTGGCCGATGATGGAGTTGCTGAATTGAATTCGTACATCAACGGACGTCGTCGCGGAAGCTCACTGCGATCGGCTCCGAACGCAGTGCAGAGTCTCAAAACGTGTAGCGGGTCGGGTGGATGACGCAGGCTTACTTATTTTTGGCGATGGATCTGCTCGGGCAGTCCTTCGGGCCTTTCGCCTTCGGTTGCGGCGCGGTCGCGGCCGGCATCCTCGTACTTTGCATCGTCCGCTATCTTCTGCACCAGGAGCGCAAGATCGAAGAAGCGGAGCGTCGCTCGAAAGCCGTACTTGAGCAACTCAGTGAGGGCGTCGTCCTCATCGACCATGTCCGGAACATAGCCACCATGAATAGGGCGGCAGCAACGATACTGGGCGTGACCGGTCCCTCTACCTCTTACAGCGAACTCCGCAGCGGCTACGAGGTCCTGACTTGGGATGGCGCCACGTTGCCTGATGAGGAATGGCCCAGCAACCTCGCCGCTAAGGGCCACTATGTTCGCGGCCTCGAGTTGCAGATCGTTCGCAAGCTCCACGGCGATGTACGTTACGCAGAGGTGAGCAGCTCTCCGGTCCGCAACCATAAGGGTCTCCCGACTGCGACGCTGCTGACTTACCGCGACATTACTGACACGCGGCGCGCCATGCTCGCGAGGGAGAGGCTCGCGGCCATTGTCGACTCGTCGGAAGACGCGATCATCAGCAAGGACTGGGATGGCAACGTGACAAGCTGGAACCGCGGAGCTGAGAAGATCTTCGGTTACACCGCTGAAGAGATGCTGGGGCGCTCCATTCGGATCCTGGTTCCAGAGAGCCTCCAGGGCGAAGAGGACGACATCCTGGGCCGCATACGGCTCGGCCTGACCGTCGAACACATCGAGACCGAGCGTCGCCGCAAGGACGGTTCGGCGATCCACATCTCCGCTACGATCTCTCCGATTCGCGATGCCTTCGGCAATATCGTCGGAGCTTCGAAGATTGCGCGTGATATCACCGAGCGCTGCCGCCTGGAGCGCCAGCTGCGCCAGAGCCGGAAGCTCGAAGCCTTGGGCCAGTTGACCGGTGGCGTGGCGCATGACTTCAACAACCTCCTTGGCGTCATCCTCGGCAACCTCGAGCTGCTCGAGGAGATGCTGGAGGGCAATGAGGCCGCTCTCGCCCGCGTACGTAACGTCGAGCGCGCCGCTGGGCGTGGGGCTTCTCTGGCCCGCCGCATGCTCGCCTTTTCCAGCCGTGAAGAGCTTTCGCCAGCTCCAGCGAGGCTCAGCGATCTTGTACAAAGCACCCTTGAACTCGCAACACGCGCCCTCGGACCCGAAATCAACCTCGTTCCGCGTTTCGACAAGAGCACACCCTCAGTCTTTGTGGACGCCGCGGCGTTGCAGAATGGGCTGCTGAACCTTTTGGTCAACGCCCGGGATGCGATGCCCAAGGGCGGTTCGATTACGATCACCACCCATGTCGCCTACCTTGATGAAAGCTACCCGCCAGTGGCCGCCGGAGAGTTGAGGGCGGGCTCCTATGCTTGCCTCTCCGTCTCGGACACCGGCCATGGTATGTCTCCAGAGGTGCTGGAACACGTCTTCGAGCCTTTCTTCACCACGAAGGGGCGCGACAAGGGAACAGGCATGGGGCTGGCGATGGTCTACGGGTTCGCCCGCCAGTCCGGGGGGACCGTTCGCATTTACAGCGAGCCTGGCTACGGAACCACCGTCTCGCTTTACCTCCCGCTCTCTGGGGAGGACTCCCTCGTCCTGGCCGAGCCCGCAGATTTTGGAAGCGACCTCGTGATCGGGGATGGCTGTGCGCTCGTAGTAGACGATGAGACGGATCTGCTGGAGGTTGCTGTGACGTATCTCGAGGCGCTGGGCTACAGGGTCTTGTCAGCCTCGGGTCCCGCCCAGGCCCTCGAAATCCTTGCACGCCAGAAGGTAGATCTGGTGATCACCGACATCATCATGCCCGGTGGCATGGACGGAGTGGAACTGGTCGAAAAACTTCGTGCGGTGCAATGCGACATTCGTGTGGTCTACTGTTCCGGGTTTCCTGCCGATGCTTTAGCAGAACGCCGCTCGTCTCACCTGGACGGTCCTCTGCTACACAAGCCCTATCAGCGTCGCGAGTTTGTGGCGGCGATTCACGGCTTGCGTACGGCTCAACTTCCCTCGGTTCAATTGCTGGTCCCGCACCTATGAGCGCCCTCGCTATGTCCCAATCCGCGCCACTCCCCATGCCTCGCGTACTCATCATCGATGACGATTGCGATCTCGGCGGCTTCGTGGCTGACGTGGTGGAGCACATGGGGCTGCGCGCGACCCTCACCACGACGGCCGCCGAGTTTCTCGACGCGATGGCGCCTGACGTGGATCTCATCATCCTCGACTTGGCGCTGCCCAAGGTGGACGGCGTCGAGTTGCTACGCCATCTCAATCGGCAGGGTTGCGACGCGGGCCTCATCGTGATGAGCGGGCTCGGAACCAGGATCATGGAGAGCGCTGAAGACCTGGCCGCTGCCCTCGGGCTGAAGATCGTCGGCCACCTCGCCAAGCCCTTCCGCCGCGCCGATCTGGAGCTGATGGTCTCCCGGCACCAGGCTTCGAGCCCGCAGGTCATCCGGCCCGCCTCGAATCTCTGCACTACCGCCGAACTGGACGGCTGCCTGGACCATGAGCTGGAGCGTGCCCTCACCCAGCATGAATTCGTGCCGCACTTTCAGCCTCAGGTCGATCTCAAGTCGGGGATCATGGTGGGTCTGGAAGCCCTGGTGCGGTGGAACCACCCGCGGCTTGGCGTTCTGCCTCCCTATCGCTTCCTCCCTCGTCTTGAGGCAGCCAATCTGATCGACAGGCTCAACTGGGAGGTGGCGGCCCAGAGCCTGGCCGCACTGCAGCGCATGGCGCAGGTCTCCGATGCCACGCCGACCCTCTCCATCAACATACCGGCATCTTCGCTGCTGGATTTGAGCTTCCCAGACACACTCGCCACTCTGTTGGAGAGGTACCGCGTGTCTCCGGACCGCATCGTTCTGGAGATCACGGAGGGTGGCCGCATCGAGGAGTTATCGAGCGCCCTCGACGTGCTCACGCGCCTGCGGATGAAGGGAATTGGCCTCTCTGTGGACGACTTCGGCACCGGTTACTCGATGATGCAGCAGCTTCGACACATTCCGGCAACAGAGCTCAAGATCGACCGTTCCTTCGTCTCACGTCTCCATTTGAACTCTGGGGATCGTGTCCTGGTCCAGAAGACCATCGAGATGGGCCATGCGCTGGGCTTGCGCGTCGTGGCCGAAGGTGTGGAGACCGAGGAGCAGCTCGCTCTCTTGCGCGGTGACGGGTGCGATATCGTGCAGGGTTATCTCTTTAGCCGGCCCTTGGCCGAGTGTGACTTGATGGGCTGGATGACGCGGTACCTCGCGGCCTGACCGATCAATCCACCGGAGAGTGGTGACCCCACTCGAAGCGCCGCCCCAGAATGCCTTTCACTATCAGGTGATCCGTTGCGCTCGTTCCGCCCAGGCCTACACCAACGTTGATCTCCCACGCGGGCGACACGTTCAGATCTGTCACCACGAAGAGCTGCTGCTGCTGCTCATGCAGCACATCGAAGCTGCGCAGATCGCCATAGTCCGCGTAGTACTCAAAGCCGGCGTTGATCTTCTTCGTGAAGTCGTAGCCGATCTTCGCTCCTGGCGAGAAGGCCAGTCCCTGGTTTACGTCGGGCCCATGCCACGTGCGCTCCAGGGCAGGATTCACGGCGAAGTACCATCGCCCGATCGTCTTGTCGACGATGGGACGAATCTCCCATGTCCACGTGTCGGGCGAGTACACGGCGCGCTGGTAGCCAACCTCCGTCGATAGGCTCACGCCCACTGGCCAGTGCCAGCTGTCGGGTACGCGCACACGCGGTCGTATGTGGTCGCCGACCCACTGCACGCCGTGGCCGTCCTGCTCGCTGGTAAAGATGTAGAAGCCAACCTCGGACCAATTGGTTACGCCCTCGGTCAGCTCGATCGTCTCGTGTTCCTGGTGATTCGTCGGATAGACCCCGTCGATGAGTCTCGTCTGTCCCGTTACGGTGTAATTGGAGTGCAGTTCGACCATCAGCGTCTTAGGAGCCACCGTATCCGCCCCGTACACCTGGATCTCGTAGTTGCCCTGCGCGCGCGCGCCAGCCCACGCTCCCAATAGCAGGAACACTACTGCAACTCTTATCTGCAACGACCACATGCGCACGTCTCTCCTCAAATCTCTCTCATGCATAACGAAACACCATCATGAAGCCACGATCCATGTGGTCCTGCTGATGGCAGTGAAACAACGTTCGCCCCGGATGCCGGGCGACGAACTCGACCTCGGCGGTAGTGTGCGCAGGCACCAGCACGGTGTCCTTCGTAATCCCGCGCAGCCCCGTCGCGCCATCAATTGCCTTCACCTCAAACAGGTGCCGATGCAGATGCAGGGGATGATCGTCGTGACTCTGATTGTCGAGAATTAAACGGTAGCGTTTATCTTGCTGCAGCACCGGCTCATCGGTCTCAGGGTAGCTCTTGCCGTTGATCGTCCAGCGTTCGGGAGAGCCATGTCCCTGGAACTTTGAAGAGAAGACCAGCTTCAACGGAATGGCCACGTCTTCAGGGTTCATGGCATCCAACGCCACCGGAAGATTTCGCGCGCTGAACTGCATGTAGTCCCATTCGAGACTCTTCGGCTGAATCCACGCCGGCTTTCCGCTCGCACCCTCGTACTCGACGACGATCCCCATGCCCGCGGCCTGCACATGCTTCCTCACTTCGCCCAGCACCCACACGCCTGGGTTATTCATCGTCACGATTGCGCAGATGCGCTCTGCAGGCGCCAGCCGCACCATGGAAACCGTTCGCTGTTGTGCCGGTGCAAGAGCATTGCCGTCGAGTGCGATGACCTGGAAGCTGTGTCCAGCGAGAGCTAGCCAGTGAACCTCTGTCGGACTCGAGTTGAGCAGATGCAGCAGCACACGGTCGCCGCGCTTCACGCGGATCGGATCTCCGAAGCCCAAAGCCTTCCCGTTGATCGTCGAAACGTCATAGCTTGGCATCATCGAGCCATCATCGCTCGCGAGCATCTGCCCGCCCCAGTCGTGCAGTCCGAGGAAGACCTCGCGATCGACGTTCGGCTGCTGCGCTCCATCGATCATCAGGAAGCCATGGAGTCCACCGAACTGTCCCGCGCTCAGATCGTTCCCCGCAAAGGTATGCGTGTGATACCAGCGAAAGCCCGCAGGCTCCGGTCGAAACATGTACTGCTTCGTCTCGCCTGCAGGGATCATCGGCGTGCCTTCTTCCATGGCCCCGTCGATCTCCGACGGAAGGAAAAGACCATGCCAGTGCACTACCTCTTCACGAGGCGAACGATTGCGAATCTCAACAGTAATAGGCTGACCCAAACGCATCCGCAGCAGCGGCCCCGGCACCTGGCCGTTATAGGCCAGCGTCTTGTAATGGTGCTTCGGAGAGGGTTCGACCGTATACGGTGCAATCTCCAGCATCACGTCTGGAGTTGCGGCAAAGGCATGGAGCGGAGCGAAATTGGCACAAGTTGCAGCCAGCCCCGATCGTACGAGGCTCCGCCGTGTCAGCTCCCGCCGCCTGCCATCTGCCATGAGTCGAGTATCACCGATTCTCTCCCGCCCTACGGTGATGCGTATCATCACGCCAAAACGAGAGCGGGTTCCTATCCAGCGTCGCATCGCTGGATAGGAACCCGCCATGAACTTCCGTTCATCTCATCGCAGACTTCGGATGGGCTCCTAACGAGCCGTTTGATCCAGGGCCAGATTCAGTTCCAGGACATTGACACGAGGTTCTCCCAGTACCCCCATCTGCCGTGGCGTGACGTGTGCTTGCACCAACGCACGAACAACATCAGCAGAGAGCCCGCGTGCCTTCGCCACCCGCTCCACCTGGAACAACGCAGCCGCAGGCGTGATGTCGGGATCGAGCCCCGAGCCGGATGCCGTCACCAGGTCTACGGGAGCGTTCGCGCCCTCGGCAGCTACAGACTGGTCCACACGCGCCATCAGAGCCTTGTTGGTTGGTCCGAGGTTCGATCCCCCCGACGAACTCGCGTCGTACCCGGCACCAGCAGCCGAGGGACGGCTATGGAAGTAGCTATCACCCGCGAACGACTGCCCGATCAAATGCGACCCGATCGGTTCACCCTTCGCGTTATAGACGAGCGAGCCATCCGCCTGGTGCGGGAAAGCCACCCGTGCGATCACGGTCGTCACCAGCGGGTATACGAGCCCGAACAGCACCGCTGTGACGATCGTGTAGAGCAGGGAGGTCACAATCAACTTCTTCATTTCGTTCTTCACGTCAGCCTCCTTGCTTATGCGAGATGTGTCAGCGTAAGCACAATGTCAATGAGCTTGATCCCAAGGAATGGCACGAGAATACCGCCCAGACCGTAGACCAGCAGGTTCTTCTTCAGCAGCGTGGCGGCAGGCAACGCCTTATAAGCCACGCCGCGCAACGCCAGGGGAATCAGCGCAACGATCACCAGTGCGTTGAAGATCACGGCCGACAAAATCGCCGACTCCGGCGAATGTAGATGCATCACGTTGAGCGCATTCAGCACCGGAAACACGCCCGCGAACATCGCCGGGATAATGGCAAAGTATTTGGCCACATCATTCGAGATCGAGAACGTCGTCAGTGCGCCGCGCGTCATAAGAAGCTGCTTACCGATGGCCACGATCTCAATGAGCTTGGTTGGGTTCGAGTCCAGGTCCACCATGTTGCCGGCCTCTTTCGCCGCCTGGGTTCCCGAGTTCATCGCCACACCAACGTCGGCTTGAGCCAGCGCGGGAGCATCGTTGGTGCCATCGCCCGTCATTGCCACGAGCTTGCCTTGTGCCTGCTCGCGGCGGATGAGGTCCATTTTGTCCTTCGGCTTGGCCTCTGCGAGAAAGTCATCCACACCCGCCTCGCGCGCAATTGCAGCGGCGGTCAGTGGGTTATCCCCCGTGATCATGATGGTGCGAATGCCCATCGCGCGCAGCTGCTCGAACCGCTCGCGCATCCCACCCTTCACGATATCCTTGAGGTGAATCACTCCCAGCGCGCGATTGTTCTCCGCCACAACAAGTGGCGTGCCGCCAGTGCGCGCGACTTCCTCCACCGTGTCGCGAACCTCCTTCGGCATCGGGTTTCCGAGCTTCTCGAGGTAGTTGGCAATCGCATCGACCGCTCCCTTGCGAATGATGCGGCCATCGATATCGATACCGCTCATACGTGTGGTCGCGCTGAAGGGGATGAACTGCGCATTCAGCGAAGCCAACTCACGGCCGCGCAGGTCATACTTCTCCTTCGCCAGCACCACGATCGAGCGGCCTTCAGGAGTTTCGTCAGGTAGGGAAGAGAGCTGCGCAGCATCGGCAAGCTGCGCACTCGACACTCCTGGCGCCGGAAGGAACGCCGAGGCTTGACGATTGCCGATGGTAATCGTGCCCGTCTTATCCAGCAGCAGCGTGTCAACGTCACCGGCGGCCTCAACCGCACGGCCGGAGGTCGCCAACACATTGTGCTGTACCAGGCGATCCATACCGGCGATGCCGATGGCCGAGAGCAGCGCACCGATCGTCGTTGGGATGAGACACACGAGCAGAGAGATCAGTACGAAGATCGTCTGCGGTGCGCCGGAGTAAATCGCAAACGGCTGCAGCGTCACTACTGCCAGCAGGAAGATGATCGTGAGACCCGAGAGCAGGATATTCAGCGCGATTTCGTTTGGCGTCTTCTGTCGCTCCGCGCCCTCGACCAGCGCAATCATGCGATCGAGAAAGGTCTCACCGGGGTTGGAGCTGATGCGCACGACGATGACGTCGGAGAGCACTCGCGTGCCTCCAGTCACCGCCGAACGGTCACCGCCCGCCTCGCGGATGACCGGCGCGGACTCGCCCGTGATCGCAGATTCATCCACCGACGCGACGCCTTCGATCACCTCACCATCGCCGGGAATCATCTCCCCTGCGATGACCCGGACGATGTCACCGACTCGCAGTTGGGAGCTCGGTACCTGTTCAGTGACATCATCTTTGACAACGCGTACGGCCATCGTCTCTGACTTGGCTTTACGCAGGGCGTCGGCCTGCGCCTTGCCCCGGCCCTCAGCCATTGCCTCCGCAAAGTTCGCGAAGAGCACGGTGAACCACAGCCAAAGCGTGATCTGAAGATCGAAGCTGAAGTGGCCGACTTTGTGGATGCCATCTACGATCAACAGGATGGTCGTGAGTACACTGCCGATCTCGACAACGAACATCACCGGGTTGCGCATCATCACAACCGGGCTCAGCTTGCGGACCGCGTCCACGCTGGCGCGACGGATGATATCGCGGTCGAAGAGGCTACGCGTTTTTCTATTTTGACTTGCACTCATAGCGTTCGCTCTTCCTTAGAAGCTCCTGCCGGCATGCATCAGCAGGTGCTCGAGAATGGGGCCCAGCGAGAGGACCGGAAAGAAAGTCAACAGGCTGACGATGAGAATCACGCCCACCAGCAGTGTCGCGAACATTGGCGTCGTCACAGGGAACGTTCCCGCCGTCGCAGGCACGCTCTTCTTCGCCGCCAGGTTGCCGGCCACAGCCAGCATCGGGATCAGCATCAGAAAGCGGCCGCAGAACATCGCAAGCCCCAGCGTGGTGTTGTACCAGTGCGTGTTTGCGTTGAGTCCTGCAAAGGCCGAACCGTTGTTCGCCGTCGCCGAGGTATAGGCATAGAGGATCTCTGAAAGCCCATGCGGTCCCTGGTTCGCTAGGCTCGATAGCCCGAACTTCGGCGAGAGCACGGCAATGGCTGTAAAGCCGAGGATCACCAGCGGGAAGATGAGCAGGTACAGCATCGACATCTGGATGTCGTACGCTTCGATCTTCTTGCCGAGGTACTCCGGTGTTCGGCCAACCATCAGGCCCGCAATGAAGACCGCCATGATGACGAAGATCAGCATGCCATAAAGGCCCGCGCCAACGCCGCCAAAAACTACCTCGCCGAGCATCATGTTCAGCAGCGGCATCATGCCGCCGATCGGTGAGAAAGAATCGTGCATGCCGTTCACAGCGCCGCAGCTGGCGTCAGTCGTGATCGAAGCGAAGAGTGCCGTGTTCGCAATACCGAAGCGAACCTCCTTGCCCTCCATATTGCCTCCGCTCTGCTGCGCGCTCACCTGCTGGTCCACGCCATGCAGCAGCGGGTTGGCTTGCGATTCCGCCCAGTACGTTGTGCCGACTCCGGCGAGCCACAGCACGCTCATCGCTCCAAATACCGCCCATCCATGCTTCGGCGACTTCGTCATCTCGCCCAACACAACCGTCAGGCCTGCCGGAATGAGGAAGATCGCGAGCATCTGCAGCAGGTTCGTCAGCGGTGTTGGGTTCTCGAACGGGTGCGCGCTATTGGCGTTGAAGAAGCCGCCGCCATTGGTGCCGAGCATCTTGATGGCTTCCTGCGAAGCCACCGGGCCCTGCGCGATGCTCTGTGTGGTGACAGTCGTTGCTTTGCCATCCGTCCCGGTCACAGTCTGCTGCTGGACGAGCTTCGCAGTGTCATAGGGCTTCAGGTTCTGCACCACGCCCTGCGAGACGAGAGCAAGCGCGAAGACGAACGAGATGGGTGCGAGTACCCACAACAAAGCACGCGTGATGTCGACCCAGAAGTTGCCCAGGGTCTTCATCTCGCGGCGCGCAATGCCACGGATGAACGCCACCGCAAGTGCGATGCCCACTGCCGCGGACCAGAAGTTGTGCGTCGCCAGCCCGAGCATCTGCGTGAGATAGCTCATCGTGGTCTCAGGCGTATACGACTGCCAGTTCGTGTTCGTCGTAAAGCTGATCGCCGTATTCCATGCCAGGTCCGGGGCTACCGCTGCAAGGTGCTGCGGGTTCCATGGCAAGTGTCCCTGCAGGCGCTCGATCGCGTAGGTGAGCACCAGCGTAGCGAGGCTGAAAAGCAGCATCGCTACGAGATAGATCGTCCAGTGCATCTCCTCAGCGGGATCGATGCCTGTGACGCGATAGAGCAAGCGTTCTACTGGGATCAGCACCGGATCGAGGAAGGTCTTGCGCCGCTCAAAGACCGCGGTCATGTAGTGACCGATAGGTCTTGTGAGCAGTAGGAGGAGTGCGAAGAAGAGCGCGATCTGCGCCCAGCCATTCAACGTCATCAGAATTTCTCCGGGCGCAGCAGAGCATAAACGAGATAAACCATGACGGCTGCGGAAATCAGCAGCAGGATGATGTTCTCAACCACGGTGAGCCTTGCCTTTCAGCCGGGAACACGCCTCGATGTAGGCGTGCCCGGCTCCAAACAGAATGAGAGTGATTGCGAGGTAGAGGAGGTCCATGTCTTTCATTTCTCCTGGAACTAGAACTTCACGAGGATGGCGCCGGTAATGCGGTTCTCGCTGCGAACGAGGTCCGGCGTCCAGCCTGCTACCGCGGATCCTGCCGGGCCGGTGTTGCCTCCAGGAGGCGTTACGCCACCAGGGCCGGTGAAGTACGGTACGCTTGCTGCGCGGTGGTTGTACTCCAGACGCCATGTAATGTACTGGCTCGGCATCCAGTCCGCGGTAACGGACGTATCCCACGCCTTGAACGGATCACCGGGATTCTCTGTGAAGTACGGCGTGCCGCTGGCAGCAGTCGCTCCATTGATGGGTGGCAGCAGCACAAGGTAGCGGCCGGGGTTATTGATCTCACCACCGCCAAGAGTCAGAGCGTAGTGATTCTTGTCGAACCAGAGGCGGTTGTACGCCATGAAGCCGAGAAAGCTCTGCTTGGGACCGTTCTTGCCGTTACCAAAGCAGCTCACGCCGCCGCCGGTCTCGCACCCTGCATCGCCGGTGAGCGATGCCGCCGCCTTGCTGAGGAAGTGCGTGGGCTGGTCAAGGTACTTGTACTGCACGCTGTCATCGGTGTGATATCGAGTACGGTGCGTGACACCAAGAGCATCCTCGCCAAAACCATACTGGTTGCCGACAATCGACCAGTTGCCATTGGGGCGATACAGTATCTCGCCGCCGAGTCCTGGCCGGTTGTTGAAGCGCCCGTATGACTGCCAGCCGTTGATAAACCACGGCTCGATCTTCAGCTTCTCGGTGGGGAACCACTGCACCCGAACACCATTGAAGAACCACGGCGTGTTCGACGAGACATACGACGGCTGATACGCCCAGTTATCGAACTGGTAGTACGAGAACAGTCCGATGTAAGACATGAAGATGCCGGCATCGACGTTGATGCCATGCTGCACATTGAAGTGGTAGCCGCCATAGGCTTCAGACACGTAACGATACGCGTCGGCGAGGTCCCACTGCCCACGCGAAGGGCTCGCATCGTTGCGCGGCGTGGTGGTGGCGTACATGCCGAACTGCGTCATAAGTCTTGCGCGCACGTTGTCGAAGTGGAAGTCGCCACCGACGCCGAGCTGTGTAACCTGCACCTCACTCGAACGAAAGACCTCGCTCGATCCGCTGATGGTGTCGTCCTGCGGATGGTGGAAGTCGTAGACGTAGTCGATGTCGGCACGGATCTCCGGCGTGAAAAAGCTCGTTGCGTAGGGAGTATCCTCCGTGCGCGCGTTACCTGTCAGCCATGTGAAATCCGCGAAGGAGAACGGATCGGAATGCGGGTTGGGACCCTTCACAACACTGGCTGGTGTCGCGGGTGCGCAGCATCCGGGAGTGGATGCTGGCGCGACCGATGTAGAAGTGGTAGCCGCAACCGCGGGCGCGGCTGAAGCAGGAGCCGTTGCCGCACGTGTTGCCGATAATGGCATCGCCGAGCTATGCGTGTTGGGCGTGGGCTGGGCGCGCTCGCGTGCCTCGAGAATCTCCAACCGGTTCTGCAGCCGCTGTAACTCGTCCCGCAGCGTATTGACGGTCTTCTGCAGCTCGGTGACGGAGTCCTGATCGGGTGGAGTTGTGTTTTGCTCCTGCGAGAAGCCCCGCTCCGGAGTTGCGAACACGAGCACAAGGAACGTAAGCGCAAGAACGACTGCGCTGGCAGTACGTGGCCTCATCATGGCACAACCTCCGGACGATGCGTGATCAGCATCCGCGCGGCCATCGGCGGTAGCCGTGACCTCCATCACAGGTTGGCTCGATTGAAGAGAAAGGCGATAGAAGCAAGAGCTTACGAGTTTCATCATCTAGAGGATTTCCTACACACACCGATTTTGAGTACACATCCGGCGTCGGTAGGAAGTCCGTAGAGAGGGCGTTAAGAAGTCGTAAAGTCCGCCTGCGGATCCGCCTCAAGACGATAACCAACCCATGGTTCACTACGGATATAGCTCGGCCCCTCATCGCGGTCGATCTTCTTGCGCAGTTGCGCCACCAGCACACGCAGATACTCCGGCTGACCTTCGCCGGCGTGCCCCCAGATCGCACGAAGCAGCGTGCGATGAGTCATTACGCGACCGGAGTTTCGCAACAGGAGGAGCAGCAGGTCGAACTCCTTCGGCGTAAGGTGCAGTTCCTCACCACGAACCAGGACGCGGTGCGCTTCGACGTCGATCGAGAAATCGCCTTCGGCAATGGACAGCGCAGGCTGCTCCTGGGAACTGCGGCGTCGCAGTTGAACGCGCACACGGGCTAACAGTTCAGGCATGCTGAAGGGTTTGGTGACGTAGTCATCGGCGCCGTTGTCGAGTGCCAGTATCTTCGCTGCATCCTGTTCACGAACGCTGAGAACGATGATAGGCAGTTCGCTCACTTTGCGAACCTCTCTCGTAAGTTCCACACCATCCATCTCCGGCATTGACAGATCGGTGATGATCAGGTCTGCGGCGAAGTGCTTGAGCTTCTGTAGCGCTGCGATCCCGTTCTCCGCCACCATCACTTCATAGCCGTAGCTCTCCAGCGAAGTGCGCAGAACGCGCGCGATCTGCCGCTCGTCGTCCACCACAAGAATCTTCATCTCAGCGATGCTCCTGCGTGATGATGTGAAGATCTGCGTGCGGAGCGTCCCGCATGAAGCGACTGATCGCGAGGAAATAGAGATACTTCTTGAGGCCGGTCAACGCGGAGCGGCCAAAGAGCACCTGCGTGATGCGATTTTGCGCCGCAAACTGCGCGGTTGCCGCCGCAACGTTGCTGCCCTTGAGGTGCACGATGCTCGCCCCGAGATTGCGGGCGAAGTCGAAGTTCTCCTCGAGCGCGCGAGCGGTATCGGGGAGCGTGTCGGCCTCAGTGTCCATGTGCAGTACGAAGAACTCGGCTCCGATCGCATCGGCCAGGCGAGCGCCCCGCGCAACGAGATCGCGCGACCCCGGACTGGCGCTGACGCACACTGCAACCTTCTCCGCGACCATCCAGTGTCCGCCGAGCTGCTTGCGCTTTACATAGGTGTCCAACGTTCGGTCCACAGCCCGCGTCACACGCTGCAGCGCCATCTCACGCAGTGCGATCAGGTTGCCGCGACGGAAGAAGTTCTGTAGCGACCGCTCGACTCGATCCATCGGATAGATGTCGCCGCGGCGCATGCGCTCGGCGAGCGCCTCCGGGGTGAGGTCGTTCATCACCACCTCATCCGCTCGATCCAGCACCCAGTCCGGAACGGTCTCCCGCACAATGACGCCGGTAAGTGACTGCACCCGTGGCGTGAGGCTCTCGATGTGCTGTACGTTCAATGTCGTTAGCACATCGATGCCGGCATCCAGCAAATCGAAAACGTCCTCATAACGCTTGTGATGACGGCTGCCTTCGACGTTCGTGTGGGCCAGCTCATCGACCAGGGCGACATGAGGTTGCCGTGCCAGCACTGCGTCTACGTCCATCTCTTCGAAGAGAGTGCCTTTGTAGTCGATCTGCCTCCGCGGCACCGCCTCCAGCTTCTCGGCTTCGGCGGTCGTGCCGGAGCGGCCGTGGGTCTCGACGATGGCAATGACGACGTCTTCGCCGCGGCTTTTGCGGCGGATGCCTTCGTTGAGCATGCTGAATGTCTTACCTACCCCGGGTGCGTAGCCGAGAAAGACCTTGAACCGCCCACGAGGCCGGCCGCCAGACTCCGCCGCCTCAGCGGACTCCAGCCAATCTTCAGGGCGCTTCCGTGCAATATCTCGTTCGCTCATCGCAGTACAATCCAGCTCGTGAACTCAAAACGGCTCATTGCGGCAGCTCGATGGCTCATCATCCTGACGGGGCTAGCAGCCATCACGGCGTTCTTCCGTTCGGTGATCCATGCCAATCCCACCACGGTCGCTTTGAGCTTTCTTCTGCTCATCCTGTTCATCGCAGCCAACTGGGGGCTCCGCTATGCGATCATCTCCTCGCTGATCGCGACGGCCTGTTACAACTTCTTCTTCCTGCCGCCGGTCAACACGTTTACCGTATCAGACCCGCAGAACATCCTGGCTCTCACCGTCTTCCTCATCACGTCGGTCTTCGCCAGCCGCTCCTCAAACCGAATCCGCATGGAGTCGCACGACGCCAAGGCGCGTCAGGCTGAACTCGAGGTGCTCTACCGATTGGGTCGCGGCCTGCTCCAGACCGACGAGATCATTCCGCTGACCAATGCCATCCCCGCGGCGATCGAAGCGGCCAGCGGAGCGCACTCCGTCGTCTTCTATCTGCTTGACAGCGACAGCGTTTATCGCTCCGGTCCCGACTGGCCGGCCGCATTTTCCACCGCCCAGCTGCAGGAGCTCTCGAACTCCCCCGCGGTGACCTTCAGCCCGGCCTCTAACGAATCCGTGATCCCGTTGCGCACCGGCGTGCGCCCGCGGGGAGTCGTCATCTTGCGCGGCGTCAAGCTGTCGACGCAGACACTCGAAGCGCTCGGTGGCCTGGTCTCCATCTCGCTCGACCGCGCCCGCGCCGTCTCGGAACTCACACGAGCCGAAGCTTCGCGCGAGAGCGAACGGCTGCGTGGCTGGATGATGGATTCCATCACGCATGAGCTGCGCACGCCACTGACATCCATCAAGGCTTCGGTCACGACGATGCTGACGTCTCAGCTTCCTCCAGCCAGCTCACGCGAACTGCTGACCATCATCGATGAGGAAGCCGACCGCTTGAATCGCCTCGTGGCCGAGGCCGTCGACATGGCGCAGCTCGACAGCCAGGAGGTTCGCATGAACCTCACGCCCCAGAGCCTCGGCGACATGATGCAGAAGGCCATTGGGGAAAACGAGCCCTTGCTTGAGCGCCATCCCGTGGAGGTGCGGCTGCCGGCGTCGCTGCCACGCGTGATGGCCGATCCGGTGTGGATGGAGAAGGTTCTCGACAACCTGATCGAAAACGCGGCCAAGTACTCCAACCCGGACACACCCATCTTCATCAGCGCCGAAATTGACAGCGGACAGGTCGCTTGCAGTATCGCTGACCGGGGCTTCGGTATCGACCCCCTGGAACAGTCGCTGATCTTCGACAAGTTCTATCGCTCACCCAACCGTAGGCCCGTGAGTTCCGGAACGGGCATGGGGCTGGCGATTTGCCGGGCCATCGTGGAGGCCCACGGAGGCCGCATCTGGGTGACCAGCCAGCCCGGCCAGGGATCGGTTTTCACCTTCACGCTGGCCGTTGCTCCCCCAGAACGTGGGTGAGGCGCGTCACGGCGAAGCGCTGACGGCAGGGTAGAGTTAAAGCCTATGGCTTCGGTGCGAGCAAGTGGACAGGCAGGCGATGGGACAAGCACTCGTGCGCGCGTGATCGCTATTTATGCGTTTTTGCTGGTCTTCAATCTCGCTGCGTGGATCTGGGCCGCAATCGCCTTCCATCCCTATCCTGTATTGCTGGGCACAGCCTTCCTCGCCTACAGCCTGGGCCTCCGCCACGCGGTCGACGCCGACCACATCGCCGCTATCGACAACGTTACCCGCAAGATGATGCAGGAGGGCCGCAAGCCCGTCTCCGTCGGCTTGCTCTTCTCGCTCGGACATTCCACCGTTGTCATCGTGGGTTCAGTCGTACTCGCAGCTTCGGCGAGGGCACTTCAGCAACGTATTGCCGGGTTTCAATCCATCGGAAGTTTCATCGGAACCCTCATCTCGACACTCTTCCTCTTTGCGATCGGCCTGGTTAACCTGATTGTGTTGCGGTCGATCTACCAGACCTTCGCCCGCGTCCGTCGCGGCGAGCCCTATGTCGACGAGGACTTCGACCTCCTGCTCAACAGCCGTGGCCTGCTGGCGAAACTCTTCCGGCCTATGTTCGCCATGATCCGCGAGAGCTGGCATATGTATCCCCTCGGCCTCCTCTTCGGCCTTGGCTTCGACACCGCCACCGAGGTTGGCGTCCTGGGCATCTCCGCCACCAGCGCCTCGCACGGCCTCTCGCTATGGTCGATCCTCATCTTCCCCGTGCTCTTCGCCGCCGGTATGAGCCTGGTCGATACCACGGACAACATCCTCATGCTCGGGGCCTACGGCTGGGCCTTCGTGAAGCCGATTCGCAAGCTCTACTACAACCTCACGATCACTTCAGTCTCTGTCGTCGTAGCGCTCGCTGTTGGCGGAATCGAGGCTCTGGGGCTGATGGGCAATCGTCTACACCTCGACGGAGTCTTCTGGCAGTTCATTGGGCATCTGAATGACAACTTCGGCATGCTTGGCTATGCCATCATCGGCATCTTCGTGCTCAGCTGGGCCTTCTCGCTGGCCTTTTACAAGTGGCGCGGCTTTGACGAGCTGGAGTCCTCCGCAACCGGGGACTGATCTTCCATCTTCGCCACGTCTTCGCTTATCCTGTTCGGGTGAGTGACTCCCTCCATCCACTGCTCTCCGCCGGGTCGCTGCGTCGCGAGCTGAGCGCACGCAATCTCCAGCGTGCCGAAGTAAGCCACGCACATGAAGAAACCATCGGCCCCACGCCTAGCGTGCTATACATGGCTGACGAACAGGGTCGCCATGGTAATTTTCTACCTGCCTCCTACCGTCGAATCCTTGCAGATCCAGCATGGTCTCGACGTCTCGACAAGGCCTACACCTCCAGCAGCCGCGTTCCCCGGTCTGGCGACCGCCATCGCGCGGAGCTCGACTGCGCGTCCAGCTCCGATGCCTTGTTGATGAACCTCTTCTGCTATCCGGGAATCACGCATCGGCCCAGCCTTTGCGACCTTCTAGGCACCGACGTCGGTCTGCGTCCCGAGTTCGGTGTCCGCGTCCTGCTTCCGATGGCGCGTGGCGAGGTGGATCGGACGGAGATCGACATGCGCCTCGGGGATCTTCTCATTGAAGCCAAGCTTACCGAAGGCGGATTCGGGAGCGCCTCCCGCGATCGCCTCCTGCGCTATGAGGGCGTCGAGGAGCATCTGGATCTGGACGAGCTTCCCCGAACTTCGGTGGGCTTTGCCGGTTGGCAGCTCATCCGCGGCGCCCTCGCCGCCGCCCACCGTCATGCGAGGTTTGTGGTCCTGTGCGATGCCCGGAGGGCAGACCTGCGCGAGGCCTGGTTCCGCGTCCTGACCGCGGTTCGGTCCAGCGAGCTGCGCAGCCGGCTGGGCATCATCACCTGGCAGGAGTTGGCAATGGCCACCCCGACGACGGTCAGCGGTTTTCTTGCCGCAAAATACGGTATCCTCGGGCGGTAGCCGAAGGGAAGTTCGTGTGCCAAGGGCGCGCGCTGCCCGAGGGAACGAAGGCGCTCGCGATTGCGCAGCGCCAGGGAGCACGTACGTGTCGTCAGTTGTTCTGGAATCCGCCGCCATGACCGACGTAGGGTTGGTGCGCCGCGTGAACCAGGACGTCTACGCCTCCGACGACGCTCTCCATCTCTATATCGTCTGCGACGGCATGGGTGGTCCTGCTGGGGGCGAGATCGCCAGCGCCCTCACAGCGGACACCTTCGTCAACATCTTCCAGCAGGAACTCGGCGCCGTCCCCGGCAATGGAGCTACGACGACCGCGCTGGCCATGGAACGCGCCGCTGCCGCCGCCAACCGCAC
This sequence comes from Bryocella sp., assembly GCF_058498515.1. NCBI lineage: Bacteria > Pseudomonadati > Acidobacteriota > Terriglobia > Terriglobales > Acidobacteriaceae > Bryocella > Bryocella sp. The sequence continues at coordinate 173,816 of NZ_JBMHYI010000041.1, forward strand.
CGTCTGCTCCCGCGCTGCGTTCGACACGCGCTTTCGGGGCATGGGAACCACGCTGGTGGCAGCTCGAGTGAGTGGCAACGACCTGGCTGTGCTCAACGTGGGCGATAGCCGCGCATACCTGCTTCACAATGGCGAGCTTCGCCAGGTCTCCGTGGACCACTCGTATCTCAAGGAACAGGTAGAGTTGGGGCTCATCACACTGGAGCAGGCCAGAGACTCTCCACTTCAGTCCGTCATCACGCGCGCCATTGGCGCCGAAGCTGACGTGCACCCCGACCTCTTCCACGAAGTATTAGCGCCGGGCGACGTAGTGCTGCTGAACTCCGATGGTCTCACCCGGCACGTCTCCGATGAGGAGATCCGGTTCGTTCTGAACGAAGCCCCGAGCGCGTCTTCGGCCTGCGAGAAACTCATCTCGCTCGCTCGCGAGGGCGGCGGCTCGGACAACATTACCTGCTTCGTCATCCGGGTGACCGAGGCAGCAGCGTAGCATCGCTCGTGATGCGGGGAACTGTCCGCAGCGGCGAAAGGGAGATACCAGTCATGGTCGTAATCGATAACGAGTACGTAGACCTCGAGACCCCCACCGGCGCCATGCGGACGCATATCGTACGGCCCGCGGCAGAAGGCCGCTTCCCGGGGATTACGCTTTACAGCGAAATCTTCCAGGTCACCAGTCCGATCCACCGCACCGCGGTGCAGCTCGCCGGACACGGCTACGTGGTCGCGATCCCGGAGATCTATCACGAGTACGAGCCCCTCGGCACCGTCTTCGCCTACGACCAGGCGGGCTCCGACCGCGGCAACGCCCTGAAGACCACCAAGACCGTCCAGGCCTACGACGACGACGCCCGCGCCGTGCTGGCCCACCTGGCTTCGCGTCCGGACTGCTCCGGCAAGCTCGGCGTCATGGGCATCTGCATTGGCGGCCACCTGGCGTTCCGCGCCGCAATGAACCCCGAGGTTCGTGGCGCCGTCTGCTTCTATGCCACAGACATCCACAAGGGTGGCCTCGGCGCAGGCATGAACGACAACTCTATGGCCCGCGCCGGCGACATCAAGGGCGAGCTGCTCATGGTCTGGGGCCGCCAGGATCCGCACATTCCCACGGAGGGCCGCATGGCGGTACTGAACCGCCTCAATGAGGTCGGGGCTAAGCTCAACTGGCACGAGGTCAACGGCGCACACGCCTTCCTTCGCGATGAAGGCGTCCGCTACGACCCCGAACACGCCCGCTCCATGTTCGGCCTCGCACTTGATCTCTTCCACCGTACCCTCGCTGTAGGCGGCGGTACGCTGGAGCTCCAGCAGGACACCAACACCAAGCATTAGCCCATTCGTCCCGCAGCTTGGCCATGAGAAACTCCCTCCTTGTGGGGGAGTTTTTCTTTTCGTGGTCCGCGCCGACACGCCTCCATATTGACAGACAAACTGATAAGCCATACTGTTTAGGTAGAGACGGATCAGATGCCTGCCACTGAACAACAAATCGACGAACTCATCCAGGCCATGGGCCTCATCGTCCGTCGCGCCCGTGCTTCCGCGCTGAATGAACAGCTCTCCCTCACCGAATCCATGGTCCTGGGGCGGCTCGCGCGCAGTGGCCCGCAGACGGCTGCCGACCTCGCGCGCGCCGAAGGCATGAAGCCACAGTCGATGGGCGTCGCCGTCCAGGCGCTCGAGGATGCCAGGTTCGTGGAACGAACGCCTCACCCTACTGACGGCCGCCAAATGCTCATCGCCGTCACCCCCGAGGGCCACGCAGAACGCGCGCGGTCAAGAGCAGCTAAGCGCCTCTGGCTCGCGAACGCCATCGCGCAACTCGACGAGCAGGAGCGCAGCACGCTCTTCGCTGCGGTAGGCATCATCCGCAGATTGGCCGAGGCGTGAGCAGATGATCGCAACCGCCGACAAGCAGCAGAAGAGGGAAGAGAAGGCCACGAAGCCGCCCGGACGCTTCGACCATGCCTGGCGTGCGCTCCGGCATCGCAACTTCCGTCTGTACTTCTTCGGCCAGGGCACCTCGGTCATGGGCACTTGGATGACGCGCGTCGCCATGACCTGGCTGGTGTACCGTCTCACAAAGTCCGCCCTCATGCTCGGAGTTGTCGCTTTCCTGGGCCAGATCGTAGCCTCCGCGCTTGGACCAATCGCCGGAGTTTGGGTCGAGCGCTGGCCGCGCCGCAAGATGCTGGTGTGGACCCAGGCCGCGGCGGCAGTGCAGTCCCTCGCTCTCGCGGCATTCGCGCTCACTGGGCGCAGCAATCTCGGGGAGATCATTACGCTTGCCGTTTTCCAGGGCCTCATCAACGCCTTCGATATGCCCGGTCGCCAATCTTTCCTGGCGCAGATGGTGGACGACCGCAACGATCTGGGCAACGCCATCGCGATCAACTCTGCCGTCGTGAATGGAGCCCGTCTTATCGGGCCTGCGCTGGCTGGCTTCGTCATCGCGTGGGCCGGCGAGGGGTGGTGCTTCCTCATCGACGGCGTCAGCTACCTTGCCGTCATTGCCTCGCTGCTGGCCATGCGCCTGAAACCGCAGCCGCCTCGGGATCGTGGCGTCCGCATGCTCGCACAGATGCGTGAGGGCTGGGACTATATCAGGGGCTACCGGCCGGTGCGCGCGACCCTCCTGGTCTTCGCGCTCGTCAGCCTGATGGGCTATCCCATCATGGTGCTACTCCCTGTTTTCGCCGCCGAGGTCCTGCACGGCAATGCGACGACCCTCGGCTGGCTCTCCGGAGCCTCGGGAGCAGGTGCTCTCGTGTCCGCGCTATCGCTCGCCATACGCAAGAACGCGGCAGGGCTCATGCGCATGGTGCTGATCGCGACCGTCATGCTCGGCGGCGCACTCATCGCATTCGGCTTCTCACATGTGCTCTGGCTTTCGATGCTGCTCATGGCCATCGGAGGCTTCGGTCTCATGCAGGTCGCTGCGGCGTGCAACACGATCCTGCAGTCGCTGGTGGCGGAGAACATGCGCGCCCGCGTAATGAGCTACTACACCACAACATTCTTCGGGGCCGCTCCGTGCGGCAGCCTCATGGCAGGCGCGCTGGCGCACCGCATCGGGGCTCCGATCACGGTTGCGATTACAGGAGCTTTCTGCCTGCTGGGAGCGGTGTGGTTCGGGATTGAGCGCAGCAAGATGAACGATGCCGCGCGGCTTGCAGCCACCAAAGGGAACATGGTCACGGCCGAAGAAGAAGCAGCAAGAGAAGGGGAAGCAAGATGACTATCGGCAGCGCCGTCGCAGCGTTTTTCTCGGGGATGTTCCTCGCAAACTTCGTGCCCCATTTCGTCAAAGGCATCTGTGGCGATAAGTTCCCCACGCCCTTCGCGAAACCGAGCGGCATTGGTCTATCCTCGGCCCTGGTGAACGTAGTCTGGGGACTCGTCAACCTCGTCGCCGGCTTCTTCCTCTTCCGTACCGGCCACGTCGGCAGCGGCCCGCTCAGCCCGGTCGCCATCTTCTTTGCGGGCCTCGCGTTGTTGAGCGTCTTAATGGCCCCGCACTTCACACAGAAGCACAAAGAGTAGCGCGTCTAAGCTCATACTCCAGCCGGCTAGTCGCACGTAGCTCAACGACGTGGAAGCTCTCGCGGAACCGGCGACTTTGCCTGGTCGGCAATATTCGCACACGATCGTCGTGGCAAGAAGCCCATTACTGCAGGTACGAACGCAGCCACGGGTCAGTGCTGCCTGTAAGCTCCAGCGTCGAACCATCAAACACCACCTGGCCTTCATTCAGCACCAGGAACTTCGTTCCCTCATCCAGTCCGTGATTTGGGATTGGCTCCATCGCGTTCTTCACCGTGGACCACTGATGCGTCGCAAGCGTAAACGCATCCTGCAGCCGATGCGTGATCAACAGTGCGGTCGCGTGCGAGACATCCCGCTGCTTCACCACCAGCTCTATGATCGTCGTCGACGTAATCGGATCCAGACCGCCGGTCGGCGAGTCGTAAAGGATCAGGTCAGGCTTGGTGATGATGGCCCGCGCGATTGAGACACGCCGCCGCATGCCGCCGGAGAGTTCCGGCGGAAACTTGTCGATTGCCTTCTCGAGCTCCACGAACCGCAGCGCTTCGACCACGCGCGCATGAGTCTCCGCCACCGGCGCATGCTCCTCGTGCAGCCGATAAGCTACGTTGTCCTCTACATTCAGGGAGTCAAACAGCGCGCTCTCCTGGAAGACCATGCCGACGTGCGCGCGCATCTCGAACAGCTCTTCCTCGGTCATCTCCTGCAGGCAGCGCCCAAAGACCTTGATGCGTCCCGAGTCGGGCATCATCAGGCCATTCGTGAGCTTCATCAGCACGCTCTTGCCGCCGCCGGCCGGACCCAGCAGGATGCGGGTTTCGCCACGCTGAACCTTGAAGCTCACGTCGCGCAGCACCTCATGCTCGTTGAACCCGAGGGACACATGGTCGAACTCCACGATCGGAGTTCCGGGAGCCATGGTCTCGAAGAGATCTTTGTGCGTAGGGGAGGCAGATGCCATCAGGTCGCGTTACCTTCCGAAGAAACCGATCATCAGCTGGGTGACCAGGAAGTCCGTAAGAATGATCAGCACGGAACTGACTACGACTGCCTGTGTGGTGGCGCGGCCCACACCACGCGTGCCGCCCGTGGTCGAAAGCCCGTAGTAGCAGCCGATCGTCGCGATGATGAAGCCCGAAAACAACGGCTTCACCAGGCCCTCGACGACGTCGCCATGCTGCAGCGACATATAGCCCGTGTGGAAAAACTCGCTCGCGCTCAATCGCAGCAGCGTCACGGCAACGACCGCTCCGCCGGCGATCCCGCAGGTATCGGCGATGATCGCCAGGAAGAACATCATGAACACGCTGGCGACCAGCCGCGGAGCAACCAGCTTGCGGATCGGGTCCGTCCCCAGAGCACGCATCGCGTCAATCTGCTCGGAGACCTTCATCGAGCCCAGCTCGCTGGCCATACCCGAAGAGTTGCGCCCGGAGACCATTAGACCGGTCAGCACCGGGCCGAGCTCCTTCACCATCGAGAGCGATACGAGTCGGCCCGTCATATTGACCGCGCCAAATTCCTTGAGCGAGACCGCAGCCTGCAGCGCCAGCACGCAGCCCGTGAAAAATCCCGTCAGGACGACGATCGGCATCGACCCCACGCCGATGAGATCCATCTGCGTGAAGATATCCGCGACGTAGCGCGGCTTCGAGAACAGGTTCGCCACCGCCCGCCAGGACAGCAGCGAGTAGTCCTGCACTGAGGTGACAATCCGCTTGGCGAAGACTTCTGGCGTGGCAAAGGGCATCGTGTGGTGTTGGCTCAGGCTATCAGATGCAGCTACCCCCATTCCAAGTCGCATTCCGTTGCGGATTCGCCTAAGCTGCGGAAAGAAGGTCCAGCGGGACCGGGGAGACACGATGCGCATCGCGATCCTGAGCGATATTCACGGCAATCTGACCGCGCTGGAGGCGGCCCTCGCTGACCTGCGCGAACAAGCGCCCGACCTTATCCTGAACGGCGGGGATGTCGCCGATGGTGGCTCCAGCCCCGCCGAAGTGGTGGATCGCCTTCGCGACCTCGGCTGCGCTGGCGTGAGGGGCAACGGTGACGAGATGCTGGTTCACCCAGCTGCGCTGGAGGAATTCGCCGCCAACTCCGCGGCTCCACCTGCGATGTGGGATGCCGTCCGCGCGAGGGCTGCAGCCACCCGGGAGCGCCTGGGCGAAGATCGCCTGGCATGGCTCGCCGAGCTTCCCTCCAGCCTGCTCTTGCTTGAGCTTGCGCTGGTCCACGCCACGCCCCGGAGCTGTTGGCACGCCGCTCCCGCGACCGCGAGCGACGCCGATCTCTCGGAGATCTATGCGCCCCTTGGTCGGAACGTCATAGCCTTCGGACATACCCATGTGCCCATGATCCGGAAGTTGTCAAACTCGGGAATCACACTCATCAACACCGGCAGCGTGGGCCTGCCGTTCGATGGCGATCCCCGCGCTTCCTACCTTCTGCTCACCAACGGAGAACCTGAGATTCGGCGCGTGCCCTACGATATCGAGGTCGAGTGCGCTGTTCTCCAGTCCAGCAGTCTCCCAGCAGCGTCGTGGACGGGTGCGATGCTCCGCGCCGCAGCGCCAAGAATGCCCTGATCTCCTGCCGATCCACCGCAGCCATCAGGGGTCGCGAAGCACGGCCAGGGAGTGAGAAAATGGAGTGATGTCTGAGACGTTGCCCATGACCATGCGCGCCGCCGTCCTCCGCGGCAGGGAAGACCTCCGTGTCGAGGAGGTAGCCGTGCCGAAGGCGGGCCCGGGCGAGCTCGTCCTACGCGTGGGCGCCGCATTGACCTGCGGCACCGATCTCAAGGTCTACCGCCGCGGCTATCACGCCAAAATGCTCACCGCGAATCGTCTCTTCGGGCACGAGCTTGCGGGGACAGTGGTCGAGGTCGGCGAAGGCGTTAAGCGCTTCGCCCTTGGCGATCGCGTACTGCCGCTGAACTCCGCCCCGTGCGATGCCTGCTTCTACTGCAGGAACGACCAGCAGAACCTCTGCGACGACCTGCTCTTCAACAACGGCGCTTACGCCGAGTACATCGCCATCCCAGCACGCATCGTCGAGAAAAATACCCACCGCATCCCCGACACGATGCCCTTCGAACACGCCGCGCTGACCGAACCGCTAGCCTGCGTAGTCCGCGGCCTCGAGCAATCGAACGCCCGCGCCGGACAGACGATGATCGTGCTCGGCGCTGGCCCCATCGGCCTGCTCTTCATTCACACCGCCGCCATCGAGGGCCTCAACGTTATCGCTATCGTCAAACGTCGCGACCAGCTCGAGACCGCCAAGCGTTTCGGCGCAAAGCACGTCGTGCGCCTCGCCGACGTCGAAGACCCCATCCAGGCTGCTCGGGCGCTTACCCCAGAAGGCCGCGGCGCCGATATCGTCATCGAAGCCGTCGCCACGCCTGAGGCCTGGGAGATGGCTCTTCGTCTCGCGCGCAAAGGCGGCCTGGTCAACCTATTCGGTGGCCCTCCCGCAGGCACCACCGCAGCCTTCGACACCAACCTCATCCACTACTCGGACCTGAACATCAAGGCCAGCTTCCATCACACTCCCGCCACGGCGCAGCGAGCCTTCGCTCTGCTCTCCTCGGGCCTCTTCGAGTGTGAGGCATTCCTCACCGGCACAGCCTCGCTCGAGGATGTCCCTGAGGTGTTCCATCGCATGCTCACGCGCCCACCCGAGGGCGCCGCACCAGAGATCAAGACCGTCATCCTGCCAGCGGGCGAGACCCGGACGGTCGTAAGCGACACTCACCTCGTTGGGGAGGCTGTATGAGCACCACAGCCATGCCCATCGGCTTCAGCGGTGACCTCGCCGAGGCTCCTGCGGAGTACCGCACTCCCTCGGTGCGTCCTTCGCTCGCCGAGGCGCAGGCATGGTGCCATCGCCTCGCAACCACCCACTACGAGAACTTCCATGTCGGCACATTCCTGCTGCCGAAGTACTTGCGTCCTCACTTCGACGCGCTGTACGCCTTCTGCCGTACCTCGGATGACCTTGGCGATGAGGTCGGCTCAACCGAACTCGCGACCCGCCTCCTCGCGGAGTGGCGCGCCATGCTGCATGAGTCCTACGCTACGCCGCAGCTCTCGCGGCATCCTGTCTTCGTCGCGCTGCAACCCACGATCCAGCAGTGCAGCCTGCCTATTGATCCCTTCGACGATCTCGTCACCGCCTTCGAGCGCGATCAGGTCTATCCAAAGCACGAGTCCCTCGCCACGCTCGAAGATTACTCGCGCTACTCTGCCAATCCCGTGGGTCGGCTCGTACTCCTCGTTAGCGGCTACAAGAGCGAGGAGCTGCTGGGCCTCTCGGACGAGATCTGCACCGGCCTGCAGCTCGCGAACTTCTACCAGGACATCGTCAGCGACTGGGTTGAGCGCGATCGCCGCTATCTGCCGGGTGATGTTATGCGCCGTTTCGGGGTCACTGATGCGCAGATCGCTGAGCGTCGTTTCGATCCGAACTTCCGGGCCATGATGAAGTTCCTCATCGTTGACGCGCGCGGCCGGCTCACTCGCGGCGAGCGCATCGCGAAGCTCGTTCGCCGCGACCTCGCAGCCACGCTCTCGCTCTTCGCTGCCGGCGGACACGCGATTCTCGATGCCATCGAAGCGCAGGACTACAACACGCTCGCCACGCGCCCTGTGGTCACGAAACTGGCCAAGTTCAGACTGCTGATTAGGGCCATCAGAGGCAAGCTCACAGCGACCCTCCTTCCCGGCGGCCCGGAGGCGGACGCATCGCGATGAGCCCTACGCAACATCCAGTGCGCTCACCCGAATTGCAGCGTGCCTACGACGAGTGCCGTGCCATCGCCAAGCGCGAGGCGCGCAACTTCTACTACGCCTTCCTTGTACTGCCGCAGCACAAGTCCGACGCCATGTGCGCCATCTACGCCTTCATGCGCAAGGCCGACGATCTCTCCGACGACGAATCGCTCTCGATCGAACAGCGCCGTGTCGCCATGTCTGAGTGGACCGAGGCACTGCGCCGCGCTCGCACAGAGCCCACCACCGATGCCATCTTCCTCGCTGTGAACGACACGCAGCAGAGATTCGGCATCCCCGACACGCTCCTCGATCAGCTGGTCGAAGGCACCACCATGGATCTGCGCGAGTCACTCCCCGGCATCGCCGACGTGCGCCTCTCCACGATGACTGACAGCGGCGCCACCACGCGCGATCTACAGGTATACGAGAGCTTCGACGCCCTCTATCACTACTGCTATCTCGTCGCGTCAGTCGTCGGCCTCGTCTGCATCCGCATCTTCGGCTATACCGACCCTCGCGCCGAACAGCTCGCAGAGAAGACCGGCGTCGCCTTCCAGCTCACCAACATCCTGCGAGATGTAAAGGAAGATTCCGAGCGTGGCCGTGTCTATCTTCCACTCGATGATATGCAGGACGCTGGCGTCCTGCTTGAGGACATCCTTCTCGCTACGTCAGGCGCGAATCCTACGTCGAACACCATGGGTCTTCTCGCCCGCGAGATCACCCGCGCGCAGGAATATTATCGCGCCTCCGACGAGCTCATTCCGCTGCTCGATGCCGACGCGCGCGAAGCCATGCGCGTCCTCGCGGCGATCTACCACCGCCTTCTCGAACGCATTGCGTCGGATCCCTCTGCGATCTTCCGCGAGCGCGTCTCCGTGCCTACGCTGCAAAAGCTTTCGATGCTGGGCCGCGGCATGCTCGCTGCGTTCTTCGCACGAGGGCGGGCATGAGCGAGAGCACATACGACGTAGTCATCGTGGGTGCAGGAGTCGCTGGTCTAGCCGCAGCCGAAGCTCTCTCGCGTGCCGGTGCTCATGTCGCCGTGTTGGATCGCCGCCCCTATGTAGGCGGCCGCGCCTACTCGTACGTACACCCCACGCTCGGTGAGGTCGTCGACTCACAGCACGTCCTCGTCGAGTGCTGCACCAACCTGGTTGATCTCGCTAAGCGCTCCGGTGCGGACCAGCACCTGCGTTGGTTCGACCGCATACCCTTCCTTGAGCCGGCACACAATGGAGTCCCTCCGCGTCTCAGCTATATCGGCTCCGGTGCCATGCCCGCACCCGCACATGCGTCGTGGAGTTTCCTCTCCGCGAAGATGTTGTCGCTGGGAGACAAGCTCGCCATCGCGCAATCGCTGCTGAAGTTCCTGCGCGGCTATCCGCAGACCGATGAGGAGCCATTCTCAGCATGGATCGGCCGAGAGAACCCCTCTGAGCGCGCCATACGCCACTTTTGGGAACCGCTCGTCGTGGCAACGCTGAACGACTCCTTTCAGCGCACCTCGACTCGCTATGCCGGGCAGGTCTTCCATGAGCTCTTCCTCAAGAGCTCCACGGGCAGCCGCCAGGGCGTATCCACGATTCCGCTTTCAGATTTCTACGGCTTCTTCGCGCGACTTTCCGAGCAGCAGGGAAGCGAGCTCCACCTTCGCGCCAGCGTTGACCGCATCGCTCAACTTCCCGATGCTTCCTGGCAGGTCACGACCGCGTCCGGAGAGAGCTTCACCGCACCAAACCTCGTGCTCGCGATTCCCTTCGAGCAGACTGCCAAGCTGCTGCGCACGCTACCCGACGCCGCACCGCAGCGTGAGCTCATCCTGCCTCACCTCGACCACTTCGTCTACGCACCGTACACGACGATTCACCTCTGGTACGACCGGCCCATCACCGAGCTGGATCAGGCAGCGATGCTCGACTCCAGCGTGGATTGGATGTTCAACAAGGCCAGCATCCGCAGCGGCGAGCCCAGCCACAGCAACGCCAGCGGCCACTATTACGAGCTCTCCATCGCTGCATCCTTCGCAGAGCTCAACCAGTCGCGCGAGGAGATTCTCGCAAGCACGTTGGCAGAGTTACCCCGCTTCTTCCCGGCGGTGCGGAACGCGAAGCTGCTCAAGGGTGGCGTGCTGAAGGAGGCCCGGGCGACCTTCTCAGTTCTCCCGAACCTTGATGCGCACCGCCCCTTGGCCGCGGATCCCGGCGGTGGCATGTTCCTCGCCGGCGACTGGACCCGAACCGGATGGCCCTCGACGATGGAAGGTGCCGCCCGCAGTGGCCGGCTCGCAGCGGAGGCGGTTGCCGCAGCCTGTGGTCAGCCACAAACGTTCCTTGCGCCGGAACTCCCACCCTCCGGACTGATGCGTTGGCTATTGCGTTAGTCTCCTCCCGACGCGATTCCCGCATGACACTTCGGTTACACAAATAGCCCGAAGTCTTCGCGACATTTCGCCTTGGAGTGGTTTGACCTCCTTTGACACTACCGTTCGGCACGCTCACGCGCATGTCCGCGTGGCCGACGGTGTGGAGGCCCCGCATCATGCCGCACATTCTGCTCGCCCAAGGACCTGTCCGGCGCAAGCTGCGCACCACCCTCCTTCTCGCCGCCGCCGTCGCAGCTGGAGTCCTCACCGGTTGCTCGAACTCCATCACCACCGGCGGCTCAAACAACGGCACCTCCACCATCCAGATAGTCGTGTCCGGTCCATCTGCGGTCCGCCTCGGGACGACCTCGCAATATACCGCCGCGGTTACAGGCAGTAGCAACAGCTCCGTCATCTGGCAGGTCAACGGTCTCACCGGGGGCAATGCGACGTCCGGCACCATCTCGACATCAGGCCTCTACACGCCGCCCACATCGCTCCCCTCCAGCACCAGCCTCACAGTCACGGCTGTCAGCCAGGCGAATGCCACAGCCTCGGGAACGGAGACGGTAGCCCTCGAGAACCCCACGCCTGGCATCAGCAGTGCTACAGCAACGCAAGTGGGGAGCACGCTGAGCTACGCCATCGATGTGCACGGAGTCGGCTTTGTCCAGGGATCAACTGTCAACGATGGCTCGACGACGCAGGCCACGACCTTTGTCTCAGCCACGGAACTGCAGGCGACCATAACGGTACCTTCTGGTACCACCAGCATCTCGCTGAGCGTTAGCGACCCCAATCCCGGGGCCAGCAACTCGTCCGCGATCACCGTCCCTATCACGTTCCTCGCGACGACGGCCACGGCTGCGGCGCGCCTGCTGGACCAGGCCACCTTTGGTCCCACAACTGCGGCGATTGCGCAGGTGCAGCAGGTTGGAATCTCAGCATGGATTCAGAGCCAGTTCAATCAGCCCACCACCACGCTCGCGCCTATTCCAACGAACCCTCTGCCCGCAGTGTGTCTCGCCGCGAACACGGCATACCCCTGTGCGGAAAGCGAATGGTGGCAGACCGTGATTACCGCCCCGGATCAGCTGCGCCAGCGTGTGGCCTTCGCGCTCTCCGAGATGTTCGTCATCTCCACGCAGACGGTGCCCGGGCAGACGATCCCGGCGTTTCACAACATGCTCGCCAACGATGCCTTCACCAACTTCGCGACCATCATGCACGACGTCTCGGTCTCACCGGGAATGGGCGCCTACCTGAACATGCTCAACAGTGCCAAGCCGGGTACTGGCCAGATCGCCAACGAGAACTATGCCCGAGAGAACATGCAGCTGTTCACCATCGGTCTCTATCTGCTCAATCAGGACGGCACCCAGCAGCTCGATGGCTCAGGTAATCCTGTTCCCGCATATACGCAGGCTCAGGTGCAGGCATTCGCGCGAGCCTACACAGGCTGGACCTACGGCAATGCAACGGCCACGGTAACCAAGTTCCCGAACTCCACGCAGGACTGGGTCGATCCCATGCAGCCCGTCGACAGCTCACATGACACGACCTCCAAGACGCTGCTGAACAGCATCGTGCTCCCGGGTGGTCAGACCGCGACGCAGGACCTCGCAGGTGCTCTGGGGAACCTGTTCAATCATCCCAACGCTGGACCGTTCGTTTGTAAGCAGCTCATCCAACACTTGGTCACCAGCACCCCCAGCCCCGCCTATGTCTCGCGCGTGGCCGCGGTCTTTGCCAACAACGGCAACGGTGTTCGAGGAGACATGCAGGCCGTCATCACTGCCATCCTTACGGATGAAGAGGCGCGGGCCGGCGATACCAACCCCGGCTTCGACGGTGGTCACTTCCGAGAGCCCACCCTCTTTCTCACCGCGATGATGCGCGCCTTCAACTTCACGAATACAAGCGATACCAGCGCCTGGAACTCGCTCTCGAGCTATTCGAATACCTTGGGCGAGACGCCCTATCGCTACAACTCAGTCTTTAGCTTCTTCCCGCCGAGCTATGTGATCCCCGGTACTACGATCAACGCCCCGGAGTTTGCCATCGAGAACACCGCGACAGCAACCCTGCAGGAATCGTTGGCGAACAACATCGTCAATAACAAGATCACGAGCTTCACGGTCGATCTTTCCAACACCAGTTCCTGGGGAACGCTCGCCGCGACTCCGGCGAACTTGGTCAATTCGCTCAACGCGCTGCTGATGCACTCCCAGATGTCCTCCGCGATGCAGACCACCATCGTCAATGCCATCACGCCGCTTACCTCGAACGCGCAGCGCGTCCGTATCGCCATCTACCTGATCATCACCAGTCCGCAGTACAAAATCATCCATTAGCACCAAGGGGCCCAATCAACATGCATGTCCGCCGTCGTGGATTCATCAAGTACGCCTCATTAGCCGCTGCCGGAAGCATCGCCGGCCTGCGCCCCTTCGGTGCGCTCAACGCGTTGGCTCAATCCACCGGCGACTACAAGGCGCTGGTGTGTGTCTTCCTCTTCGGCGGCAACGACGCCAACAACATGATCATCCCGTTCGACACCTCGGGGTACGCGAGCTACTCAACCATCCGCGCCAACCTTGCTCTCGCACAGAACACGCTGCTGCCGCTGACGCCTCTTCCCAATTTCGCTCTGCATCCGAGTCTTCCTGATGTGCAATCTCTCTTCAACTCCGGCAACGTGGCACTGGTCGCGAATGTCGGCACACTGGTGCAGCCGCTGACCCGCTCGCAGTACCTCGCTGCCGGAAGCACCGTGCCACAGAATCTCTTCTCCCATCCCGATCAGCAGGAGGAGTGGCAAAACGCCTCGCAGAACAGCTCCGCCTCCACGGGTTGGGCCGGACGCATCTCTGATGTTCTGACCGGGAGCTACAACGCTTCCGCCTCGCTGCCCATGATTACCTCCGTCGATGGGGACACGCTCTTCTGCAATGGCATCTCGACGACCCCGGTCTCGGTATCTCCCGGCAACCTCGGCAACGCCAGTTGCTCGGAGGGCTCAGCCTGCGCGGCACGCCTTTCCACCGCACAGGCACTGATCACGATGAACACCGGCGTCTCCCTCGTCACCCAGGACGAGGGTATCGCCTCCAACGCCTACAAATATTCGTCCATTCTGACGGCTGCCACGGCATCCGTGACTCCGCTGAAGACAACCTTCCCGGCCGGCAATCCGCTCGCCTCGCAATTGCAGCAGATCGCGCAGATCATCCAGGTGCGGGCGGCGATGGGCGTGCAACGGCAGATTTTCTTCGCGGGTGTCGGCAACTTCGACACCCATTCCAACCAGCTCGCGCTACAGGGGACTCTACTCTCCCAGATCAGCGCTGCATTCCATGCGTTCAATGCCGCGACGGTCGAGATGGGCGTGCAAAGCAACGTCACTACCTTCACCATGAGCGACTTCGCCCGAACCTTCCAACCCAACTCCAACACCGGTACCGACCACGCCTGGGGATCGCACCACATCGTGATGGGCGGAGCGGTGAAGGGTGGCAAGATGTACGGTACATGGCCTACCCTCGCGCTCGGCGGACCGGATGACTCGGGCTCCAATGGCCGCTGGGTCCCGTCCACGGCCAGCACGCAATACGCCGCCACACTCGCAGAATGGTTCGGAGTGCCGCAGTCCGCTCTCGCAACAGTCTTCCCGAACATCTCGAACTTCCAGACAACAAACCTGGGCTTCGTCTAGACCGAAAACTCTGCAAAGCTAACGCGACAGCAGGAAAACTCCGAGCGCTACAAACGCTGTCGCCAGCCAGCGCCGCTTGTCCACGCGTTCTCGCAGAAAGAACTTTGCTGCCACGGCGTTGCCAATGTATGTGAGCGCTGCGATCGCCGGCCCAGCCAGGGACAGGTTTGCCAGGCTCAACGCCGCCAGCATCGTGAAGAAGTTCAGCGCCATGCACAGCGCGCCGGCTACGAAGCGAACATTCGTCAGCACAGCGAGGATCGTGCCGCCAAGCCCCTTCACTGCGCGGATGTCGTCAAGATCGCCCAGCTGCTGCATACCGGCTGCGATCATCACCTCGCCCACCACTGCCAGCGCGGCCACAATCAGGATCGCGGTCCACGCCTGCACGGAACCGGAAGGCGCAAGCTGCACAAGAAGAGGCCTCATCGACCCGCCCCCGCATCCATCTGGTCAAGCTCAGGATGCTCGGTCCGCGAAGGCCCACCGGCGACGAACCCCACTGCACACACAATGAGCGCAATCCCTGCCCAGCGCGACCACGAGAGCTGTTCATGCAGCCAGTACTTGCCCATCAGCGCAATCACAACATAGCCGAATGCCGTCGCCGGCATCACGAACGTAAGGTCAGCCCAGCTCAGCGCCGTCGTATAGCTCGCAAAGAAACCGATCAGCAGCACGATACCTGCATCGACGTAGGGGTTGAACAACGCATGCCACAGCAGGCCGAGATGATGCAGATCGACCGGACCCACCTGCGCCATACCGCGCGCAAGTAGGGAATCCCCCACGGAGGCCGTGAGCATGATGGCAATCAGGATGGCGTATTGAGAAGGTTTTAGAGCGTGCTTCATTCCTTGTACTAGGTTAGATGAACCCAACCGCGAGTGGTCGCGCCGGAAAGAGAAAGGCGGCCATTGCTGGCCGCCTTTTTGATTGCAATCCACGCGAGAGCTTACGCGTTCATGCTCACCGATTCCTGCTGCTTGAGTGCCTTCTCTTCCGCCTTCGCGCGCGCATCGCGGTTACGCTTGGCGCGGAGCTTCATAAAGCTCTTCGCTTCGGTGTAGAGACGCGGCACATCACGATTGACGATCGCCTTCCAGACCACGCGGAACGCTGCCTTGGGGCGGAAGTAGTACTCGTCGTAGAAGCGGTGCACCTGCTCCATTACGTACTCGGTCGGAAGCCCCGGGTACTCGATGTGCGCCATCTGGTGGCCGCCGCCGTCCTGCATGTTCTCGTTGGTGATGAAGCCACCCTTCTTCGCGAAGTCGTAAAACTCCGTGCCGGGGTAGGCATGCGCCACGGAGACCTGAATGGTCTCGCAGTCCAGGCTCTTGGCGAAGTCGATGGTGTTGCGGATCGACTCCTTGGTCTCGCCCGGAAGACCGAGAATAAAGTCAGCGTGGATGACCAGACCCAGGTCATGGCAGTCCTTGACGAACTGACGTGCCTTCTCGACCGTGGCGCCCTTCTTGATGTTCTTCAGGATCTGCGGGTCACCCGATTCGAAGCCCACAATCAGCAGGCGGCAGCCCGCATCCTTCATGGCCTTCAGGGTGTCGCGCTCGGTGGTCACGCGGCTCGTGCAGCTCCACGTGATGTTCAGCGGCTTCAGCTTCTCGCACAGCTCGATCGTGCGAGCGCGCTGGATGTTGAAGGTGTCGTCATCGAAGAAGAACTCCTTCACATGCGGGAAGTTCTCCTTCGCCCACTTCAACTCGGCCGCGACGTCATCGGTGGAGCGCTTGCGCCACGCATGACCCGAAAGCGTCTGCGGCCACAGGCAGAACGTGCACTGTGCCGGGCAGCCGCGCGTCGAGTACAGCGAGATGTACGGGTGCAGCAGGAACGGCACGTTGTAGCGCGTCACGTCCATATCGCGCTTATAGATCTTGGTCGCCCAGGGCATCGCGTCCAGGTCCTCGACCTGAGGACGGTCGGGGTTGTGCTGGATGACGCCATTGGCATCCTTGTAGCTGATGCCGAGGATCTCGTTTAGCGGTTTTCCGTTCGCGTATTCCACCACGGAGAAGTCGAACTCGCGGCGGCAAACGAAGTCGATGACCTCGCACTCATTCAGCGCACGGTCCGGATCGGTGGTTACCGGAGGTCCGACGAAGCAGATCTTGATTGTCGGGTTCGCGGTCTTGATCGCGCGCGCCAGGCCATGATCGCCCGTCCAGCCCACCGTCGAGGTGAACAGCACCAGGAACTCAAAGTCCTTGGCGATCTGGATCGTCTCTTCAGCCGAAACGTGGTGCGGGGGAGCGTCCAGTAGCTTGGACCCCTCCAGCATGCCCGCGGGGTAGGCAAGCCACACCGGGTACCAGTAGGACTCGATCTCGCGGGTAGCGGGCCAGCGGGAGCTGGCGCCGCCGTCGAAGTTCTCAAAGGACGGAGGGTTCAGGAGCAGGGTTTTCAGCGGCATATCAATCTCCGAT
The DNA here is from genome assembly GCF_058498515.1 of Bryocella sp. Classification (NCBI taxonomy): domain Bacteria; kingdom Pseudomonadati; phylum Acidobacteriota; class Terriglobia; order Terriglobales; family Acidobacteriaceae; genus Bryocella; species Bryocella sp. The sequence continues at coordinate 190,667 of NZ_JBMHYI010000041.1, forward strand.
TTTAGCACTTGGCAGCCGTCCGGGCCGTTCACTGTCTACCTCGGTCAGCATCCGTTTTGGTGCGCAAAACATGTCGACGTTCGAATTGGGATATTCAGGATTACGGCTGGTGCGGAACTGTAGCCGCCTGAATCCCGGCGCCTAACGCGGCGCTCCCCTGGAGCCAGTTGTCCAGCTGCCGGGTCTGGCGCATGAGGTTAACCTTGGACTGGTCCAGCGATCCCTTAGCCGAAAGATAGTCCAGCCGCCGCTGCTGCAGGTCGATCCGCGCCGTCTGCTCGTCCTTGGGATTGAGCAGGGGAGCCTGCGGGTTGCTGGTATCGGGTGGGCTGTTGAGCTGGATCAATGTCGCCTTCAGCTGCTCCTCCGCCAGTTCCTGCGAGTCCTCTGAGACCTGGGCGGATGCCTCGAGCTCCGTGAGAGAGTGCTGCAGCTTGGCGCGGCCTTCGAGAAACTGGTTGCGCTGGTCCTCCGCCTGGAATCGCGCACTGGCAGCGTCCGCGGCGGCCTCACGCGCTCGGGCCTCATGGCCGCGATCGTAGAGTGGGATCGTAATCTCGATTCCTACCGACGCCGCATTGTCCGAGTGCGGTTTCTTGAACTCCGGATAGTAGTCGGCGTAGCTGGTGTGCGTGGTGCTGATGCGGCTATAGTTCGCTCCAAAGCCGACCTGCGGCCGGAACCGATAGCGCGAGTCGCCGAAGGCCTTCTCCTGCTTCGAGAGCGCGTTGGCAAACGCTGAGCGCACACCGTAACTGTCAGGCTGAGTATTGAGCGGGCCCGCGAGCTGCTGCACATTGGGCATCGTAGGAATTGAGTCCGCAACTGTGACCAGCTTGTTCCCAGGCATGCCCATCAGCCGTCCCAGATGGTCGACCTGCGCCGCAATATCGTCTTCGATCTGCAGTTCGGCGAAGCGCGTTTGGTCAAGCTTCAGGCGAGCCTTCAGCAACTCCACCCGAGCGTCCTGCCCTGCGTCCAGACGCTGCTGCACGATGATGACGAGCCGCCCCGACGCGGCATGTTCGTCCCGCAGGGCCTCTGCCTTCTGCTCGTCATTGTGCAGCGTGAGGTACGTCACCACAACATCCTCGATAATCCTCTCTCGCGTCTCCTGCAGCGAGAGCCGCGCTGACTCCAGAGCTGCCGCCGCAGCGCGTACATAGTCCTTCTGCGAGAAATTAAACAGCAGTGACGAACTGGAAAGCTGGAACACGGTTGGAACACTCAGCGGCACGCCAGTCGAAGTTCCATAGCCTCCCTTGGCTGCCACCGTCGGCACATACGCGTCGTGGGCTTCCTGGAATGCGGCCTGCGCGCGATTTACATCGGCCTGCGCTGACAGTACCTTGGGCTCATTGCGAAGGGCAAGGTCGACAGCAGAGCTCAGCGAGATCTGCGCGCGCGACTGCGCGGCAGCGCACATGATCGCCATTCCCACCATCGCCCATCGCGCTGCCAACTGCATCCGTCCGTTCATCCTTCGTCCCAGGGCTCGTTTCAATCTACAGCCCCTGCATAGCTTTTTGGGCCGGCTCATAGTTGGACGCCAGCGCGAGCGCCTTTGTGATTTCGATCTTAGCGCCCTCGCGGTCGCCATCCTTCTTCAGCATCAGCGCCAGGCACGTGTGCACATGGAACGCCGGGGCGGAGTCACTCTTCGCCGAACCTGCGAGATACTGCCGCAGCCAGCGCTCCGGACGATCCAGCCCCCAATGGTTTTCCTGCAGCAATGTCGCTGCATCAACCGTCGGCGGACCGTGTCGCGCATCCAGCGACACCGCCTGCTCCAGGGCACTCACTGCCTGCTTGCCGTCGCTGCGGCGAAAGTAATACGCCCCAAGATCTACCCACGCTTCCGGACGATTGGCCACTGTGGTGGCGGCGCGGAACTCGCGCTCTGCGGCCGCGTAGTCGTGCTGCTTCTCCGCGATCATGGCCCGGATGCGATGTCCCGCCTCAGGAAGAGGGCCGCTCATCTTGTCCGCAAGATCCGACGCGAGATCCAGCCCGCCACCAACCATCGACGGCGCTCCCACGTAGAACTCGCCAAGATCGTTCGCCGCCGCGGCACTGTGCGGGTCGGCCTGATACGCCGCCTCGAAGGCCGTCTTCACCTTGCGAGCCAGCTTCATCGCAGCGAAGGGACCCGAGTTGCGGGCCTTCAGACCGTAGGCTCGTCCCATCCACATTTGCGCCTGGGTGTCGCCCCGCAGCGTCTTCACCGCCGCCTCGCACGCCTGCACTGCGAGGTCTGCAAGCTCCTCGGAGTAGTACGCGCGGCAGAGCAAAAGCTGCGCTTGACCGTCCTGCGCCGGGACGCTCCCAAGCAGGCGCACCATGTCATCCACGCGTCCTTCCATCAAGGCCCGTTCCGCAACACCGCGGTCCGCACCCCAGGCACTCATTCCACAAGCCAGCACCAAAGCCGCGACGAAGCTGGAAGCGACGAATGCCCGCCACGCACGAAACACGCGCAGGGGAGGGAAGGGACGCTCGACTTGGTGACTGACCCGGCTGGACAAGGGAATACTCAACGCTGGACGTTCACCGGCAGACCGTCGGACAATTCGGCCTCGGTGGTGGAACGCAGCACAACAACGTCGCCCTCATGCAGACCACTGACGATCTCGAACTGCGCGAGGTTGACCATGCCGACAGTGATAGGTGTGCGCACCAGCTTGCCACCGGCAACACGGAAGACAAAGTCATTGGTGCCCTGGGTGTGCAGCGCCTCCCGCGGAAGGGAGAGCACATTGTGGCGCTGCTTCGTCGTCACATGGACCGTGACGTTGGTGTTCGGGAGCAGGTCCCCGTTCGCGTCATCGACCGTGATAATGCTCTCCCCGACGTTGCGAGTGCCATAGATCGTAACGGTGGTAGGCGCTTTCAGCACGTGTCCGTGCCACAACCGGCCGGGTTTGGCAGCCCATTCGATCGTGACCGGCTGACCCGCTGCGAGATCGCCGATTTGAGGCTCGTCGAAGTACGCCCGCACCTGGAGCTTGTTCAACTCCGCCAGGTTCAGCAGCAGGGCCCCGGTTTGGACGTAGTCGTATTGATTCACAGCTACCGCATAGACCGTCCCGGAAATTGGTGACCGGATGTCCGATGCTGCGTAATCGCTCTCGGCGGCGCTGAGCGCGCTGCTGGCCTGGGTCACGAGTGCACGCTGAGACGAGACGTCCCCATTGGAGTAACGGCCGGTCTGGCGCGAAAGCAACTGATCGAGGTGCGCACGGTCGGCGTTCAGCTTGTCCTGAGCCTGCTGAACTTCGTTGGGAGATGCCGCACCGGAGGCCAGAAGCTGCTTGCGAGTCGCGACCGTCTGCTCGTCCTGCGACACCGCAGTACGAGCAGAGGCAATTTCCGCCTTCTCGCTCAGGACTTCATCCTGCGTGCCGCCCTGTTGCAGGTTGTGCAGTCCCTGCTGTGCCGCAGTGAGGCTCGCCTGGGCCGTCGCAATCCGGCTCGCCGCATCAGACGTATCCATCTCCACCAGGTTCTGACCTACGTGAACGAAGTCGCCAATCTTAACGAACAGCTTCTTGATCTGGCCTGGGACGCTGGCGTGTGCCTGGAAATCGACCGTTGGCTGGACGATGCCGTTACTGGTCACGATGCTCGTGATGTCACGGCGTGAAGCCACCACTGTATCGACCGTGACGCTGGGACGCGAGGCGTGCCAGGTGAGGTAAGCCACCAGACCCACGACCGCGATCCCAGCGGCAATCCACATCCAAGAGCGGTTTGGAACTGGTTCTTTGGAAGCCATATCTACAACGCGCAGTATATAAGACGCTTCGACATGCGCCTCGATCCGAAGAATTACGAGGCCAGTCAAAAGGCACTTCGGGTGCTCTGAACGTTACGACCGCCGCGCTCCGGCGATCTCCATCTCCCAGCCCGCGAACTCAGGCTTCCAGTTCCGCCGCAGCCGATACAGCAGGTCCATGCGGTCTCCCTGCTGCCAATCCTCTGCCGTGGCAAGCTCCGCCCAGTTGGAGCGCCGAGTCCACGCCACTCCGGAAAACGATGCACCGGTCTTGGGATCCTCGACACGCAGCCGAAGATGCTTCTGCGCGATCACTCGAGGCGGCGCAGTCAACCGAACTCCCGCGCTCCTCCACAGCGGCTCTTCATTCCCATTTCCAAAGGGAGCGAGTCGCTCCAGCGCGGTGAGGAACCCCGGCGTAATCTCAGCGAGCCCAAGGTCGGCGTCGTACTCGAGGATCTCCGCGGCCGACGGGTCGGATGCATGTAGAGCAGCGTAGGCCTGCATCCCTTCACGCAGCCTCTCAACCCGCTGCGACCCCAGGCTGAAGCCGACCGCATGAGCATGTCCCCCAAAGCGCGCAAACAAGCCGCCGTCTGCCTCTCCATGGATCGCCGTCAGCGCATCGAGCAGATGAAACCCTGCGATGGATCGGCCCGATCCATACGCTAGCCCATCCGCCTCGTGCGCCAGCACCAGCGCCGGCCGCCCCGTGCGATCGACCACCCGCGATGCCAGGATGCCAATCACCCCGCGATGCCACCGCGCCGCCTCATTCGGTCCATCCTGCGCCACCCAGCCATCGTCCAGGACCAGGCAGCCCGGCCATTCGCCGGCAGCCTCCAGCAGCCCATCAAGATGCTCATCGATCGCCCGCAGCGCCTCCGCCTCGCTGGCCCGGCGGTCATCGTTCAGCCTGTGCAGCTTCGCCGCCAGGGTCCGTGCCAGCTCCGGATCGCGCGTCAGAAACATCTCCACTACTTCCGTAGCCGCATCCATCCGTCCCGCGGCATTGATCCGAGGAGCCAGCCGGAAACCCACATCCATCGCGCTGATCGGCCGCTCGACACCCGCCCCAAACTCAATCTCTGCCAACTCCATCAACGCCCGCAGCCCCAGCTGGTTCGGCTGCTTCAGTTCCCGCAGTCCCAGCGCAGCGATGACGCGGTTCTCTCCAGTAAGCGGCACTGCATCCGCAATCGTCGCGATCGCCAGCAACTTCAGGAATGAAGGAATCACCTTCTCCCGCAGCTTCGCCCGCTCTGCATCGTCCTTTGCCACCGACTCCAGCAACGCCTGCGCCAGCTTGAACGAGACCGCCGCCCCACACAATTCCTTGTACGGGTACGGACATCCCGGCTGATTGGGATTGACCACCGCGAGCGCATCGGGAAGCCCACCGATCTCGTCCGGTAGATGATGATCCGTCACGATGAGGTCCAACCCCACCCGTCGCGCCTCTTCAGCAGCCGCAAAGCCTCGAATGCCCGTGTCCACGCTGATCACCAGCCGCACACCCTCAGCCGCAGCCTCGGCGATCCGCGAGCCCTGCATCCCATAGCCTTCGCGGATGCGGTGGGGGATGTGAAACCGCACATCGGCACGCTGGCCCAAGCTCGCTGCCACCCGCTCGGCAGCCGTCTTCAGCAGAACCGTCGCAATGGTGCCGTCCACGTCATAGTCGCCGTAGATCAGGATCGGCTCGCCGGCTGCCAGAGCCGAGCGCAGGCGCACCACCGCCTTATCCATCCCCAGCATCAGCGCAGGGTCATGCAATGCATCAAGTGTTGGATGTAGGAAGAGCCGTGCCGCGCTGATTTCAGAGATGCCCCGGCCTGCAAGGATGCGCGCCAGAGGCTCCGGGATCGGCAGCTCCGCAGCGAGCATCCGACTCGCCTCTGACTCGAGGGCGCGCGCCCGCCACTCAGCGTCGATCACGCGGCCGTCCTTACTCGTCGTCGTGGTCGTCGACGATGATGCTGCCTAGTTCCTGCACGCTCTCCATCAACTCCTGGAAGAGGTCGTACCATTCTGTCGCCGTCTCGTAGAGGAAGATCACGCCGCCGTGGCTGAAGCCCAGTTGCAGGTAGCCGATCTTGCCCACGTGCTGTAGCAGCTCGCGCGCTTCCTCGAACTCCACTGCCTCACCATCAGGAAAGGCCTGGTCCTTGAGCTGAGCCAACAGGGTCGAAACGTCCTCCGGCTCGAGCAGCACCTCGCTCATCGTCACGAAGGGAACAGCGGCGGCTTTGGCGTCTTCGACAAAGTCCTTCCAACTGTCCACATCATCTTCTTCAAAGATGACGGTGGGCACATCTTCCGGGACGTACGCTTTCATGCGGCGGAGCCCGTGGCCGGCGATGAACGCGACCATGTCGTCGCGCAAGGTCGAAAGATCATCGAACTTCATATCCCTTCCATTCTCGCAGATCCCAACCCCCTTCCGCACTGGATTTCCCTTCGGGACAGCGGTTTGCCCGGTCACGTGGCCATCGCATCCCGCTGCCCGGAAGCGGTAACGGGTGCCACGTTTGGAAGCTTGCGCGGGCGTGCTACCTTTAAGCCTGACCATGATCTTCTCCAAGGATTACGTAGGCTATCTCGCCAAGCAGACCATCAAGCACCTGGTCGCGGCGAAGATGATCAAGACCAGCAAGCCCGAGTTGGTGAATGCACGCATCTCCGCCGCTTTGGTCGAGGAACTCTCGCTCGAGGACCGCATCAACGACGAAGTCCGCGTCATCCTCGAAGCCATCCAGGATGACATGCACAAGACCGGCGTCAGCTACCCGGAGATGTTCAAGAAGGTGAAGCAGAAGCTCGTCAATCAGTACAAGGTGGTGCTCTAATGCGCATCTCCCGCGACAAGCTCAACAAGCTCGCCCACACCGTCGCTGACACCCTGGCCGAGATCGACGAGGTCGAGTTCCTCGACGAACGCAACACCATCCGTCAGGAGGCCCGTAAAGCGCTTGAGAAGCTGCTGATGGAGGAGACCAAGCTAGACGCCGCCGCCCGCCTCAAGATCGCCTCCCAGCGCCGCATCATCCCTGAAGGCTCCCAGGAATGGGACATCCTCTACCGCAAGTACTACAACGACGAGGTCAAGAAGCTCGGCCTCTAGGGCCGCAGCCGAGGTTGGATTTCCACCCCCAAACTTTGCTATACTTTGCAAGTCGCAGAGGGTGAGAAGCCCGACCGTGGCGATATGGTGTAACTGGTTAACACGTCGCCCTCTCAAGGCGAAGAGTTCGGGTTCGAGCCCCGATATCGCTACCAAAACCTCAATAAAATCAATGATTTATTGGCAGACAGGGAAGACCCCTTGTTTGCCATTTTCCGTTCTGGGGGCAATTAGTGGCGGCCTGCCGACGAGGTGCCGGCTGTTGATGCCGCTGCTGGTCAAGTACGTCCCCGTGGCGCATCGTGTGACCGATGGCACGCGGCCAGTTCGCAGCCCCATGGCGTCGCGCTCCGTTCATTCGTGAGAAGCAAGGGGACGCTCGGGCCATATATCGCGAGAACGCACGAAGGCGTTCTATGAGTTTTCTTAGCCACACCCGGACGCGACGCATCGACAAGATCGTGGATGTCATCGTGAACTCCGTTCACATGATCGAGCAGCACTACGGACATGTGGACATCGTCAAGCACGCCGACCACGTGTTGCAGGGCACGGCGGGATGAGAACCGCCGCAACTGGACGACTCCAAGGTCAAGCCATCGAAAGCAGCAGCGACCCCGCGATGAATCTCCAAAGGGGTTGGGGAAACAAGCCGCGCTGACCTGAACTTTATTGGGCACATGTCCTATGGAGAGGCCTTGAGATATTTCCGCGCAAGGGTTTGCTCCGCGCTCCGACCGTGCGCGTTCTCCGCCTCCACTTCTGCGGTCCGTTCCCGCCCGCAACGCCCACCCTATAGTTCCTGTACGTTCAAGCGCACGAATGCGGAACCATACCTTCGCTGAGGGCTCTGCCCTGGGAGTTCCCGCAGTCTTCAGCGCTTGCCACCCCATCGGGCAAAGAACGCCCGCGGGGGTCCCCGTCTGCGCTTGTGCAGACCTTCGCTACGCTCGCCCTCCGCCCTACTCCGGGTGGGGCGAAGCAGGTCCAGAGACACATGTTTGAGAGGATTGAGATGGAGGCGATGGATTTGCGTCGTACCAAAATGGCACCGTTCATACCAATCTGCTACAGCGTATAGTCAGCGAAATGAGAGAGTTCGGTCGGCACGCGGTGATCGTGGGGGCGGGTCCAGGGGGCTTGGCAGCCGCCATGCTGCTGGCCAAGTCGGGCATCAAAGTCACGATCGTGGAGAAGCATGGCCAGGTGGGTGGCCGTACCTCGACGTTGGAGTTAGACGGCTTCAAGTTTGATGTGGGGCCAACGTTTTTCCTCTATCCGACTGTTCTTCGTGAGATATTCTCGGCCGTCGGAAGCGACCTCGATGAAGAGGTTCCTATGACGCGGTTGGACCCGCAGTATCGTCTGGTGTTTGGGGCGGGCGGCGAGTTGTTGGCCACGCCGAATGTGGAACAGATGAAGCGCGCGATCGCGGCAATCTCGCCTGCAGATGCTTTGCAGTTCAGGCATTTTCTTACCCATAACCGGACGAAGTTAGAAAAGTTCATGCCGTTTTTGCAGGCGCCGTTCGAAAGCTGGAGAGACCTTGCCAAGCCAGAGATGATGAAGTTACTGCCGCTACTGGCTCCGTGGCGGTCGCTGGATCGAGACCTCCAGGCTCACTTCAAGGATGAGCGCATCCGGCTGGGCTTCAGCTTTCAATCGAAGTATCTGGGCATGTCGCCCTTTCAGTGTCCGAGTTTGTTCTCGATTCTTTCCTTTCTCGAGTATGAACATGGGGTATTTCATCCTACGGGCGGGTGCGGCGCCGTGACCCGCGCGATGGCGCGTGTGGCGCGCGACCTGGGTGTGGAGATCCTGTTGGATGAGCCGGTCGAGCGAGTGTTGATTGAGAGCGGCCGCGCGGTCGGGGTGAAGACGACGAGGCGGACCCTGCGCGGAGATGCGGTCGTGGTGAACGCTGACTTTGCTGGTGCGATGCAGCGGATGGTGCCGGATCGGTTTCGGAAAAAATGGAGCAACGCGCGGCTGGAGAAGAAGACATACTCCTGCTCGACGTTCATGATGTATCTCGGCATTGATGGCTGCTACGACAATGTGTCGCACCACACCATCTACCTGGCGGAGAACTATCGAGACAATCTGCGGGATATCGAGGAGAGGCATCGGCTCTCTGAGAACCCGTCGTTTTACGTGCAGAACGCTGGGGTAACCGATAAGACTCTGGCTCCAGACGGGCGGAGCACGCTCTACGTGCTTCTTCCGGTCACACATGCCACGCGCCATGTGGACTGGGTGAAGGAGACGCCACGCTATCGGGCACTCGCGCTGCGGCAACTGGAAAAGATTGGCATCACGGACGTGGAGTCGCGTATACGGACCGAGAAGGTTGTGACGCCGTTGGATTGGGCGAGCGAGTTCGATCTCTATAAGGGTGCGACGTTCAGCATGGCTCACTCGTTGCGGCAGATGCTCCATCTACGTCCACACAATCGGTCTGAGGATATTGGGCGGATGTATCTGGTGGGTGGCGGCACGCATCCGGGCAGCGGATTGCCGGTCATTTTCGAATCGGCACGGATCACGTCGCGACTGTTGCTGGAGGATTTGCAGATGGAGCCGCAGTGGGATGGCGCGCGAGAGACGATCTCCCCCGACCGACTTGTCGGTGTGGAGTCGTAGCGACGCTCGAAGTAGCGGCTGACCAGCAGAGCGCCATCTCGCTCTGGCATTTTTGCAGTTGTGAGCGTTATGCCGGATGGACTGCAGCGAGTGACGGACGAGACCGTGGCGGCGGCTGAACGGAAGTTGAGATGAGGGTGTGATGCAGCAGGTTAAGAGCGTAGGTGTGATCGGATCGGGACTGGCTGGACTCGCTGCAGCATGCACTCTGGCGGCACGGGGATATCGGGTTGAGGTCTTTGAGAAGAATGCCTGGTTGGGAGGGAAGGCCGCGCAGTTGAGGGAGCAAGGCTTCCGATTCGACATGGGGCCGACGATCCTGATTCAACCGTCAGTGTTGCGCAAGATCTTCGACGAGGCGGGACGGCGCCTGGAGGAGTATCTGACCATGGTGCGGCTCGATCCGCAGTGGCGATGCTTCTTTGAGGATGGCAGCCGGCTGGATCTGATGGACGATACGAACGCGATGGTGGCACAGCTCGATGCCGTGCGGCCGCGGATGGGAGACGGATATCGCCGGTTCCTGGAGATGTCGGAGCAACTGCATTCGATCAGCGACCGGTTCTTCTTCTGGCGATCGATTGGCGGGATCGGAGACACGATGGATGTGGGCGGCGCTTTCGATCTGAAGGTGCTTCGCGACGTCATGCGGATGCGGATGGGAAAGAGCGTGGCGGGGACGATCCGTGAGTTTATTCCGGACCCGAATACAGCCCAGATGCTGGATCATTTTGTGCAGTATGTGGGAAGCTCGCCAGACGCTTCGCCGGCGATTCTATGCTCCATCGGGCACATGCAAATGGAAGAAGGCATCTGGTATCCACTGGGAGGCACGCGGGCTGTTCCAGAGGCGCTGGTAAAGCTGGCGACCGAACTTGGCGTCGTCTTCCACACGGAAACGGACGTTGCGAGGATATTGAAAGAGGGCGAATCGCGTGGCCGAGCTGGCGGCAGAGCGATCGGTCTGATGACCGCGGACGGGGTTGAGCATCGGTTCGACGCGGTGGTGTCAAACTGCGATGCGGTTCGGACACACCGGGAACTGGTTGGCGGCACCGCGGCGGGCAAGTTTGAGCAGAAGCGCAAGTATGAGCCGGCCTGCAGCGGCCTGGTCCTGTATCTCGGGCTGAAGAAGCGATACGAGCATCTCGCACATCATGACTTCGTTTTCTCGCGCGATCCGCATGAGGAGTTTCATCACATCTACGATCTTGGCGAGCCGGCGCCGGATCCGACCTGCTACCTGGCGGCGACCGCGGCAACCGATCCCGAGAGCGCTCCGGAGGGTGGCGAGGCGCTTTATGTGCTGGTTCATACTCCGTACCTGAGGGCTCACCACGACTGGAAGAAGATGCTGCCGGGATACCGGCAGGTAATCCTGGATAAGCTGAAGCGGACGGCCGGCCTGACGGATATCGAGGACAGGATTATCTTCGAGGCCGCGCTGACTCCGCAGGATATCCACGATCGCTACCGTGTATTGAACGGCGCAATCTATGGGATCTCGAGTCATGGTGTCTGGACCGGCGCCTTCAAGCCAGCGAACCGCAGCAAGGAGTTAGAGGGGATGTACCTGGCGGGAGGCGCCGCTCATCCTGGGCCGGGGATGCCGATGGTGATGATGTCGGGATGGATCGCGGCGGACTCGCTGGATCGAGATCGTAGGAGTTGAGGTTGGCTGGGCAGGCGAATTGTATGGACATTCCGAACATATCGAGGCCGGTGCTTACCTTCTTTCGACGCATTGTTCGAGGCTATTTCCGCCGCCACTTCCATGCAGTGCGCATCAGCGGAGCGGTACAGTTCTCGAGTTTGCAAGATGCTGCAGAGCCGCTGATTGTGTATGCGAATCATGGGTCATGGTGGGACCCGATGGTTGCGTTCTTTCTGGCAGGCAACCTGATGCCCGGGCGCAAGCATTATGGTCCGATGGACGCAGCGGCACTGGAGCGTTATAAGATCCTGCAGCGAATCGGCATCTTTCCCGTTGAGATGAAGACCGTGCGCGGCGGTGTGCAGTTCCTGCGTACGAGCGAGGCCATTGCTCGAAGCGGTGGAGTGTTGTGGATCACGCCACAGGGAAAGTTTGTGGATAGCCGAGTTCGGCCGCTTGAGTTCAAGCCCGGCCTGGCTGCCCTGGCGGTACGCTTGGCCGAGCACACGGGCTTGTGCCGAGTGCTTCCGCTGGCCATGGAGTACACCTACTGGGATGAGCGCCTGCCCGAGTGCCTCCTGCGCATGGAAGAAGCGGTATTGGTGAGGCCGGGCGATACCACAGACGAAGTTGAATCGCGTCTGATTGCGGCGCTGGAAAAGGCTATGAACCAGCTAAAGGAGATGGCGATCACGCGAGATCCATCGACATTTCGAACGATGGCGCGGGGGACGGCGGGGGTTGGAGGGTTCTATGCGATGGGTCAGAGGATAAGAGCTGTGTTGTTGCGGAAGCCATACCGCGCGGAACACACGATTGCGCCGGAGTCGCGTGAGGCTTCGGAGAAGTGTTGACGGCGCTCGCATTCCTTGCGATGGCCTGTGCCGCGCTGCCAGCGGCGATGTTCTGCGCGAATCTGCGGCTGTATCGCGAGCCGCCAGGGGCCCGCGAAGAAAACAGTCAAGTCTCTGTGCTCATCCCGGCCCGGAATGAAGAGGCTGGTATTGGAGCCGCGGTGGATGCGATTCTGCGGAGCGTTGGTGTGGAGTTCGAAGTCGTGGTGATGGATGACGGATCGACAGACCGAACGGCGGAGATTGTTGCGGCTGTAGCGAAGCTAGATGAACGAGTGCGGTTGGTGGAGGCTCCTGGGTTGCCGGAAGGCTGGAATGGGAAGCAGCATGCTTGCTGGGCACTCGCGCATCAAGCTCGATTTGAGACCCTCTGTTTCGTCGACGCGGACGTAAGGCTTGAGGCCGAAGCACTGACCCGGATGACTGCTTTCATGGAGGGAGCAGATGCGGCACTGGTGAGCGGATTCCCGCGGCAGGTTACCGGGACATGGATGGAATGGCTGCTGCTGCCGCTAATCCATTTTGTGCTGCTTGGGTTTCTCCCGCTGGCGCGAATGCGTGCTGGAAACGATCCGTCCTTCGCGGCGGGATGCGGCCAGTTTCTGATGGTGCGGCGCGAAGCCTACTTCGTAGCCGGCGGCCATTCCGCCATCCGCAGAACGATGCACGACGGTCTATTGCTTCCCAGGTTGTTACGGCAGGCGGGTTTTCGAACGGATCTCGCCGATATGACCCGCGTGGCTACATGCAGGATGTACACCAACGCGGCGCAGGTGTGGAACGGCCTGGCGAAGAATGCCACCGAAGGCCTGGGAGCGCCGTCGCGGATCGTGCCTGTAAGTCTTCTGCTAATTCTCGGTCAGATGATGCCGGTGATATTGGTGATCTGGCTGATGGTGCGGGGCGGAGGTTCGATCCCGGTCACGGCGTTTGCAGTCCTGGGGATGGTGTGTGCTTGGCTGCCGGGGATCCTGGGCGTTGGGAGATTTATGCAGGATTGGCGGGGTGCTGCGCTGCATCCACTGGGAATATTGATACTGCTAACGTTGCAATGGGTTGCACTGGTGCGGAAGACTCTTGGACTTCCGGCGGTTTGGAAGGAACGATCCTGCGAGGTTGGTTGATGGCATGCCGCGAGACCACGATTTCTTCATGGGAGTGATGATGTTGCCATTTCAGAAAATGGACGGCTAGAACACCCATAGACGAACCGTTGTGCGATGTTGACTGCGTGCCTGGGATCCGATTGGCTGTCTTCCCAGTCCAGAGCCACCTTTCGCCATCGAACGCCGCCGTGCTGCTGATGTCTTCCAGCTCGAGCTCGAATCCCTGGCGCCAGAGACGCGCATACTCTGCGTTATCACCCGTGACCGGACCGGAAACTCCGAAGTAAACGGTGTCGTCTTGATGGCGAGTGCGGCGGCCGACCAGACCGATGGTCGTGCCAATGAGAGCAGCGATCAGACGCAGAATCGAACGCCTGTCTTCCATTCCGTTGCCGGTGAAGTCATCGGTCTGCTTTGGGTCCTGCCCATCTACAGAGAAGCGAAAGCGGCCCGCCGGTTAGCAGGCCGTTGTCTCCCTAGCGAACTATTACTTCGCCAGGCTCACGGCCTTTTCCTTCTCTTCTGAGTAGGGGCCACGGACGATCGTCCCCTTGATCGGCTGCCCATCCTTGACCATGTTGTAAATCGGGCAGGTTGACTCGACCGCCCGCTGCAATTCCTCGATCTTCTCCTTCGTCTCAGGGGAGGAGATGTAGACGCCATAGGCGATGTCTCTGTAGGTGGGTGGATGATCGATATTGCCGAGCCGACTTGTCAGTGTGCCTTCAACCCGCAATTCCAGGCCGTCCAATTTGATCTGCCGACTGGAGGCCTGGATCTCGTAGATGTGCGTCAGGCACGTGATCATGCGGCCAAGGATGTCTTCCTCGGGCACCGGGCCGAGATTGTGGCCGCCAAGATAGCGCGGGTAGTCGTGAATGATCTGGAAGTTTCCAATGTCGGTCCGAACATTCCGAATTCCGGTGCCCCCTTCGACCTTGATATCAGCCCGCAGCGGTTGTCTCCAATCGTCATCGGCCTGCTTCGGGCTGGACCCTTCGATCGGGGTCGCACCTTGCGTCGCGGCATATTTGTCGGCCAGAAATTCGCGCAAGCCGTCGAGCGTCTTGCCCTCGCGCTTCAGCGGAGTCTGCGTATAGTGCAGCGTGCCATGGTCAATCTTCTGACCGTCGGTCACCAGGTGGAATACCGGTGAGACGCGCTCAACCGTCTTCCGCAAATCCTCGAGCTGTGCATCGCTGGCCGGAGAGGTGATGAACACGATGTAGTTGAGGTTGCGAGGATAGGTGACCTGCGTGCCGGTCGTTTTCGATGGCGCCCTGCCGGGCTTGCTGGTGAAGATCAGCTCAATGTCGTCGATGGGAATGCCTTTGACGGCGGCTTGAACGAGATAGTCGCCAACGAGCGCACTGCCAATCGCTCCGGTCACGCTTGGCCATGAGCCAGCACCGAGATTGAACTCGCCGGCTTCGCGTCCGCCATCGCTCAGCAGCTGAAAGTTGCGGATGCGGAGACGCCGGATGCCGGTCCTGCTGATCGCCGTGACCGTGCCCGTGAGCTTCAGCGGCTCGTTCATCTCGGGCTGTCCCTGGAGCAGGAAGAGCGAGGAACGCAGGCGCGCTTCAAAATCGCGCAACGAGTCACCGTTGTCGACAGCCGGCGGCGTCTGCGCCCAGTCCTGGGAGATGTGCGTGGCCTGCGCACGCAGCTGCGGAGACGTGGTCGCCAACATTCCCGTCAGCAGCAACCCGGCAGCAAGCGCATTGAGAGTCTTTCTTTGCGTTCTCGTTCCTAAAGTCATTCGTTCCAACTCCTCTGTATCAGTCGCGGAATGCTGTTCGTGAATCTCCACGACTGAATTGTTCCTTTTGAACATATGAAGCGAGCTGCTGCTTCGAAAGCGGAAGCGTACGCTTCCGCAGCGGAAAACCTGGCCTTTGGGGGACTGTGGCATCTCGCAACGGAAATAAGTTGCAGTTGGTTGAGCGGGTGCTCAAAGCTGAGCGAAGTTAGTAACGGATCCTAGTGTGGGGACAACAGGAAAGGGTACTAAGAACAAGCAAAGGGACAGCGCGCCTGAAAGCACGCTACTACCGCGAGAGTGGAAGGACCAGTGATCATCACTTTGCTTTGGCAGAGCATATACCTGCTGAGATGACGCGTCAACTTTGGTGCTGAAGCTTCAGCGGCGATGCGATGCTCTCTCGAAAACTCAACAATGCCAGTTCGCAATCGCGGTCGCGATGTTATGTCCGAGCAGTTGAACGGTACACAGCTTCTGTAGACACGCGACTACCCATATCTGTACTCCTTCTCTTTACCCCCGTGTGTTGTAGTTGGCGATCTTTGCCGAGAGGCTAGCACGTATCTCGGCGTATGCCGGATGCTCCGCAAGGTTGACGAGTTCGAGAGGATCGGCTGCTTCATCGAAGAGCATGGCGCCATGCTTTGCGCCCTCTCCTGCAGCGCCGAACTCTACATAGCGATAACGCCCGGTACGAATCGCTGTGCCGTGGATCGTCTTGCCGTCTTCGCTCCAGATGCTGAAGGCAGGACGATCCCACGAGGTGTCGGGCTGCTGCAGAAGAGGAGCGAGACTGGCGCCTTCGAGGCCGTCCGGTCGCGGAAGGCCGCATAGTTCCAGCAGCGTGGGATACAGATCCAGCGACTCGACCGTCCGGTAGCAGGGGCGCCCATTTCCACCCACGCCGGGTGCTCGGATGAGCAACGGCACGCGGGTTCCGAGTTCGAAGAGTGATCCGGCCTTCGACCATTTGCCACGCTCGCCGAGCTGGTAGCCATGATCCGCGACGTAGACGACGATCGTGTTGTCCTTGAGTTCGGAGCGATCCAGTTCCTCGAGGACGCGACCCATGTTCCAGTCGGACCATGAGGCTGAAGCGAGATACGCACGTGTCACTTCGCGAGCTTCGTGCTCACTGGCGCCGCGGCGAATGAACAGGTCTGCGTTCTGCTTGCGAATCGCTGCCGCTGGAAGGTCAGCAGGAACTGTCGGCCACGGAGCGAAGTTGATGGGTAATTCCAACTCAGCCACGTTATAGAGATCGAAGAACTTCTGCGGAGCAGTCGGAGGGCTGTGAGGCTTGGAGAAGCCTACCGCGAGGAAGAACGGTTTTTTTCCATACCTGTGTTTGCGGAGGTACTCGACTGCCAGATCGGCGACGTGATTTTCCGGATGCCCCGTGCCATCGTTGTCCACGACGATAATGCGATCGGAGCTGGCGGCATGATCGGGATCGGCTGCGGGGGCGAGCTTTGGCGCACCGGGAGGTGGGGGGCCCGGTATCCCCGGCGGCGGAGGGGGGACAGACTCCGCGGGAACCTGCAGCACATGCTCGGTGGTGAAGGGATGAGGCTGTGGCTTCGATTCGTCGAAGCCAACTTCGTCCCACGCCTTCGGATCATCGATGCCTCCGTGGAAGATCTTGCCCGCTCGGTAGGTGTTATAGCCGTGCTCACGAAAGAACTGAGGCAGGCTCACCCAATCCGGATGCTCGGTGCGGAAGTCCGTGCGATTGCCTAGCACGCCGGTGGTGGTGGGTTTGCGGCCATTGAAGAGCGAGGCTCGTGATGGATTGCAGAGAGGGAACTGGCAGTAATTGCGATCGAACCGCACACCCTCGCTCGCCAGACGATCGAGGTGAGGGGTCTTCGCACGAGCGAGCGCGCCGTAGCAGCTTAGCTCCGCAGCCATGTCATCTGACATAAGCCACAGGATGTTTGGCTGCTTCTTTCTTTCGATAGGTGCAGCGCCTGCCGCAGCTGTGGGCAGGCCGCCCGCCGCTGCGGCCCCTGCAAGCCCTGCGAGAAATTGACGGCGCGAGGCCTTCAGGTTTCCCGTCGTGTTGAAACGCGGTGTCCTGGACATAGATGAGCTCCTTAAAGTGTTCCTCAGAAACGGATGCGACCGGAGAACTGGAAGTCGCGACTGCCGGAGTTGCTGGTGGCGCTGCTGACCTGGCCGAACGATGTGCTGTTGATGTTTGTATTGATACCGCTGAAGGTAACCTTGTTGGTCACATTCTGGCAGTCCACGGCGAAGATGAACTTGAAGCGCTCGGTGACATCGAAGGTCCGGCGGACGCCCATGTTGAGGTTGTACACTCCAGGGCCACGCAGTCCGAAGGCGGATGTGCGAGGCGCATCGCCGATCATGAGTGCACCAGAGTTGCAGAAGGGGCCGATGCTGGTCGAGCAGGTGGCGCCGGACGCGCCGATGCCTGGTGTTGAGCCACTGACCGCACCCTTGATGTAGGAGTACGCTCCCAGATTCGCTCCAGTCGCTCCATGCCCCCAGCTGCCGTTCTGGCGAATGTCTCCGGAGAAACTCGGGTTGACATCGGGCATGCACTGGCCTGCTCCCGGCTCTGTGGAGGAGGTGCAAGCTGTGGAAGTGATTGCGAGCGGAGCTCCGGCAACATACGTGAAGACGCCCGAGAGATTCCAGCCGCTGAGCAAAGCGCGTGTCACGAGATAGTCTCCGCCGAAGTGACCTTTGCCCGCAGGGATCTGGTAGACGCCATAGATAGAGAGATTTTGCGGTATGTCTGTGAGACTTGGCGAGCGGTCGATGCGGTCCGGCTTCCAGGCTTTGCCGTTGAGTGTTCGATCCGCAGGAATGGCGTATCCGCTGCGAATCGTTCCCGTGTCATCGAGTTGCTTGGAGTAGGTGTAGTTCAGATTGAGCGTGAGACCATGCGACGCACGTTTTGCCACAGAGAGCTGCAGCGAATGGTAGGCCGCATTCGCGGTCTGGCTTCCCCAGGTATCGGTGACACTGGAATACTGCGGCATCCAGGTGAGCATCTGGCCGATGGTCGCCAGGCCGGAGCCCGCGCTGGTGTTGGCTGCTGCGGTGAAGCCTGCGTAGGGTGCGGAGATGCCGGGGATGATGGCATTGGCCTTGGCGAGGTTCGCGGCTGTGGCCGGCGCGGAGAGAAGTCCCGCGCCATAGCTGCCGACACCGAGAGCGTAGTACTTCGGATCGATCTGGCCGGACTGGAGGCCACGGATGTTGCTGGCGCCTGCGAGGAAGTGACTTTGCGAGCCGGCGTAGTTCACGGTGATGGTGAGGTCGTTGAGCAACTCGCGCTGAATACCGAAGTTCCAGAAATCGAACTCAGGTGCACGCCCGGAGACATAGGGGTCGAGGTAGCTGATCGAACCGGGTGTGACATAAGCTCCGGCACCGTTCACGTAATTTCCCGTGTTCAGACTCTGGCTGGCCGCGCTCGGCGCGGTGACGGCTGGAACCGTGTATCCGGGACCGCCGAAATTTGTGTTGGCGAGCCCGAGAGCCTGGAACCCCGTGCTGTTGTTGAGATAGAAGGCTGGGCGGGCACCGGGGCCCGCTCCACCGTCGATAAAGGAGGGCGTGGAGGTGAAGCCGAGCGAGCCCGTTCCCTGGTAGGCTCCGCCCGCGCCACCTGTGCCTCCGCCATGGGAGTAGACAAGCGCGTAAGCTCCGCGGATCACGGTCTTGTTATTCAGGGAGTAAGCGAACCCGACGCGCGGTCCCCAGTTTTTCATGTAGTTGCTGGCCGGAGAGCTGCATTCGCAGCTGACGCCGGGGCCACCGTAGTTGCCTGCAAACTGCAGCGCGCCGAGGCTTCCCGTAGCCGAGTTGGTGATGTTGGGGTTCAGGAACGAGAAGCGATTGAGCACCTCATTGTAGGTGGGGAGATAATCCCAACGCAGGCCAAGATTGAGCGTGAGCTTCGATGTGACTTTGTAGTTGTCCTGGAAGTACGGGGCGAAGGGGTGATACCGGCCACCTAGTACAGAGAAGGGAAGCACGCTGACGCTGGTGTTGGCTACGGCGCCGAGAAGATAGCTGGCATAGGAGTAGCCAGTTCCACTGGCATAGGAGGTTCCACCGACCTTTGCGGTCTCGTTCACTCCCCATGCGAGTGTGATACCCGAGGTGGGGCCGTCCTGCGCCGATTGGTTGAGCTCCAACCGCTGCAACTCGAAGCCAAAGACCATCGAGTGATTGCCTTTGACCCAGCTGAGGTTGTCGAGGACGGTGTAGGTTTCGTCGACCGTTGTCTTGCCGGTGCCCGGCGTTCCGTCGCCCCACTGCGCCACCGCGTTACTTCCTGAGAACGTGGAGGTGGGAAACTGGTTCACCGCCTGTGAGTCAGGCCCGCCCGGGACACCACTGAAGGTGATGCCAAGCGTCGTAGCTTTATATTGGTCGACTCCCTGGGTGATGTTCTTTGACGGCGGACCGCCGAAGTTGCTGAAGCCGAACTTGATCTGGTTCACGAGGTTCGGCCGGATCGTGTACACATCCTGAGCGTCGGCCCAGTGGCCACCGGTCTGGGTATAGTTCGACGCAAGATACGGCACCGGCAGGACGGAGCTGTTCGATGTAAACGGAATGGGATGAGTGTTACCCCCAGTGACGACGAATGAGAGCCGGTGTTTCGACGAGATGTCGTAGTCAATGCGGCCCGAGTAAAGCCAGTTATCTGTTCCCTGCGGGTATCCACCGAGGTAGTTGTTCTGGATGCCGCTCGTGGTGGGCGATGGCAGGAACGATTGCATCTGCTGCGCGATCGGCGAAATGAGGTTTGACGGGATAACGTTCTGCGTGGGGACGCCGTTCTTCAAGCCCATAAAGGGCTGGCGGGTGCAGGTCGTTGGCGTGGGGCAGCTGAGGCTGGTGGGGTCGTAGAGCGTGTAGCCGGGGCCACCGTTCGCTGCAAGCAGCTCGGTGAAGTCGCCCGTCCGCATAAGTGTTGTGGGGACCGTCGTCGTCGCGTATGTCGGCGCGGTGTCGCCATGGGTGCGGTCATAGGCTGCGAAGAAGAAGAGCTTATCGCGGCCGTTGAAGAGATGCGGGATGCTGATAGGCCCGCCGATGGAAGCGGTGAACTCGTTCTGATGGTCCGCAGGTTTTCCGGCAGGAACGGCGACGAGCTTTCCGTTGACGACGCGCTGCACGGTGGCTGCCGGAGCGGTGAAGCCCCAGGTATCGAACAACGTGTTCCGGATGAAGTCAGCGACTGAGCCGTGGTATTGATTGCCTCCCGATGCCATGGTGTAGCTGACCGCGCCCGCGCCCTGCATGTCGACCGATTGTCCGCTGGTCGTGGCGCCGATCTGATCGATCGCTTCCGAAGGAACGATATTGAAGATGGGGCGATTGTCACCAATCTGACTGATGGTCGTGATGGGAATGCCATCGAGGTAGATCTCCTGCACGCGGTTTCCTGTGCCGGAGAAGAGCGAAGAGCGTGTTCCGGCCTGCGCACCAGGCAGGAGATTCGAGAACTGCGTGATGTCTCGCTGCTGATTCCCGGAAACGAGCAAGGGAAGATCCATGTACTCCTTGCTTGAGATGGTGCCGCCGAGCGTAGCACTGGTGGTATCCAACGCCGGTGGTGCGGTGCCGATAGTGACGGACTGCGTGTCGCTGCCAATCTGCAATGTGAGGTTGAGGCCGAACGTCTGCGAGGCATTGAGGACAATCCCTTGTTGCTTGACCCCGGTGAATCCGTTGGCTGCGACCGTGACGGTGTAGGTGCCGACAGACAATGGGCCGAGTCGATAGAGACCGCTCGAGGAGGATGGCCGCGTGACGGACGCCCCAGTGGCATCATTGACAGCTGTCACTGCTGCGTCTGGAATGAACGCCCCGCTGGCATCGGAGATCGTGCCGGTGATGACCCCATCACCCGCGCTCTGTGCCACTACCGGGCGAATCGCCAGAAAGCCAGGTAGAAGGATTGCAAGCATCGCGAAGAGGATTCGCTTACGAAAACGTGCAGCGTTTGCGGTCACAGCCAGTCTCCAAGAAGTTTGGTGGCGGTTCAGTCCGTCCGGCGAGCAGGCAGGGACGCGGCGTCGGCTCGGCTGGTGGCTGATGAGCGCGGCCTTATGAGACAGCGGCTCGTGGCACCGAAAGAATTGTCAGGGAAAACGAAATGAAACGATCCCGAAGAAGAAAGCCCACCGTGAAGGTGGGCATTTCAGCTGCTCTCCGCGAGGAGCCGGACTAGATCCGGCTACAACAGGCAAGCTGGCGTGCGCCACCGATTCGTTGCGAAGTACAACAGCGGGTCGCGTCGGCGAGCTTGGAGAAAATCGTCATGCGGTAAGACAATATTCTTATAGATAAACAATTTCGTCAACGGACGAAAAGCGGATGCGAATGATCGCTATCCCAGGATCCCCCCGCTGCAATCTTCTCGCATACTAGGGTCTTACCCACATCGCGGGCCTCTTTCAGGTCAAATCGTGATCGCCTCATCGGTGGAGGCTCCCTGCTCTGGTGCGGCGCATCGAAATCCTATGTTGGACGCGCTGCTATCGATGCTGTTTGCGGTACGCGCTCCCACTCGATAGCGATTGCAGTAGGAAGCATGACAGAGGAACGATCCCCCTTTCATGACCTTGACCTCTCCAGCCTGCGGCCCAGAAGGGTCTTGCAGGGCATGCATGGAATGCGTGATCGTAAACCAATCGCCGCACCACTCCCAGACGTTTCCAGCGACGGAATAGAGACCGTAACCGTTTGCGGGAAACGCGTCCACCGGGCAGATCCCTGCGTAGCCGTCGTGTGCGGTATCTTCGCGCGGAAACTGCCCCTGCCAGATATTGCACAGGTGCCTGCCATCCGGAGTGAGCTCGTCGCCCCACGGGTAAAGCTTCTGCTCCAACCCGCCTCGTGCGGCATACTCCCACTGCGCTTCGGTGGGGAGAGCCTTGCCGGCCCAGGCTGCATAAGCAGCAGCGTCTCGCCAGGAAACATGGACAACTGGGTGGTTGTCACGCCGTCGTATGTCTGAGCCTGGCCCTTCGGGGGCGTCCCAGCGAGCTCCGGGGACCTTGCACCACCATGGCATCGCCACAACCGTGTCTTCCACTACATCTTCGAACCTGGACGCTGGGATGTGGGACCAAAAGACGAAGGACCAGCCGAATCGATCGGCATCGGTGGCGTAGCCGGTACTCTCAACAAACCTCGCGAACTCTGTGTTCGTCACGGGATAGCGATCGATGCGAAAGGGAGATAGCCTGACGGGACGCACCGGACCCTCACCGTCGGCGGGAAAGCCCTGGGGATAGTCCGTGCCCATGAGAAAGGTACCGCCAGGCAAGGAGATCATCTCGGAGACCGAGGCCGCAGCCCTCAGAGCGGGGCGAGGCGCGAGTTCGGATGCCGCGGCGACGCCGCGGTCTACCCGTGGAGCGCAGCATGCCTTTTTCGTTTGCACCCGACCGGTGTCCTCCTGGTTGTTTCCGTTCATGGCCGTTTCCTATGGGTAGAGCTTCGTCAGCTGGACGTGCGATTCGGCTTCTCCTGCATTGACGCTGGCGTCTTCAACCGCTCACGCCACTCATCTGCTTTGACGCGATAACCTTTGCGGTCGACCTCATTGACCAATTCGTTCGGGTCGACACGCTGATCGTACATCTGGTACTCGGTATACGTCTTCGCGGCTGGCTTTGACCTGTCGTCCGAAGTATCGGCAACGCAGTACGTCCAGTCCGGCTGCAGATCCTACGGCCCGTCATGGATTCGCTTATCGGAATGAGTTGTGCGTTGGGACAGTGGTGCGGCGCTTTCGCGTCGTTTGGCAGAGGAAGCACACTGAGTCCTTTCCAAGTTGATAGCACTGGCGGTCCCGCCGCATTGATAAGCTCGGGAGCGATATCGATGAGGCCCACCAGTTTCGCGATCTGGTGCGCTCCGCGGGAGCTGTTGTGAGGGCTCCGCTTGTCTTCCTGGTTACGCGTGCCGAAGTGGCAACCGTGATCGCTGATGAAGACGAAGATCGTGTTCTCAGTGAGATGTTCCTTCTCAAGAATCTTCCAAATGTGACCAACGGAGTTGTCGAGGGATTCGATACAGCCACATGAGGGAATGTGAGCGTTGCACAACTCGTTCTCAGCTATGCGGTCCTTCTAGAAGCGAAGACCTCGCGCGAGCACGAAGCACATCACCGTTCTGTGGACGATGCCGCAGAAGAGTATGCCTGCGTGCCACGATATGACCCGCAAGCTGATGGCGAAGCCGCGCCTCAAGCAACCACGGCTTTCAGCAGGTAGCCGATTTCGTGCTGACTGCCGGCTTTTCCAGCATCGCCATTGGACCGCCAATGCATGGGAGGGTGAAGAGGCATTGTTTCAGGGGCATCAATTGCCTCGGTGCTCCGAGCGCTCCCTTGAAAAGTCCTGGCGCGAGTGGTACACCTTATGTGCTCCGACAATCAGGATGTAACGACGCTGGCAGGGACTGACGTTTCTGCGCTCAGTTGTGTCGGGCGGGGATCGTCCAAAATGTGCACGTCATCTGTTTTGCCCTTCCGTCGTTCGTCTTCGTTTTGTTCCCGGCTAAAGAGAATGTTGACCTGGGAGACCTGTCTGGCATCCGCGGTTGTGCTTTCTTCGCTGTCAGCGCATGCGCAGGTGGCTGCACACCTAAGCGCGGTGCAGGCTGCGGGAAGCAGTTCCAGCGCGCCGGTGGCTGCGGGAACGGCGGGGAGTGCGAGCTTCTTGTCTATGCCGGTGGGAAGCACGAGCGCCGCGCAGACGCTCACCTTCATTTTTGACACGGGCGGCAAGATCGGCGATTCGCTGGTGGAGACCCAGGGAATCATTGGCGAGGATTTTGCGGATTCCTTGACCGGCACCTGCTACACGAACGGCGCGAGCCATGTTTATCAGCCAGGCGATGCCTGCACGGTGACGGTGACGTTCACACCGAAATTCGCGGGGGCACGGAATGGCGCGGTCGTCCTGAGGGACCCGGCTTACAAGGTGGCGGCCATAGCCTACATCTATGGGGTCGGAACCGGGGGGACGACGGCAATCGCGACCGGGTCGCAGGATGTTGCTGCCACTACCGCTCCCGCTGGAATTGCTGTGGATGCTATTGGAACGCTGTTTGTGGCGGATGCTGCTACCGGAGCGGTGCATCTCTATTCCGAACGCGGCTCTCACTATGTCACGTCACAGGACGTGGTGGGCCCGCGAGGGTTGCAGCAGCCCTATGGCGTGGCGATTGATGGCAGCGGCGCCGTCTATGTCACGGATACCGCGCTGAATGTCGTTCGCAAATTTGTGCGCAATGGTCCTGTGTTTCTGCAGCAAACAGATGTGGCCAGTGGGTTGAAAGTTCCGCAAGGCGTAGCTGTCGACGGCAGCGGCAATGTGTATGTGGCAGAAGCGGGCAGCGGTGTAGTACGCAAATATAGTCCCAACGCCGATGGTAGCTATACCCGCTTGCAGGATGTGGCCAACAGCGGCCTGCAGCAACCCAATGCGCTGGCGATCGACAGCAATGGGAATGTCTATGTTTCCGATGCCGGAGCCTATGCGGTGCACCTGTATGCACCCAACGGCGATGGCAGCTATGCCCAACTCGCCGATGTGGCGAACAGCAGTACGCTAAAGCAGCCCAGCGGTGTGGTGGTCGATGGGAAAGGAGATGTTTTTGTCTCGGATCTTTCGAGCAATGCGGTGCATGAGTATGCTCCGAACGGCAACAGCGGCTATACCCAGCTCCACGATGTTGGAACCAATCTAAGTTTGCCGCAGGCGCTGGCGATGGATGGCAATGGGAATCTGTATGCTTCCAATATCGGCAGCGGTCAGGTTCTCAAGGTGGACTTCACAGCCAGCCTCCTGACGGCGCAGGGCATTTTTCATCCCGATACTGGCTACAACTGGAATGAATGTTTCACGCCCAACCCTGTGTCATTTAGTAGCCCGACTGACAGCCCAACCGTCGTCCTGGTTGGAGGGGGCATCAACACTGACGGCGACGGTAATACCTGCGATCCCTATGACCTCGGTGTTTACCCAGCCAGTGGCGTTGAGAGTCCCCAATTTGCCGATTTCACCACGACAACGGCCAATGGCAAGTCCATCACATTCGTCTTTTCGGCATGCAACTTCGACCTCAACCCCGCCCCGGGGACGGGTGGATGCCTGCCCAATGGCGGAGGTAGCCTAAATACGTACTACGCCCTTAACCTGAGCCCCGGAACCGAGACTACCGATAGTGTGAATACCTATCTGGATCCCACCAGTTCGGGTTCACCGACTCAATTGATCACCCTGTCGTTGACAATCAACCAGACGACCTCCACCACGACCACTGTTTCTTCGTCTCTCAATCCGGCTACGTTCGGTCAGACAGAGACCCTGACTGCTACGGTCACCAGCAGCAGCACGGTGAACGAAAGCACTGTCAGCTTTTCGAACAACAGCAGCACTATCTCGGGATGCGGCGCGCAGCCTGTATCGAGCGGCGTAGCCACGTGTACCGTCGCCCTTGCGGCTGGATCGCATTCCATCGTTGCTACCTACAATGGCGACTCGACTTTTGGGACGAGCACCTCAGCCACACTCACCCAGACAGTGAATCCAGCGGTGACGGCCACGCAGTCGATTGCTTCCAAAGCCCTGACGCAGAGCCATTCCGCGGGATCCTTTACTCCGATCACTGGCGGCGGCGGAACGCCGACGCTCGTCTACAGCATCGCACCACCGCTTCCCACAGGCTTGAGCCTAAGTTCTGCGACGGGCGCAATCAGTGGAACTCCGTCGACGACGCTTGCGGCAACCACCTATACGGTGACGGTAACCGATGCAAACGGCCAGCCTGCGACCAACACCTTCAGCCTGACGGTAAACAGTGCAGTGACCGCGACGCAGGCCATTTCTGCAGCAACGTTGACGCAGAATCATGCCGTTACCCCGTTTACTCCTGTGGCAGGTGGTGGCGGTACAGGAACCCTGGCCTACTCCATCTCACCTGCTCTGCCTACGGGATTGAGCTTAAATACAACTACCGGAGCCGTTAGTGGAACGCCCTCCATCCCGCTTGTTGCAACCACCTTTACGGTGACCGTGACGGATCAAAACACCGCGACGGCGACGAACACCTTCACGCTGACGGTCAATGGCCCGTTGACAGCGACACAATCCATTGCGGCCAGGACCTTGACGCTGAATCATGCCGCGACAGCCTTTGCGCCGGTAACGGGCGTCGGCGGCACGGGCACACTGGCGTACAGCATCTCACCTGCTCTGCCCTCGGCATTGATCTTCAACACCAGCAATGGCGCCATCAGCGGAACACCTGGGACAACCCTTGTCTCGACCACCTACACCATCACCGTCACAGACCAGAACAGCGCAACTGCGTCCAACACCTTCACCCTGGCGGTCAACAGCGCGGTGACGGCGACGCAATCCATTGCGTCCAAGGTCCTGACGCAAAACCAAGCGGCCAGCAGCTTCACACCGGTAACGGGCGGCGGTGGTGTCAGTTCGCTTACATATTCGATCTCGCCCTCTCTGCCGACGGGATTGAGTATCAATTCCTCTAGCGGAGCCCTCACTGGAACTCCCAGCACTACCGTCACCGCGACTACCTTCACGGTGACGGTGACAGACCAGAACGGTGCGACAGCTAGCAATACCTTCATCCTCACGGTGAATAGTGCGGTGACGGCTGCACAGTCCGTTGCTTCCGCCTTGCTGACGCAGAGTCATCCCACTACCGGTTTCACTCCAGTGACGGGTAGCGGCGGTACAGGAACGCTAACCTACTCAATCTCACCTTCGCTGCCGGCAGGCTTGAGTCTCAGCAACGCGGGCGTAATCACAGGCACGCCGAGTGTGACCCTTACGGCAACGACCTTTACGGTGACGGTGACAGACCAGAACAATGCGACGGCTAGCAATACCTTCATCCTCACGGTGAACAGCGCGGTGACGGCTGCACAGTCCGTTGCTTCCGCCTTGCTGACGCAGAGTCATGCAACTACCGGTTTCACTCCGGTGACGGGTGGCGGCGGTACAGGAACACTGACCTACTCGATCTCACCTTCGCTACCGGCAGGCTTGAGTCTCAGCAGCGCGGGCGCAATCACAGGCACACCCAGTGGAACGCTCGCGGCATCGACCTTCACGGTGACGGTGACCGACCTGAATAATGCGGCGGCCAGCAACACCTTTAGCCTTACCATCAACGGCGCGGTGACAGCAACGAAGTCTGTTGCTTCGACGTCCCTGACACAGAACACCACAGCGGCGAGCTTTACGCCGGTGACGGGCGGCGGCGGTACAGGCGCGTTGAGCTACAGCATCTCGCCGTCTTTGCCGACCGGCCTGAATCTAAACTCCAGCACTGGCGCAATCACGGGCACGCCGAGCACCACGCTCACGGCAACCACCTTCACGGTGACGGTGACCGATCAGAATAGTGCGACGGCGAGCAATACTTTTACCCTTACAATCAACGCCGCTGTGACAGCAACGAAGTCCGTTGCTTCGACAACCCTGACACAGAACACCGCAGCGACGAGCTTTACGCCGGTGACGGGCGGCGGCGGTACAGGTACCTTGAGCTACGGCATCTCGCCGACGCTGCCGGCGGGTCTGAACTTCAGTTCTACGACGGGCGCCATCACCGGCACGGCTACCGCAACGACTAGCGCGACCACGTATACCGTAACGGTGACCGATGCGAACAATGCGACCGCGGCCAATACCTTCTCGTTGGCAGTAGCGGCTCCGCCGACAGCGACGCAGGCCATCGCTTCGAAGTCTCTAACCCAGAACCACGTTGTGACGAGCTTTACTCCTATTACGGGTAGCGGCGGCGCTGGAACCCTGACCTATAGCATCTCGCCGGCCTTGCCCACTGGGTTGAACTTCAGCTCCGCCACAGGCGCTATCTCGAATACGCCGACGGCGACGCTGTCCGCTGCAACTTTCACGGTGACGGTAACAGATAGCAACGGCGCGACCGCAAGCAGCACCTTTTCGCTCACCGTAAACGCCGCAGTGACGGCTGCCCAGGCGGTCACGTCCACGATACTGACCCAAGGTCATGCAGCGACGCCATTTACTCCGGTCACCGGGGCAAATGGCACGGGCACTTTGAGCTACAGTGTGTCTCCCAGCCTGCCGACGGGGCTGAACCTCAACTCCGCCACGGGCGCAGTCACGGGTACCGCGACGGCTACGAATAGTGCTACTACGTATACGGTGACGGTGACGGATGCAAACAACGCAACCGCCACCGCGACGTTCTCGCTGACGGTCGACGGTTCCGTAACGGCGAATCTTGCGGTAAGCCAGGCCTTTCTGACCAAGAACTTTGCAGTCACCGCGTTCACGCCGGTCATGGGCGGTGGCGGAGCGCCCCCGCTGAGCTATAGCATCTCGCCTTCGCTGCCTACGGGCCTGAGCCTCAACACAACAACTGGCGCTGTTGGCGGCACTCCTTCCGTGACGAGCACCACAACGACCTATACGGTTACGGTGACGGACGCGAACGGATCGACGGCGTCGCAAACCTTTACCCTCACGGTCAATGGTCCGGTGTCAGCGACGACGGTGATCTCGTCGATCGGAGAGACACTCAATTTTCCGATCTCTCAGGTAATGCCAGTGCAGGGTAGTGGTGGAACAGGCACGCTTCACTACAGCGTCTCGCCGACCTTGCCCCCCGGCATAGCGCTGAGTCCCACCACGGGCCAGATCAGTGGCCTACCGACGAACCCTGTCGGTGCAACCACGTACACGGTGACGGTGACAGATGCCAATAACGCAACTGCGACGGCGACGTTCCAGCTAGCCATCAACATCCAGGTGACGGCCAGTACGGCGATCGCTTCCAAGACACTGACCCGGAACCAACCATCATCCTCATTTACACCGGTGACCGGCGGCGGTGGAACTACGCCGTTGAGCTATAGCATCTCTCCGACGTTGCCTGCAGGACTGTCGATCAACTCTGCCACGGGCGCGGTGACTGGTTCGCCGTCTTCCATCAGCACACCGACTTCTTACACGGTTACTGTCACCGATGCCCACGGCTCGACGGCGACTGCGGGCTTTAACCTTGCTGTGAACTCTGCTGTAGGGGTTACGGTTGCGGTCGCCTCCAAATCGTTGACGCAGAACCTTGCGGTTAGTTTCACCCCGGTGACGGGTACCGGCGGTACCGGCACGTTGGTCTATACCGTTTCGCCTGGCCTGCCGGGTGGGCTGAATTTCAGCTCGAGCACGGGGACAGTGTCGGGCACGGCGACGGGCACCAGCACCGCCACGAGCTATTCGGTCACAGTGACAGACACCAACGGCGCCACAGCGACGGGGGCGTTCTCTCTTACGGTGAATGCTAGCGTATCGGCTACGGTCGCGGTGGCTTCTAAATCTCTGACCCAGAGCTTCGCTACCAGTTTCACACCGGTAACGGGCTCAGGCGGTACCGGCACGTTGACTTATAGCGTCTCGCCATCGTTGCCGAGCGGGTTGAACTTCAGCTCGGTTACCGGTGCGGTTACGGGAACTCCAAGCGTGATCAGCGCCGCGAGCAGTTATACGGTAACAGTGACCGATTCCAATGGTGAGACAGCAAGTGATAGCTTCTCGCTTACGGTCAATGCGGCGGTAGCCTCGACGGTCGTCGTCTCGTCGAAGATGCTGACGCAAAGCTTCGCAGCCAGCTTTACCCCGGTAACAGCCAGCGGTGGTACCGGCGCGTTGACGTACAGTGTTTCCCCGAGCTTACCGAGCGGACTGACTCTCAGCTCAACTACGGGAGCGATCACCGGAACACCTTCAGGAGCCAGCGTTGCGACCAGTTATACCGTCACGGCGACGGACTCCAACGGAGCCACGGCAACCGGTTCCTTCTCCCTTACAGTGAACTCGGCCGTAGCGACAACAATCGCAATCTCCACAAAGATGCTGACGCAGAATTTCGCTGCCAGCTTTATTCCAGTTACCGCCAGCGGCGGTACGGGCACGCTGACCTATAGCGTCTCGCCAGCTTTGCAGGCCGGCCTGAACTTCAACACGAACACGGGGGCGATCACCGGAGCGCCTTTGGGGACGAGTGCGGCAAGCAGCTACACCGTCACAGCGACTGACTCCAACGGAGCTACGGCAACCGGCTCGTTCTCCCTGACCGTGAATACTGCGGTGGCCGTTACGGTTGCGGTTTCTTCTGAAGCTGCGACACAAAATTTCGCGGTCAATTTTGCTCCGGTGACCGGAACCGGCGGCACGGGTGCATTGACCTATAGCGTTTCGCCTGCACTTCCTGCGGGGCTCAACTTCGGTGCGTCCAACGGAGCGGTGAGCGGAACTCCGACGGCCTCAAGTGCTGCTGCTGCCTACACTGTGACCGTTACTGACACCAACGGGGAGAGCGCAACCGCAAACTTCTCGCTCACGGTAAACGCCGCAGTAACGGCTACGACCGCGGCCGCATCGACCTTGTTGACGCAGAATCGCTTGGCGGTCACGTTCGCGCCCGTCACTGGAGCAGGCGGCACCGGCACCCTGACTTACGCTGTCTCGCCGGCGCTTCCCACGGGGCTTAGCTTCAACACATCCACCGGAATGATCAGCGGAACGCCGACAGCAACCAGCTCGGCAACCAGCTACACGGTGACGGTCAGCGACACAAATGGCGAAACCGCGCGGGCAAATTTCTCGATCACGGTGAACACCGCAGTGACGGCGACGGTGGCTATTGCCTCCCAGGCGATGATCTATAACACTCCAGCGACCTTCATACCCGTCGTGGGAGGTAGCGGCACAGGCACGTTAGCATACTCCGTTTCGCCGGCGCTTCCGACAGGGCTTAGCTTCAACTCGTCGACCGGGGCCATCTCCGGTTCCACGAGCGTGATCAGTGCCTCGGCGAATTACATCGTGACGGTCACCGATGCGAACGGCGCAACGGCGTCGGACACATTCTCCCTGTCCGTGAACAAAGCAGCATCGGCGGTGGCTCTGTCGGCGAGTGCTGCCAGCATCACTCCGATACAGCAGGTAACATTTACCGCCTCGGTAAGCGATGTCACGCCGGGCAGCACAGGTGCTCCGACGGGGACGATTATCTTTCTCGACAACGGTGTGCAGCTGGCGTCTGTACCCATGACGAATGGAACAGCAAGCGTCGCTACGAGTCTGTCCCCAGGCATTACGCACAGCATCACTGCTGTCTACTCCGGAGATGCGAACTTCCAGATCGGTTCCTCCACGACGGGCGAGACCGTTGCGGTCGCGCCGCTTGACTTTACGCTGGCCGCCGTGGATGCCAACACCAACATTCCGCTGTATGTGGTGCCGGGGCATTCCGCAAGCTTTGTCTTCAGTCTGACGACGCTCTACGGTTCTTTCCCGGCGACGGTGAACTTCACCCTGTCGGGATTGCCAAGTGGCGCAACGTATAGCTGCAACCCTGCTTCGCTTCCTGCGTCGAGCCCTAGCGGCCAGGTTACCTGCACCATCACTGTGCCGCAGACGTTAGCCGCAATCCGAACAAGTAGTGGAAGGTATGCTCCACTCGCAGCCGGTCTGCTGCTGCTTCCTCTGGCGGGGCTGAAGCGCTCCCGTAAGCGGCTGGGGAAGATGTACCTGCTGGCATTGTTCTTGCTGGCAGGTGCTGCGACCTCTGCACTGACAGGATGCGGCGCGACGGATGGAATCCTGTCCCAGGCCCAGAGGGACAGTCAGGTCACGCTGACGGTGACCAGCGGCAATCTCTCGCACAGCGTGCCGTTCACTCTGATTGTGGAATAGAAGGGAAGATCTGCGTGATGATGGGTATGAAGAAGAACGATTTCGTTGCTTTCGTGCTGTATGTCAGCGCAGCAACGTTTGGCTGTAGCCAGAATGTGGCGGCAGGCCAGAGTGCAGGCGCACATGAATCACAACCGGTCGATGCGGCAGTCATGTTTAGCACGGAACGGGTGCGTTACACCTCCGGAAGCAGCTTCTGGGCTCCTGGAGGTTCCGGTGAGCTTGCGTTCCACCTGAAGTACAACCTCAGCCTGGTTGCGAATGCGACCGGTGAGACGTCGCAGGGCTCGGGCGGTGGTCAGTCATTCAGCAAGGTGATGGTAACCAGTGGACCTCGTTACACTCTGCCGCTCGGTCACGCCATGGCAACTCACTCAAGGCTCTTTGTCGAGGGATTGTTCGGTGGCGTTCATGGTTTCGCCAGCACCTTTCCCGGATCGCCGGGGCCTGTGGCGTCAGCGAATGCCCTCGCGATGCAGTTTGGCGGTGGCTGGGATTGGAATATCCGGCGCACCTGGGCAATTCGTGTGGTGGACGCGCACTACGTGCGAACTGACCTGCCCAATGGGTTTTCGAATAGGCAGCAGGACTTTCAGATCGGTGCGGGAGTTGTTTGGCGTCCAGTAGATAGTGGCGCAAGATAGCAGGAGACCAAGAGCGCAGAGTTGCCATGCTGGCGTCCGCCATTTCGCAGATTGATACCAAAGCTCCCAAATAAGCCAAGTCGAAGTTGAAGATTTGGTCAGTAACCCGACCCGCCTCTAGGCCAGAAAGGGAAAAGAAATTCCTGCTTGCGTAGTTGGGGTAAGCCCGTATCGGCTGCAGGTTTTCTGATTATCCCCATCACACCGTTGTGGGATTTGTCCTATGCCCACGCACATCGATCATGGACTGCGTCCCTGGCACGTGACCTTTTCAGGAGAGTCCATGATCCCCAAAGCGCTGCTTATCTGCATCACCGTAGTCCTGGCCCTGCTGGGACCGCGCATCTACCAGCACTACCGGCACGCGTTAGGCTACGACGACAGCACAGTTATCCATCAGGTAAATGGCAGCTCCTATTCCGTTCCGCAAGAGATTCCGACGACGCCTCAATAGGCGAGGACGAGATAACTCGCTGGCGGCGCGGCCGTCGTGCCTTGGCCGTCGGCTGGCTGTTTGAGGCATACTCGGTGGGATGATCTCCCGACACCACAACAGCAGGCGCAGTTTTCTCCAGGCGGCCAGCGCCATCGCGCTCGCGGCGCCGCACCTCGGCTGGGGCGCGACGTTTCCCGACGCGGCCACACCCGCATCGAAGCGCCCTGTGCCCTCTGACCGCAAGTTCTCCAGCCCCGCGGTTGAGGCCTTCCTGGATCGCATCTCCGCGCGTATCCCCGATCCCGAACTGGCCTGGATCTTTCGCAACTGCTACCCCAACACCCTCGATACAACCGTCCAGCCCGGTACGTTCGAGGGCGAGCCCGATACCGCAGTCCTCACCGGCGACATCGCCGCGATGTGGCTTCGCGACTCCTCTGCGCAGGTATGGCCGTACCTCCCGCTGCTGAAGGAAGACCCTCACCTCCGAGCCCTCATCGAGGGCGTCATCCGCCGCCAGGCCCGGTGCCTGCTCATCGACACCTATGCCAACGCCTTCATGGCCGACCTCACCGCGCCGCCGCTGGAGTGGAGCATCAAGGACCGCACCGAGATGCGGCAGGGCGTCGGCGAGCGCAAGTATGAGCTCGACTCCCTCTGTTATCCCATCCGCCTCGCCCACGGCTACTGGCGGGCGACAGGCGATACCAGCCCCTTCGACGCCCATTGGAAGCAGGCCATGCAGGCGGTGCTGTCCACCATGCGCGTCCAGCAGCGCAAGCACGGCGAAGGCCCGTACCGCTTCCAGCGCACTGCCGATAACCCCACCGACACCCTCATCAACGGCATTGGCTCTCCCGCGAATCCTGTCGGCCTCATCGCCTCCTGCTTCCGGCCGTCGGACGACGCCTGCCTTCTGCCGTTCCTCGTCCCCTCCAACCTCTTCGCGGTGACCAGCCTCCGCCAGCTCGCCGCCATGCTCAACGCCATCTACCACGATGCCGCCTTAGCCAACGAAGCCGAATCCCTTGCGGCCGAAGTCGAGCAAGCTCTCCGGCAGTATGCCGTCGTCAACACAGCGCAGGGAACCGTCTGGGCCTACGAGGTCGACGGCTTCGGCGGTCATGTCTTGATGGACGATGCTAATGTCCCGAGTCTTCTCGGCCTGCCCTACATCGACAGCTCTCCCGACCCTGCTCTCTACGCCCGCACCCGCGCTCTCGTGTGGAGCGAGCGCAATCCATGGTTCTTCCGAGGCAAAGCAGGTGAGGGAATCGGAGGTCCGCACATCGGCCGCAACAGCATCTGGCCCATGTCGCAAATCATCTATGCGCTCACCAGCAGTTCGGACACTGAGATTGTTCACGCCGTGCGAATGCTTAAGGCCTCCACTGCCGGTACCGGTTTCATGCATGAGAGCTACAACCGCGACGACTCCGCTAAGTTCACGCGTTCGTGGTTCGCCTGGGCCAATACGCTCTTCGGCGAACTCATCGCAAAGCTCGCGCTGTCAAAGCCCGATCTACTGCGCAGCTGAACATCGCGCGGACGATCAAACGTTTCCCTTCG
Source organism: Bryocella sp. (assembly GCF_058498515.1). NCBI lineage: Bacteria > Pseudomonadati > Acidobacteriota > Terriglobia > Terriglobales > Acidobacteriaceae > Bryocella > Bryocella sp. The sequence continues at coordinate 225,024 of NZ_JBMHYI010000041.1, forward strand.
CGTCGCATCGTCCCGTTTAGCACGGCTGCGATGCCACAAAGCATCATGTACTGAGCTCGATTCAGGATAAGCTCCCGCACGCGCAGCGCTCGCACCCACGGCGGCAGCTTTCCACCCGGCTTTCTCTGGGGACAGTGACAGCCTCGCATCAGGTCGAAGGCGCGGTGAAAGAGGACGGAAGAGGGCGGTCCATCTGGGATACCGTCTCAACTTCTCTCGCGCACTTCTACAAGAACGTCGTCGCGCAGAACCGCATCGTGTAGCCACCTAAGCGCGCGTTCGACCGATACGTCGCGCAGGCGAGCGTCGCGCGGGCTGAACCGCGGGTGGCTCGATGACACGCCACGGCACCGGCGAAGCCAGCACCATCGCTGTGTTGGTCGCTACATACGGCATCATCGAGTCGATGACCTCCTGGATATGCAGCATGTCGCGCGCCGCCACCTGCACCAGGAACGACTCTGCTCCTGTCACGCGATGGCACTCCAGCACCTCGGGAATCTTCGCCGCCATCCGCGCGAAGCGGTCCAGCTTGTCGCCTGCCACCGTCACCTTCACAAACGCGCGGACGGGCAGCCCAATCTTCGCCACATCGACCATCGCGCGATAGCCAAGGATGACCCCACGGTCCTCGAGTTTACGGATGCGCTCGATCACCGCCGGTGTGGACAATCCCACGCGCCGCGCCAGCTCCGCATACGGTGTGCGTGCGTTCTCCTGCAGCGCGAGCAGCAGCGCGCGGTCACAGGCATCAAGATCGGTATCGGAGGGATGCGAAGCGGGCATGGCACGGCCTTTCTGCAGCTTTGTATGAGATTGCAACGTCAACAATCATTTTCACCTTATATCCTAAGGCTATTCAGTATCTACGCCTCATGTCGCTGCTGTGCGCGGTTGAACGAATCTCTTACCCTTAAGGTATGTCCGCCCAGGCCGTGTCTCAGATACCCGCCAACTGTTCTTCCATCGCCGAGGCCTTCCAGCCTCTCCGCCACCTGATCGGCAACACGCCGTTGCTGGCCGTTCGCTTCCGGCTCGACGGCAAGGTGCGCACGATCTACGCGAAGGCCGAGCACCTGAACCTGACCGGCTCCATCAAGGACCGCATGGCGCTGCATCTCCTCGAGACCGCCTACCGCGATGGCTCGCTCAAGCCCGGCGACCGCCTCGTCGAAGCCACCAGTGGCAACACCGGCATCTCGCTCGCTGCCATCGGCCGCGCGCTCGGGCATCCCACCACCATCTACATGCCCAACTGGCTCAGCCAGGAGCGCGTCAAGCTTATCCAGAGCTTCGGCGCGGAGATCGTCCTCGTCTCGAAGGAAGAGGGCGGCTTCCTTGGCAGCATCCGCATGACGCAGGAACTCGCCGAGCGCGAGCCTAACGTCTTCCTTCCGCGTCAGTTCGCCAACTGTGCCAACCTCGAGGCCCACCGCTGCACCACCGGGCCGGAGATCCTCGAGCAGATGCTCGGCATCGGCGTTACGCCTGCGGCCTTTGTCGCGGGCGTGGGTACCGGTGGAACCATCATGGGCGTCGGCAGCTACCTCAAGGATCAGCTGCCCGGCATCTCGATCCATCCGGTCGAGCCTGCGGAATCTCCCACGCTCTCAACAGGCCACAAGGTTGGCTCGCATCGCATCCAGGGCATCTCGGACGAGTTCATTCCGCCCATCCTGGAACTCACCCAACTCGACGATGTGCTCGCGATCTCCGATTGCGACTCGATCCTGATGGCCCAGAAGCTCGCCCGCAAGCTCGGTCTCGGAGTCGGCATCTCCTCAGGCTGCAACTTCCTCGCGGCCCTGATGGCCCAGGACCGCCTCGGCATCGACGCCCCTGTCGTCACCATCTTCTCCGATGACAACAAAAAGTACCTGAGCACCGCGCTCTTCGCTGAGGAGCCGGTGCGAGATACCCATGTGGCTCCGCAGGTCGAGTTGCTGGACTATCGCGTCATCGCCCGCACCACAGCCGCAGCGTAGCTGTCCCTTGGGGCAGTTATGCGCGCCGCTTCTTGGCTGCAGGCTTCGGAGCGTAGCAGCATAGAAAAAGGTCCACCGCATGCTCGATGTGGCGCTTTGCTGTAGCTGAGCTCTCAGCGATGCCCAGCGCGGAGGCGGTCATCGTTCGCGCTCCGAGAACGAGATCGAGGAAGACATCGGCTGTCTTCAACGGATCATCCTCGCGAAGCACACCTGCCTTCATCTGCAGCGCTAGGTAGCGGCTCGTGTCCACTCGTCCTCCGTTTGGCCCGAGCTTGTAAAACTGCTTCGCCATCGCCGTATCGTGGAAAGACTCCGCCGCAACGATGCGGAACAGTTGCCGAAAGCGCTTCGATGTGATGTGGCGATGGATCGTCGCTCCGGCATGCAGCAGCACGGTACGCACATCTCCTTCAAGAGACCACCCCGCATCCATCTCGGTCGCAATCTCCTTTTGCAATCGTGCGATGACCGCATGCAGAACCGCACGCTTATCTCCAAAGTGCGCGTAAAGCTCCCGCTTGGAGACCTTGGCGCGGCTGGTGATGCTCGATGTGCTGGTGCTCTCGAAACCCGCCTCGAGGAATAGCTCGGTTGCGACGTCCAGAATGCGTTCGACGGCCTCGGGCTTGCTGGTTACTTCCTTCTTCGGTATGGCGGACATTCAGTTTCCGTTTCTTAACGATCCCGGTAATCGTTGGGGGCTGTCCGGGATTATCGCTCAAACCCCAACGATTGCAAGACTTTCGTCCACCTCTAACCGCCCACTTAACACCTTCGTTGTAGGCCGAAGCTGAGGGGTTGCGTTAGCGCTTATGCCGGACGCCAACGGCTGTCAGGCAGGTCAGCTCTCCAGGAACTCGCGGAGCAGTTTGTTGAACGCTCCCGCCTGCTCGATGTTCAGCAGGTGCGCCGCATCCACCTCCGCCACTTCTGCCCCCGCGATATGCTCCGCCATAAAGCCCGCGTCCATCCCCGTGGTCGTCGCGTCCTGGGTTCCGAAGACGATCAGCGTCGGCGTCACGATGCTTTCCATGCCCGATCGAAGATCCGTATCGCGCAACGCCGCGCAGCAACCGGCATACCCCACCGGATCACAAAGCTCAAAGCGCTGCCGGATCGCAGCGACTGCCGCGGGATCTCTCCATCGGTAGGCCTCCGTGAACCAGCGCTCCATCGTCGCGCTGGCGATCGACGCCATCCCGTGCTCCATCACGGTCGCGATGCGCTCGTTCCACCCGTCCGCCTTTCCAATCTTCGGCGCCGTGCTCGCGAGCACGAGCTTGTTCAGTCGATCGCCCGCGTGAGCCCCCATCCACTGCCCGACGCAGCCACCCATCGAAAGCCCGCAAAGGTGCACGCGCTCCAGCCCCAGATGATTCAGCAGGGCAAGCAGGTCGCCGCCCAGCTGGTCGATGTTGTATGGACCGTCCGGCACAGAAGACTCACCATGGCCGCGGGTGTCATAACGCAGGATGCTGAAGTGTGGCGCGAGTTCCGCAACCTGTGCGTCCCACATACTCAGCGTTGCGCCGAGCGAGTTCGAGAAGACCAGCGCGAGCTGGCCAGGGTTGTCGGAGAGTTCAAAGTGCGTCCGAAGGCCATTGTGTTCAAAGAAGGGCATGTGTGTGGTGCTTTCGTTTGAAGTCTCTCTACGATCGGGCGTGGTGCGGAAGCATCTCGAGCACCAGCAGGTTCCAGTCCATGAAACCAGCATGGCTCAGCGGTTCACCGCTATCAGGATGGTAGTACTCGTTGAGTGAGCCGGAGCGCCGAAGATCGCGCGCAAGCATGCTGATCGTAACCGCGGCGATTGCTTCTGCCTGCTCGCGCAAGCCCGCCCGCGCCAGCCCGCTCCACGTCAGATAGTTGGCGATGATCCACACCGGCCCAAGCCAGTTGCTGGGATTGCTGCTCGCCGCCAGCGAATACATCGGCTCTATCGCCGAGAGCGTACGCACACCATAGCGTGCTCCGATGCCATGCTCGTCGCGCAGGTGCCCGGCCAGCGCCCGGCTCTGGTCCTCTGTCGCAATCCCGGCCCACATCGGAAGGAAGCCCGTGAAGGTCTGCAGCCGCAGCGGCAGCGATTCCCAGCTCATCGGCATGCCAAGAGGAATGCCGTGGATCAGCTCAGCACGGCGATCGAAGCACTGCACGTCGGCCGTGTAGAAAAAGCGGTCCCGCGGATCCCAGCAATGCTTCTGGATGGCTCGCGCGAGCGTTGTGGCGTCGCGTTCATATTGCTCCGCGTCAGAGGTGTGCTCCGTGCGCCGTGAGAGCTCCGCAGCAGCCTTCAGGTCCTGGTAGTAGAGACAATTCAGCAGCAGGTTCGCCGACGAAAAGAATGGCCGCCCGAACGTGGTTGGATCATTGTCATTGCCGATCGCCACGTCGTCACCCCACACCAGCAGCCCCGTGTGGCTGAGGTTATCCACGCGCCATGACTCATAAAAGCGCCGCAGCTTTGCGAGCGAAGGCTCGAACCAGCGCGAATTGCGCAGTTCGGCAGGCCCACGGTCAGCGGTCAGCAATGCCAGCTGCGCGAGCACTGGCTTGGCCTGGTTCTCCTGATGCGGACGCGATCCCTTAAGGCACCCCAACGGGTCGGCATCGCGCATTGTGATGAGCATCGGAATGCGCCCATCGTTGTTCCCGTCGCGGCCCTGGTGGTCGAAGAAGTTCGCAAGGCTGCCGCGAGCATGCTCGGCGACATCAGCGCCTAACCCCGCATCCTTCGTCCGGTCGGCAAGCTCAAAGAGCCCACGCGCCGTCCACAACGTGTCCCAGTCCCACAGGTCGGCCGAGTACGTCGCGCCCGGCAGTGTGGGAGAGATGCTGGGAAAGCGGAGCACGCCCGCAGGCTTGCGCAACAAGTCACGCGCATGCGTCGCGAAGTACCGCAAGAGCAACGCGGCGTCATCGGAGTTGACATCCTCGAAACCAAGAGCAAAACTCTTCGCCGCCGCGGAGACGCCGGCCAGCGAGAAGCTACGGAGCAGGTCGCGTCGATTCATGCCTTGCCTTGGATCCTCTCTGCTACTTCGTAGTCAGCCACTCCGCTACCGCAGTAGCTCCTTGACCTTCGCTTCCATCGCATTGAGTTCCGTTTCCCCATCGAAGCGCGCACGAACGATCCCCTTGCGGTCGATCAGCAGCGTCACCGGCACACCCAGCACGCCGCCGTACAGCGTCCCCAGCTTCGCATCGCCCATCATCACGGGGTAGTTCAACTTCGCCTTGCGCACGTAAGCATCCACAGGCGGCTCATCGTCGTCGATCGACACACCCAGCACCTGCAGACCCAGCGGACCGTAGTGCTGCTGCCACTCCATGAAGCGCGGAATCTCCACCTTGCAAGGCCCGCACCACGTCGCCCAGAAGTTCAGCAGCACCACATGGCCGCGATACCCCGTGAGGCTGATCGGCCGATGATCGAGACCGGACCGCGTGAACGCAGGCGCAGGACGATTCAGCAGAGGATTCTGCTCAGTGGGGGCAGCAGGACGCGCCGAGGCACAGGACACCACCATCGCAATGCAGGTAAGAAGACGGGCCGCAACTCGCATCGCTACTTGCTCGCCTCGGAGGGATAGCCCTTGGCCACCCAGTTCGCGCCGAAGTTATCGGCCAGGTACAGCACGCGCACATGGGTGAATCCCATGTCCTGAAGCAGCTTCCATGCTGGCCCAATGTTTGGGCATCGGCTCCACGGACAACACCCGCAATAGAGCACGATCTCGCGATCCAGCGGCATGTCTTCCACCCGCGCTCCCAGCACGTTCAATCCCGCGGCCTGCGCGGTCGGGCCCGCATACTGCGCTCCGGGGATGTGTGCCTGCTCGAACAGCACCCGGGAGCCTACTTGCAGGATCAGCACGCCCTTCGCACCGGCCTTGAGTTCCGTTGCAAAGGCCTCGGGCTGAATCAGCCGATCCTGAGGCACCACGGACGCGGGAACATGATCGGGCGCGGGAGACGCCTGGGCGGCAATGTTCCGCGCACACAAGAGCACTGTGACGAACATCAAGAGCACTGTGACGAACATCAAGCCGGCGACGAGCCTGCCGGCGGAGAAACGATGGAGGTGCCAACGGATCATCAAAGATTCCTTTCCCGCCATCGTAACTCGCTCCAGCGTTACGACCCCTGCGGAATCATCCTGAAGTCCTCGGGCTCGCCACTCTGTGGAACCTCCCAGCCTCCCGGCGGCGTGGTGCGCTCGCTGGTCGGACCCCAGGTATGCGGCTCGTAGACGCGCAGCGGCGTATGGGCCGCAAGCACCGGATCGACAATCCGCCATGCTTCTTCAACGTAGTCCTGGCGCGCAAACAGGGTCGGATCTCCGGCCATGGCATCGGTGAGGACGCGCTCGTACGCCTCCATCTCGTCCGGCTGCTCGTGGCGGCAGGCAACCAGCTCCACACCGGCACGTCCCGGCTTGCCAGGATTGACCACGCTGACCGCCATCGCGATGGTCATCTCCGGGCTGATGCGAAGCCGAATGTAGTTCTGCGGCCCCGGATCTTCATTGATCCACGTCTCCGGAGGCTTCTTGAACTTGGCCAGCACCTCCATGCACGTCATAGGAAGCTGCTTGCCCGCGCGGATGTAGAAGGGAACTCCGCTCCACCGCCAGGACTTCAGATCGACCCGCATCGCCGCGAAGGTCTCGATGTCGGAGCCCTTCGCCACTCCCGGCTCATCCAGGTAGCCGTCGAACTGTCCGCGCATCACATCGTCGGGATGCACCGTCTGCATCGCTCGCAGCACCTTCACCTTCTCGTTGCGGACGGACTCGGCATCGTTGCACGCCGGCGGCTCCATCGCCACGTTACATAGCACCTGGAAGATGTGGTTCTGCACCACATCGCGGATTGCTCCGGTCTGGTCGTAGAACGCCCCTCGACCCTGAATGCCGAAGTCCTCCGCCATCGTGATCTGCACACTCTCGATATAGTTGCTGTTCCAGAGCGGCTCCAGGAAGGTGTTGGAGAACCGGAAGCTCACCAGGTTGTGCACCGGGCCTTTGGCCAGGTAGTGATCGATGCGGAAGATGGCGGACTCCGGAAACGCGCTCAGCAGGATGCGATTGAGCTCCCGGGCCGACGCCAGGTCATGGCCGAAGGGCTTCTCCACGATCATGCGTGCGCCTTGCGCCGCACCGGACGCCACCAGCTGTTCGACCACCTTCTCAAACAGCACTGGAGGAATGGCAAGGTAATGCGAGGGGCACTTTGCATCGCCAAGCTGTAGCTTGACCTGAGCGAAGGTCGCAGGATCGGCGTAATCGCCATCGACATACCGCAGCAGGGAACTCAGCTTCTCCCAGGCGGCGGCATCGACACCGCCGTGCTTCTCGAGTGAATCATGAGCCCGGGCCTTCAGCTGGTCCAGGTCCCATCCCGCCTTGGCCACGCCAATGACAGGAACGTTTAGCGAACCTCGCTTCACCATCGCCTGTAGGGCGGGGAAGATCTTCTTGTAAGCCAGGTCTCCGGTGGCGCCGAAAAATACCAGCGCGTCCGACTGCATCTTGCTCATGTACACGACCTCCAGGAGTGCGCCGGCCGCTCCGGCAGAGATGCTTGCCGGCAGCACCAGCTGTCTCCCAGCATAGATGTCCCGAGCTTCCGTGAGCGAACCCGGGAGAAAGCAGCAAGAGGATCATGCCCGAGTGCAGCCAGGCAGCACCATGAAAGTACCATTACGAAGGTCATAGCCCGCCCCGATGTGCCTAAAGGCTAAGGTCTGCATGCCTCGGTAACGTGCAGTGTGCAAAATTGACCGCACGCAAGAGATGTCGTCCACATTGAAAACACCGCGCGGCCGTAGGTCATTGTTAACCATGCATCGATGGGAGCGATATCACACGCCACAACCGTTTTTCGCGTCGTGCGGGGACTCAAATTCCGTCGTGCATCTGCCGGGGGAGATGCGCCCCGTTTGTGTCATATCGAATCGTGGTTCACGCCGTAGCATCGATCTTGCGAAGGGGCAGGAGGGACCGGCCTATGTCTTACAGCGTCGGAAGAGTCATCGAATGCGAGCGCGGCGTGTTCGAGCGAAACCTGGATCTGCGGCCATTCGAGGTTGCCCACACGCTGCGAGATCATCCTCTGTTGCAGCTCCCTTCCCTCGTCGAATTGGCCGAGACCATGTCCCATCGAGCCCCGAAGGATGTCCACTACAACCAGGGAGTGATCGAGACACGCGACGTCGGGGCCCACCGTTCTCCTCCCTCCCGCGACTATGCGGCCCGGCTGCTGCACTTCATCGATCAGGCCGACGCCTCCGTCCTCCTCCGCCGGGTGGAGCAGCAGGATGGCTATCGTCAGATCATGGAGGCGCTGGTGCTGGACGCCCTCTCGCTGGCCGGCAACGAAGCCAGCAACCTGCTTCGCCGCATCGAGTGCTTTGAGTTGGTCCTGCTCGTCACCTCACCCAACCGCGTTACCGAGTACCACGTGGACAGCGACTGTTCCTGGATCTTCCAGATCCACGGCGCCAAATCCGTGCACCTGTTCGACCGCGATGACGCGCACGTGCTGCCCCAGGAAGAGCTTGAGCGCTTCTATGCCGTCGACAGGCGTTCGCCTCGCTATAAACCGCAGTACGAGGCCCGTTCGACGGTCTCGACCATCGCGCCCGGAACGGGACTCCACATCCCCGCCAACACCCCACATTGGCTGTTGAATGGCCCCGACGTCTCGATCTCGCTCAACATCATCTTCCACCTCAGGGACACGGTCCACGCGAGCCTCTATCGCGCCAACCACTTCCTCCGCCGCATCGGTGTCAAACCCGCAATCCCGGGCCGGAATCCTCACAGGGATCGCGTCAAGGCTGTCGCCTCGAGCATCCTGACCCAAATGGGTCGCCAGCTCAACTCGAAGAACATCCGCGTCCCACGCGAAGCTGTGATGGAACGCCGCCGGATCGCCTCCCTCGTCGCAGCCCGCTGACGCCGTTTCGCCGTAATCGCAGCAGCAAGCCGTGCGCTTGACTGCGGCATGGCAGAGTCCCACCGCTACAATGGAGAGAGCGTCGGTCGCCTCGCGAGTCTCACTGCGGGCTGCCCGGCGATAGATTCAACCGGAAGTCTCTCTCCATGTCGCGCACCTTCTACATCGAAACCTTCGGCTGCCAGATGAACGCCCACGACTCCGAAAAGGTCGTCGGCACACTCGTGCAGGAGGGCTACACCCAGACCTCCGATGAGGCCGAAGCGTCGCTCATCCTCTACAACACCTGCTCCATCCGCGATAAGGCCGAGCAGAAGGTCTTCCACCGCCTTGATGTGTACAAGCGGCTGCAGGGAGAAGGGAAGCGTTTCGCCGTCATCGGCTGCGTCGCCCAGCAGGAAGGCACCAAGATCTTCGAGCGCGCCCCCCACGTCACGCTGGTCGCTGGATCGTCCTCGTATCGCAATCTTCCACAGATGCTGGAGCGCCTCGAAGCCGGCGAGCGCCGCATCACCGGCCTCGATGATCGCGACACCGACGAGACTTTCGACACCGAGTTCACCGCGCGCTCCAACCCGCACCGGGGCTACATCACCATCATCGAAGGCTGCGACAAGTTCTGCGCCTACTGCGTGGTGCCCTACACCCGCGGCAAGGAGCGCTCGCGCACCTCTGGCAGCGTGCTCGCCGAAGCCCAGCGCATCGCCCAGATGGGCTACACCGAGATCCAGCTTCTCGGCCAGAACGTCAACAGCTACGTCGACCCGACCGGCAAGCGCAACTTCGCGGAGCTGCTCGCCGCCGTCGGCGAGGTCCCCGGCATCCAGCGCGTCCGCTTCACAACCTCGCATCCGCGCCAGTTCACCAAAGACATCGTCGACGCCATCGACGAGCGCCCCGCGCTCTGCAACCACATCCACCTGCCCGTGCAGTCGGGCTCGTCGAACGTCCTCAAGGCCATGCAGCGTGAGTACACCCGCGAGTGGTACCTCGAACGCATCGCCTGGATCCAGTCCGCCAAGCGCGACATCTCCATCACCACCGACATCATCGTGGGTTTCCCCGGCGAGACCGACAAGGACTTCGAAGACACCATCACCCTGCTCGATGTGGCGAAGTACGACAGCGTCTTCGGCTTCAAGTACTCCCCCCGCCCCAACACGCCCGCGATTCACATGCACGACGCCATCCCGGACGAGGTGAAGGTCGAGCGCTTGAGCATCCTCAACACCCGCCAGCGGGAGATCCAGCGCACCAGCTACGAGCGCCACATGGAAGCTCTCGTTGAGGTGATGGTCGAATCTAATACCGCCAATCCACGCGGTCAGTTCACCGGCCGCAGCTCGCAGAACAAAACCGTCAACTTCACGATGGAAGACTGCATCGTCGCGCCGCCCGTCGGCAGCTATCTCGACGTCCGCATCGACCGCATCTTCCCCAGCTCCCTGGCCGGCATCGCCATTTCGCAGCCCAAGGCACCCTCGCCGGCCCTGCTTGCCCAGCAGGCACTGAACGCTCGCTTCAGCCCGGCGGCCGGCTGATTCCACGCTGTTCGCCACAGCCAGCCCCTCAGAGTAAACTCTTCGCATGCAGATTCCGGGCTTCAAGTCGGAGGTCGCCGCCAGCGAGCAGGAGGTTGAGGTCCGCATCCGTGGCCTCATGATGGACCCCTCCACCCGGCAGCCCATCGTCGTTCTCAACGACCTCTCCGGCCAGGTGGTCCTCCCCATCTGGGTTGGCCTCTTCGAAGCCAATGCGATCTACCTCGAGATCGAAAAGTCCACCATGCCCCGCCCCATGACGCATGACCTCATGCGCAACCTCGTCAGCAGTCTCAATGGCCGCGTAGCGCGAGTGGTCGTGGGCTCGCTCCTCGAAGACACCTTCCACGCCACCATCTGGCTCGACCAGAACGGTGAATCCGTGGCCATCGATGCCCGTCCCTCCGACGCCATCGCACTCGCCCTGCGCTCTGACTGCCCCATTTTTGTCTCCAAGTCCGTCTTCGACCATGCCAAGGCCGCCACAACAGGCGCTAACATGAACGCCTCCGACGAGCTGCGTCGCTGGCTCGAGGGACTGAACGACGACGAGATGGGCCGCTACAAGATGTAGCTGCCGCACGTTGTAGTCTGGGTGGGAATGCGGACCCTTCTTCTCCGAGGACTGTACTCGGTCTTACGTGCCATGCGGCCCCGCCGGCCCACAGGTCTCGAGGTCCGTACCGTCCTCCTGCTGCACTACCAGATGCCTCTCGGCTGTTGTGTGCACGCCACGCCCATCTTCGCCGCCGTCAAAGCTGCAAGACCCTCGTCGCGTCTCATCGTGGCGACGCGAGGGCTCGGCGCCGAAACCTTCCGCCATGATCCCCACATCGACGTGCTCATCGAAACCTCTGACCCCAGAGGCTCCCTCGGAGCGCTGCGCAAGACCGCGTCCGAGCTGATCGCGATACTGCGAGATCGCGGCGAGTCAGTGGACCTGGTGCTGCAGCCCGCGACCGACCGTGCAGGCTCATTCGCTCTGCTGGCACTCCTCTTGCGGCTTGCGCCAACGGTCGGCTTCGCCAACCTGCCTGAGCTCTACGACACCTATCTCGCGTACAACAGCGAGCTGAGCCTCATCGACAACAACCTCCGCCTCGTCGGAGCACGGAGCCCTCATCGCGAACCCGCCGTCTACTTCGTGCCGCGGGAGTTGGCCGAGGCGCGTGCGCTCCTGCTCGAAGCAAACCCAGCCCAGCTCCCTGTGTGCGCCTTCGTCATGCAGGGCAGTGGAGGCCAGAGCACTGGCTGGCACGCCGACCGCTTCGCCTCGGTCATCCAGCACGTGGAGGTACGAGGCTACGAGACGATCTTCCTCGGCACCCAGGCGGATGAACCCAGGATCCAGTCGGTCCTCGATCTCGCCGGTTCCTCTGGTACTTCTCTAGCCGGTCGCACTACCATCGCGCAGCTATCTGCGCTGCTGACCCAGTGTGACCTGCTGGTCTCCATCGATACCGGCACGATGCACGTAGGGCGCGCAGCGGGTGTCCCGATGGTCGTCCTCGGGCCCTCATGGCAGCGGCCCATCGAGTGGCTGCCGCTCCAGGTCGCGAACGCCCGCGTCCTGCGCGGCCAGGATCGCAGCGAAGCCCCCCCCGGCTATCAGCTTGACGAGATTCAAACCGCCGACGTGATCGAGGCGATCAACAACCTCAGCACGTTCTATCCGCCCTCGCAAGAGTCCCGCGAGTCTCGCGCCCAACGCCTGCTCAGTAATGTCCGCGCCTAGCGAACCGCCAGCTCATCCAGCCACGTATAGAACTCAGGGAACGACACCGCGGCAGCCTCAGCACCCTCGATTGCAGTCTCGCCCTGCGCCCGCAACGCCGCAATCGAGAACGCCATCGTAATGCGGTGGTCGAGACCTGAGTCCACGACGCCGCCACGCAACGTCTGTCCACCCGGGATGTCCATACCGTCCTCGTGCTCCGTCACCTCCGCACCCATCGCGCGCAGGTTCTTCACCACCAGCGCAATGCGGTCGGACTCCTTCACGCGCAGTTCGCGCGCATCGCGAATCTTCACACCATTCTTGCTATAGGGCGCAATCGCCGCGATCACCGGAAGCTCGTCGATCAGCTGCGCCGCAAGCTCGCCCGCAATGTCCACGCCCTTCAGTCCCTCGTGTCCGCGATTCACCTGGATCGTGCCCACCATCTCGCCATGCTGCTCCTGCACGTCGAGGATCTTCACCACACCACCCATCGCCGTCACCACATCCAACATGGCCGCCCGCGTCGGGTTCACTCCCAGCGAGTCCAGTACCAGGTTCGAGTCCTCAAACAGCAGCGCCGCACACAGGAAGAATGCAGCCGAGCTCATGTCGCCGGGGATCGTCACCGACTCGATGGCCTTCAGCTTCTGCCCGCCACGAATGTGCAGTCGATTGTCCTTGCGCTCCAGCTTCACGCCGAACGCCCGCAGCGCGTGCTCCGAGTGGTCACGCGTCCGCACCGACTCCGCGATGGAGGTCACACCATCCGCTTCGAGCCCCGCGAACAGCACGGCCGTCTTGACCTGCGCGCTCGCAATCGGCGACTCAAAGTCGATCGCCTTCAGCTGCGCTCCGTGAATCGTCATCGGAGCATGACCCTCGGTCAGGTCGATCTTCGCTCCCATCAGCTCCAGCGGCTTGCGGATACGCTCCATTGGCCGCACCGTCAGCGACTCATCGCCGATGAAACGGAACTCGCCCTTCTGACCCGCAACCAGCCCCGCCAGCATCCGCATCGTCGAGCCCGAGTTGCCGCAATCCAGATCGCCCGCCGGCTGCTGCAGCTTGCCACCCACCCCCGTAACGTGGATATCCTTGCCGTCGAACTCGACCTTCGCGCCCATCGCCTTCATGCAACCCAGCGAGCTGTGCGGGTCTTGTCCGCTCGAGAAATTCTCCAGCTTCGTCGTGCCCTCGGCATACCCCGCCAGCATGGCATAGCGGTGCGAGATCGACTTATCGCCTGGCAACATCAGTGAGCCGCGGAAGCCACGTGCCGGGCGCACGATCTTGGTGATGGACGGAGAACTCGAGTGGGACGCGGTACTTTCTGTTGCGGATGCCATGGCAGTATTTTACCGTCCTATTCCGGATACTTCGTCCGTATCCGCACGGTGCGCTCGAGCTCGTCCGCGTTCTCAATCACCTTGCGCCGCAGGTCCGGATCCAGCCCCGGCTGCGCCGTCCACTCTTTCACCACCTCCAGCGACGCCGCGCTCGTCTGCCCATCCAGGAACGCGCCCAGCCACCCGCCCAGGAAGAAGATCTTGCGGTCCCTCTTGATCTCTGGCAGCTGATCGAGCGCACGACGAAGATATGGCGCGGTCAACTCCGTCTGGTTCCACGCATTGAAGCTCCCCAGGCTCTGCGTGATCCAGTCCTCCGGCTTCGCTCCGGGAGACCCAGGCAGCTGCTGATACGCCGCAAAGTAGCTCGCCTTCGTCGTAGCATCCGGGGTGCCCGCTGCGAGTGCCCACGCATATTTCTGCCCATCACCTGAGGAATCTCGCTTCTGCTCGTCAGCAAGAATCCGCGCCGCATCTTCATCGCCCAATGCAATCAACTTGCCCACAAGGTTCCACCGGTCGAGCGGACGCAATTCGACGCCCGGTACCTTCAGTGTCCCCGCCAGCATCTGTTTCAGCGTCCCTCGCGCTGCAGGCGTCTCCGCAGCAGAAGTCAGCAGCCGGAAGTGAATCAGTGCCAGATCCGTGCTCTGAGCATGCATCATGCGATCCGTCATCGCAGCTTCCAACGCCGCAGCCAGCGGCTGCCGCGAGCTCGCACTCAGATACCGATGCATCGCTGTGATGGCGTGAGATCCCTGCGCCCGGGCAAGGTCGGGATCCTCTTCACTCGGTAGACTCTTCTGGACCATCGCCACGTACTCACGCGGTGCCCAGCGCACCGTGTGGACCTGATCCCACAACGCTCCCCACAGCATGCTGCGCAGCAGAGGATCGAAGCTCGCACGCTCTGCTACCAACCGCGTTTGTAGTGCTGCGCGCGAGCCATCATCCATCAGAAATCGTCCATAGCCCTCGTCGCCTGCATTCGCGAAGACATAAGCGGGGCATGGGCGCCCCACAGCTGCGCGCACCTCATAACTCTTCGTCGCCCAGTCGACGCGCAGCGTCTCAGCCTTGCCCTTAGTATCCGCAGGCGCCAGCAGCACCTCATTCGCGATAGGCCACGTAAATCCATCCGGCAGCACATCCTGCTGCGAGAGCGTCAGCTTCGCAAGCTTGCCCTGCGCATTGCAGCTCCAGCTGACGGACACCTCCGGCATGCCACGCCGCAACACCCACGCATCCGCCCAGCTCTTCACATCCTGCCCACTCGCCCGATGAAACGCATCGACCAGGTCCGCCCATGTCGCGTTTGAATATGCATGCTCGCGCAGATAGATCCGCAACCCATCGCGAAACGCCTCATGCCCCAGCCGGAACTCCAGCTGCTTCAAGATCGACGGTGCCTTTTGATAAACAATCGCGCCATACGCGCTCTTCGCGTCCTTCAGGTTCGGCACGTCCTGGTAAATCGGCGTGGTGCCTTCGGTTTCGTCGATCCCATACGCCGCGGGCTTGATGCTCTCGTAGAAGTGCTTCCACGGGTTCGTCTCCGAATGCAGCGAAGCCATCGCGCTATACGCCATGTACTGCGCGAAGCCCTCCTTCAGCCACAGGTCGTCGAACCACCGCATCGTCACCAGGTCGCCGAACCACTGGTGCGCCAGCTCATGCAGCACCGTCACATCGCGATTGAACCGCTCGGTCGCCGTCGGCGCCACGCGGAACAGCACGCTTTCTTCCTTCAGAAACGTCTCGCCTGCATGCTCCATGCCCCCAAACGGGAAGCCCGGCACCAGCAGCAGATCGTACTTGGGGAACGGATATGGCTGCGCGAAGTACTGCTCGAACCACGTGCGGCCTTCGGCAGTAAGTTTCTGCACCGCCGGAGCCTCAACTTTCGCCTTCGCGAGTTGCGAAGCACGAACGTAGAGATCCGGCTCGCCCGGCTGTCCCGCCAGCTTTGCCCACGGTCCCGCAGCAAACGCGAAAAGGTACGTTGAGATAGGCTTCGACTCCGAAAAGATCCACCGCTGCTGCCCCTCGCGCGACTGGCTCACGTCCGGCTTCGTATTCGCAATCACCGTCCACGCCGCCGGAGCATCGATCTGCAGCGTGAACTTTGCCTTCAGGTCCGGCTGATCGAAGCACGGAAACGCCATGCTCGCGTCCATCGGAACGAACAGCGAGTACAGGTACTCGTTGCCGTCGTCCTTATCCTCAAAGCGTGTGATCGCCGCTCCAGCTGCGGCAACCCGCGTGCCAAAGGTCAGCTCCACGACGTTGTCGCCAGCGCGCAGCCGCGCCGCGGGAAGCATCAGGTGGCCGTCGGTCTCCGCGACGCCAAGCGGCGCTCCATTCAGCATCGCTGAGTGGAGCACGCCATCGCGGAAATCCAGCGCGAGGTCCTCGCGCGCGCCCTCAGGCGGCAACGTAAATCGTAGCGTCTCCCGGCCGGGAAGGACGCTGGCATGCGCCGCGACGGCAAACTCGAGACCATACCGCACGTCACTCACCTGCGCTGCTCGCTCCTTCGCCAGCGTCCGCGATACGCCGCCGCCCGGCCCCTCGGCTACCGCCGCCCCAACGCCCAACATGCCCAGACCGATCGCCGCCACGCACCACGTCCCAAAACGCACCGTTGGGCCCTCCACTCGTTCGCTGATTTCTCTGGTTCCAGCTCGATGCTACCCTCCCGGCCACTTACGTGTATGCGCGGAATGATCTGATAGCGTTATCACACCCTTGACGGACGTCTCTTGCTCAATCCTTGCGTTGTAGAGAGAATGTCCCGACTCCATCTTTCGCAGGCGACATGAAACTCAACTCCTACGTTCTTCGCAGCACCATGGTCGGCGCACTCGGCGGCCTGCTCTTCGGCTTTGACACCGCGGTCATCGCCGGCGCCAACCACGGCCTCACGAGCACCTTCCACCTCCAGAACGTTCTCTGGCATGGCCACACCGTCTCCCAGCTAGGCATCACCGTCTCCATCGCGCTATGGGGAACCGTGATCGGCGCCTTGACCGCAGGCGCGCTCGGCCAGAAGTACGGTTCGCGAGAGATGCTCCGCCTGACCGCGGTGCTTTACCTGCTCTCCGCTATCGGTTGCGCGTTCGCGCCCACCTGGGGCATCTTCCTCGCGGCGCGCTTCCTCGGCGGACTCGGCATCGGCGGCTCCTCCGTACTCGGCCCCGTCTACATCGCCGAGCTCGCTCCCGCCCACATCCGCGGCCGTCTAGTAGGCACATTCCAGATCATGATCGTCGTCGGCATTCTACTCGCCTACCTGTCCAACTACCTCATCAGTCTCGCCCACCTTGGCGCCATCGAATGGCGTTGGGAGCTCGGGGTCGCCGCATTGCCGGCGGCAATCTTCATGGTGCTGCTCTATACCATCCCTCGCTCTGCGCGTTGGCTCACTACGCAGGACCGCTTCGATGAAGCTCGCGAGGTTCTCGAGCTCATGGGCTCGCCGAACTCGCAGGCCGAGATCGACGAATTCAAGGAGTCGCTTCACCTCGAGATCTCCGGCAGGCAAGCCAGCCTCTTTGAGCGTCTAAACGGCCGCTTCCGATACGCGATCCCAATGTTTCTCGCCTTCTCCGTTGCGGCGTTCAATCAGCTTAGCGGCATCAACGCGATCCTCTACTACCTCAACGACATCTTCGCGGCCGCTGGATTCAGCCAGGTGTCAGCCAACATGCAGGCCGTGGCCATCGGGACGATGAACCTGCTCGCCACGTTTCTCGGCATGCTGCTGATCGATAGACTCGGCCGCAAGGCTCTGCTGCTTATCGGCGCGGTCGGAACAACAGCGTGCCTGGCTTTCGTCGCGATAATCTTTTCCACCCACAGCCATCAGAACCTTCTCGTTTGGGCGCTGGTGGCCTATATCGCGTTCTTCGCGATCTCCCAAGGCGCCGTCATCTGGGTCTACATCAGCGAGGTCTTCCCGACCCGCGTCCGCAACAAGGGCCAGAGCCTCGGCTCCGGAACGCACTGGGTGCTCAACGCGATCGTCTCGTATGCGTTTCCGCTGGTAGCTGCAAAGTCCGGGGGCGGGGCGCCCTTCGTCTTTTTCGCAGTGATGATGGCTCTGCAGTTCATCGTCGTGCTCTTCTTCTTCCCGGAGACCAAACAGGTCTCCCTCGAAGAGCTGCAGAAAAAGCTCAAGATCGTGTAGCCAGCCACACGCCAAGCAAAAGGCCGCCCTCAATGGACGGCCTTTTGCTGCTCGTACGTGGTACGCCGAATCCTAATGTCCCGGAGGCGTATCCGGGTACAGCCGAATGTCATCGATGCCGCGATAGCGCTCGGCATAATCCATGCCATAGCCAATCACAAACCGGTTCGGAATCTGGAAGCACACATAGTCGGCCTCGATCGGCACCAGGCGGCGCTCCGGCTTGTCCAGGCAGGTCGCAATCTTCAGCGACGCCGGCTTGTGCTGCAGCATCAGTTGCCGCAGGTAGCTCAGCGTCAGACCCGTATCGAGGATGTCCTCGACGATGATCACGTGCTTGCCCTCGATCGGGTTGTCGATGTCCTTGATCAGCTTCACCGCGCCCGACGAAACGCGCGCCCGGCCATAGCTCGAGACCGCGACGAAGTCGAAGGTGTTGTCCACGGTGATGGACCGGGCAAGATCGGCAAGAAAAATCGCCGCGCCCTTCAGTACGCCGATGAGCACGATCGACTGCCCGGCATACTCCTCCGAGATCTGCTTGCCAATTGACGCAACGCGCTCCGCGATCTGATCTTTCGAGAAAAGAATGTCCATGGAGGCGGGCGCAAGGTACGGGGGGAGGGGGGGCGTGGCCATAACGAATCAAGCCTAGCGAAAGAACCGCCGCGAAGCGACCCTCCCGCTGAGGAAAACTAGCGCTATTCGAACATCGTGCTCCGTTGATCGCACGCTCCGTATACTTGAAGACGCATGTATCCGTATCTCAATCTGGGGTCGATCCACATCGGCACCTTCGGTTTGCTCTTGTGGGTCGCCGCTGTCTGCGCGACCATCGTCCTCCACAAGAACTTCGTTCGCAACGGTGTTGCGACTGATGCTCTCAATGTCGTCGCCCTCGTCGTGCTAGCCGGAATCCTCGGCGCCAAGGCCTGGCACGAACTCGAAGACCCAGCTCAGCTCGCCGAATCCTGGCGCCTCATCATGCTGCCCGGCTGGCATCGCCCCCTGGATATGGTGATGGACTTCCTGCGCTGGTTCCAGGCCGGCTTCGCGTGGTACGGCGGCCTGCTCGCCGCCATCGCCACGCTGATGGCCTGCGGCGCATCCACAAAGCCCAACGGCCTCACTGGTCTGCGTGGAGCGATGCGGATGCTCGACCTCGCCGCCCCCGCGGCGGCACTCGGCTACGGCATCGGCCGCATCGGTTGCCTCACCTCGGGCGACGGCGACTACGGCGTCAACACCACGCTCCCGTGGGGCGTGCACATGATGACTGGCCCGGACCAGTACCACCGCGCCCTCGTCGTCCCCACGCCGCCCACAGCCGCCGTACAGCCCACGCCCATCTACGAGCTCCTCTTCGGCTTGCTGCTCTTCTGGCTGCTCTGGACGCTCGCCGCGAAGGCTCGCCCCCTAGGCTGGATGACCGGCCTCTACCTCGCCCTCGCCGGCGTAGGGCGCTTCCTCGTAGAGTTCGTCCGCGTCAACCCCAGGCTCTACTTCCACCATACGATGTCGAATGCGCAGGTAGCCTCACTGGGCAGCGTGCTCTTCGGCATCGCCCTTGCCGTGGCTTCGCGAAAGAACCTTGCCATCGAGCCAGTACCTTTGCCTCCAGAGGCAAGGGAAGCGACAGCTTAGCGCGAAAGGAAACGGGTGCCCCATATCTCGAAGAGATGTGGATTTGCAGGATCTCAGCGTCGCCGCGAGATCCTGACTTATAGCCGCTTCAAATACTCCCGCGCCAACGCCAGCTCCGGGAACAACCTCTCCTCGGCCTGGAACTCGCGCGAGTGCACGCACCGCCGTCCCGCGCGCACCCGCACCGGATGCTTCAGGTGCAGCATCTCGTGGTACAGCAGGTATTCGATGGCATACCGCGGCGTCCCCGGCTTATCAAACACCTTGCTCACGACGATCGTGTTGTGCGCCGCGTCATAGTGGCCTAGCATCCGCCGCGCCACGTGCTCGCTCCAGGTCAGCGTTGGCCGTCCCAGCAGGCCATGGAAGAAGCGCTTGTTCACCGCTTCGAAGACCTCGTCGAGGTCATACACGCGCCCCTTCGCCGTCGTAATGCGCTTCCGCCCACGATCCTGCCGAATGCGTTCCGCCTGCTTCGCCACCGGCTCGGACTGCGTGTAGCGGCGGTAGCGGTCGGCGAGATACGGGGCAATTGGTTTGCGGTAGAGCTTCGCCAGAAGAATGTGTGCAATGGCCTGGTGGATCGTCTCGGGCGCGTGCTCCAGCAGGTCCGACAGCCGCACGATCAGCTGGCCTTCACGTAGACGGATCGTGGTGTTCAGGCTCGTGAAGCGGCGGAACTTGATCTCCATTGGCGGCATCGGAGCCCGAGGGCGGAGATCGCGATACGCCTCCGCGAAGATCGCATACACAGCTTCAGAGACGGGGGGAAGTACGGTCGGCACGCTCTTTCGAGGTTAACACGCTGGGCCCCCGCGCATCCTGTACCCCGTTCACGCGATGAAACCCATTGCGAACTATGGCTCACGACCCGCCATCGGCGCATGCGGATCGCCCCGCTTCGCCTTTTCGGCCTTTTCCGCATCAGGATGCGCCTTGAAGTACGCCTCCTGTTCGGTCTTCATCTGGTCGGCAATCTGCCGCGTGTCCTTCACCGCGTCCAGCGCGATGCGCCGCACCACGTTGTAGTGCTCGTCGTCCACTGCTGCCCGCAGAGAACTCGCCCACCGCTCCGTCGCTTCCACCAGCTTGGGCAACTCCTTGCGAACATCGCGGTGCTTCTGCCCGTACTGATCGAGGTTGTCATTCAGCTCGTCGGCAATCTGTCCAAACTGGTCCATCGCATCATGGAGATCCTCAGCCGTGGAAACATGCTGGCGTCCATGCAGCAACTCGTCGATCCACCGCTGCCGGTCATCGAGGATCTTGACATACGCCGCAATGCGCGACAGCGGCTCGTAGGCCGAATCCCGCAGCGAGTCGACCTCCTTCTCGCTGAGCACACCCTCCGTAGCCTGTGCCCGCAGACCCGCCACACAGCCAGCCAGCACAACGCCGGCAAGCAGCATCGCCAGCCCTCGAGCAAACCGCTTCACCGCGAGAACACCAGCCGCAGCATCGTCGCGTGCAGTTTGTCGAGCTGCGTCAGCGAAGCCTGGACGGCGTCCCGTTCTTCGGCCGTGGCTGCGCGCGCCATGTCCGAGAGCCTTTGCTGCGTATGTTCCATCAGCTTCTCGGCGTTCTTCAGCCGCCTCGCGTTGCCCGCGGAAGCCGCGTCGATCTTATGCATCACGCGATCGATCCGCCCCATCGTCGCTGCGACCTTCTCTTCATCTCCCGCAGCCATGGCTCTGCCCGCGGCCTCGGTAAGGCCGTGCAGCACCTCGGTGTAAAGGAAGCATTGTTCCTGGGGTTTGGCTTCATCAGCCCGCTGCTCGAGCAGCGCCAGCGCCGGTGCGTCCAGCATCGCCTCATCCGGTGCGGAGGCCGCCAGCGCACAGGGCGCGCCCGCTACAAAGAGGCCCAAAGCAAGTCCCAGTCCTGCCCACGAACTGGCCCGAGGTGAGATTCCCACAAACTGCCGATCGACCATAGCGCACCTCCCGGGGTGACGCCTTGTTGGTGACGACGGAGCCGATTTCCTACTTCGTCGACTTCAGTGCTACCAGCCGATGACGCGCCTCAAACTCCTCGTCGGGGAATTTGCCGTTCGCCATCGCCAGAAAGGCCCGATATGCTTTCGCCGCTTGCTGGTACTGATGCAACGTATCGTACGCGGTTGCCTCGAGGAATAACGAAGCTGGCGATTCGGCAAGCACTGTAGCACGCGCAGACAAGGCCTGCAACGTGGTCTTAGGATCGCTGTTCCTGGAGGCGGCGAACGCCAAATGTCCTGCAGCTTCTCCCCAATCCGTATCATTCTGGAACCCGGCCCGCTGCGCCACCGCGCGAGCCAGCACCTGCTGCGCTTCGGCGTACTTCTGCTCCTTCACCAGCAGCCCTCCCAGCGCATCTTTGAGCGCGGGTTCGCCCGGGTTCGCCGCCACCAGCTGCCGGTACAGAGGCTCCGCCTTCGCATTGTCGCCGGCCAGCCCGTACAGCTGCGCCAGCATCCGCGTCATTGCGGGATCCGCCGCAAACTCCGGCGACCGCTCCCGCAATCCCTCGACCAGCGGGATCGCCTCAGCGGTCTTGCCTTCTGCCGCCAGCACGGAAGCCATCTGCGCCACCAGCCGCGGGTCGTCCGCGTGCTTCTCCAGCGCAGGCTTCAGCACCGCTTCCGCATCGGCGTTGCGGCCCAGCTTCACCAGCACATGCGCCAGCCCCGCAGTCGCATCCACGTCGGCTGGATTGACCGCCAACGTCCGCCGATAGGCCGTTTCCGAGTCCGTGGGATCTCCCGAGCGCTCGGCCAGCTCGGCCGTCAGCGCGGAGTCTCCTGACAGCTCTCCCGTCAGCCGCACCGCCGTCAGCAACTCATCCGAGGCCGCAGCGGGATCGGTCGAAGCATCCAGCCGCGCCAGCGCCCTAAGCGCGCGCCCACGAAGATCCGGGGCAGCGGTCTTCATTCCGGCGACCACCGTCAGCTGGCTCCGAGCCTCGTCTGCCTTGCCCACACGCGCCTCGAGCAGACCCAGCGCCAGCCTCGGCTGCGCCAGCCCGCCATCGGCAGCCACCGCAGCCGCGTAAGACTTCGCCGCCGCATCCCGCTCGTCGTTCGATTCCTGCGCATAGCCCAGGTCGTACAGCACCTGCGAGTCGTTGGGCTGCTTGGCGGCGAGCTCCTGCAGCTTGCCTTCGGCGGTCTTGAAGTCACCCTTCTCAAGCGCGGCCTCAGCTTCACGTAACGTCTGCGTCGTCGGGTCCTCACGCACCTCATCTGCCCGGTGTGCTCCCGGAGGAGGAGCCTGCGCTACCGAGAAAACCGCACCCGCGAAGAAGACGAACGCCGCGCCCAACCCCGACCTCATTGCCAACCGACCCACTACGCTACCTCTTGCTCTTTCGCCGCGCGCTCCTGCTTGATCGCAGCCCGCGGCGAGATCTCGCCCTTCAGCACCGGCGCCAGCCAGTACCCAGTGTGAGACTCCTTCACCTTCACAATGTCTTCGGGCGTGCCCGTCGCGACCACCGTGCCGCCGCCCGATCCACCCTCCGGACCCATGTCGATCACCCAGTCCGCGCACTTGATCACATCCAGGTTGTGCTCGATCACCAGCAGGGAACCGCCGCCATCGATCAGCTTCCGGAATGCCGCCAGCAGCTTCGCTACGTCCTCGAAGTGCAGACCGGTAGTCGGCTCGTCAAGGATGTACAGCACCCGGCTCGCCGCCCGCTTGGCCTCGCCGCGCACGCCCACCGCACCACCCGAAGCTCCACTGCGCGCATTGGCAAGATGAGTCGCCAGCTTCACGCGCTGCGCCTCGCCGCCCGAAAGCGTCGTCGCCGACTGGCCCAGCCGCACATAGCCCAGCCCCACCTCGTCCAGCACGGCCAGCTTGTCCACGATCTTCGGGTGCCCGGCAAAGTACGTCAGAGCCTCGCGCACCGTCATGCCCAGCACATCGTGGATGTTCTTGCCCTTGTACTTCACCTCGAGGATCGCCGCCTTATAGCGTGTGCCGTTGCACTCCTCGCACGGCAGCTCCACGTCGGCAAGGAACTGCATCTCCACCGTCACCGTGCCATCGCCCTCGCAGACGTTGCATCGCCCACCCGGCACGTTGAAGCTGAAACTCCCCGCCGTCAGGCTCTTGCGCTTGGCATCCGGTTGCGACGCGAACAACTCGCGAATCGCGTCGAAGGCCTTGATGTACGTCACCGGATTTGATCGCGGCGTGCGCCCAATCGGCGACTGGTCGACCAGGATCACATCGTTGAGAAACTGCGTACCCGTAAGCTCGCGGAACAGATGCGCCGGAAGATCCTTCTGGCCCTCTTCGCCTTGTCCCAGCGACTGTGCCAGCGCGCGATATAGCACCTGGTGCACCAGCGTCGACTTACCCGAGCCCGATACGCCAGTAACGCAGACCAGCATGCCCAGCGGAATCTCAATATCCACCCCGCGCAGGTTATGCTCCCGCGCACCCCGCAGGATCAACGTCTCACGGCCCGGCTCGCGCCGATGCTTCGGCACCGCGATCTGCGTGCGCCCGCTGAGGTAACGCCCCGTGATGGAAGCGTCGCTCTTCTTGATCTCATCGACCGTCCCCGCGGCCAGCAACTTGCCACCCAGCTCACCCGCTCCCGGCCCCAGATCCAACATATAGTCAGCTGCGCGGATCACATCGGGATCATGTTCGACCACGATGATCGTATTGCCCAGGTCGCGCAGGTCTTCAAGGATGTGGATCAGCTTCGCTGTATCCCGCGTGTGCAGCCCGATCGACGGCTCATCGAGCACATATAACGCACCCACCAGCCGCGAGCCCAGCGAACTCGCCAGCTGGATGCGCTGCGACTCACCGCCGCTCAGCGTCGAGCTCAACCGATCCAGCGTCAGGTACTCGAGCCCTACCTGCTCCAGGAATCCGATCCGCTGCCGCACCTCTTCGAGAATCTTGCCCGCAATCTCCTCTTGCGAAGGCGATAGCTGCAGGGCATTGAAGAAGTTCTTCGCCTCGGTAATCGTCAGCGACGAAGCCTCGCAGATATTCTTCGTCCCACCCGACACATAGTCTGCCATCACCACAGCGCGAGCCTCTGCTCGCAGCCGCTGGCCCTTGCAGTCCGAGCACGTGGCATAGCCGCGATACTTCGAGAGGAACACCCGCACATGCAACTTGTACTTCTTGCGCTCCAACTCCGCGAAGAAGCCACGCACGCCGGCCCAACCACGGCCACCGTCCCACAGGAAGTCCCGCTGCGCCTGCGTCAGGTCGAACCACGGCACATCGATAGAAATCCCAGCGGCCTTCGCCGAACGCTTCATCTCGCCATGCCAGGCGCGGTACTTGGTCTTCGTCCACGGATCGATCGCGCCCTCATCGAGCGTCTTTGACTTGTCAGGAACAATCAGCCCCGGATCGAAGTCGATGGTGTTCCCAAAACCCTGACAGCGTGGGCAAGCTCCATAAGGGTTGTTGAAACTAAACAGCTGTGGCTCTGGCTCGCGGTACGCCCTATGGCAATCCACGCACGTGAACGCCGACGAGAACCTCAACACCCTCGGCTCTTCCGTGTCCTCGCGCGGCATCGTGCGAAATACAATCTCTCCCGATTCGCGATAGCCCGTCTCGATCGCATCCACAAGCCTCGAGCGGATCTCGGCCGAGAGCGCAAGTCGATCGATCAGAACAAAGATCGGCCGCTCCGGGTTATCGCCCTCGGCCGCCACAAAGTCCAACTCCAGCAGCGACTCCGGCGTCGAGAACTCCACAATCTTCCCACGCGGGTCCGCACCCGACTCAAGCTGCCAAAGCCGGTTGAATCCGCGCCGCCGCAGCTCGCCCAGCCGATCCCGCAACGCATCGGTCAGCGGATCAGCCTCGCTCTTCGCGCCCTTCACAACCTTGGCGGCCTTCTTCGCTGCAACGCTCTTCGTGGCCCGCTTCTTCGGAGCAGGCTCTTCGCCTTCCGTCTCCAACCCTTCCGGCGCAGCCACACCATTCAGAGACTCCAGCTTCACCTCGCGACGGAAGATAGGGAAGAGCGCATACACCCGCGTGCCCTCAGGCTGCGTTAGCACCCGCGTCACGATCTCATCCACCGTGTCGCGCCGCACGATGCCGCCGCAGTGCAGGCACGTCACCGTGCCGCAACGCGCATACAGCAGGCGCATGTAGTCGTAGATCTCAGTCGCCGTCGCCACAGTCGAGCGAGGATTGCGCGTCTGGTTCTTCTGCTTGATCGCAATCGCTGGCGCCAGCCCATCCATGAAGTCCACATCCGGCTTCTCGATGCGCTCCAAAAACTGCCGCGCATACGCTGACAGCGACTCAACATACCGCCGCTGCCCCTCGGCATACACCGTGTCGAAAGCCAGCGAACTCTTGCCCGAGCCCGAAACCCCACTCACCACCGTCAGCGCACCATGCGGAATGTCCACATCGATGCCCTTGAGGTTATGTGTCCGTGCTCCCCGAATTGTGATCTTGTCGTTCAATATTGTCTGTTCTTTGCTCTCTGAACCCTTGGCCCTGAGCCCTTGGCCCTAGTTCTTCTGTGGCCGCAGCATCTCGATCAGCAGCAGACACGCCCCGACAACAATCGCCGAGTCCGCCACGTTGAAGTCCGGCCAGTGGTAGTGGTAAATGTGCACCTCGAGGAAGTCCACGACGTGTTGCAGCTTCCACCGGTCATAGAGATTCCCGATGGCGCCACCAAGAATCAGCGCCAGTGCAATCGCAGTGCCGTTGATCGTGCGCCCCAGCTTCCACAGCAGGCCCACGACGACCAGCGCAGCGATCAGCGAGAAGCCAATGAGCATGAAGCGCACCGTCTCGGGGTTCTTCGCTTCGTCGAACATCGAAAACGCCGCGCCCGTATTGAGCACATGCGTGATCCGGAAGACGCGCGGGATCACCACAATCGCGCGCCCTGGTTGGATATGCTTCACCACCCAGAGCTTCGAGATCCGGTCCAGCACAATCACCAGCGCTGAGAGAACGAAGAGCAGCGGACGCGCATCGCGCCGCAGGGTCGAGGTCGAAGACATTAGGCCGCGCCCCCGTTCGTCGCTGCAAAACCAACTGCATCCAGCGCCTCAGCGCATCGCCCGCACACGGTGGACCACCGGGAATCGATGCCAACATCCGGCACCACGCGCCAGCAGCGCTCGCACTTAACGCCCTCGGCAACCTTCGCTTCGATGATCACCGCTGCCGCATCCTTCGTCGCTCCCACCGCCTGCACACTTGCCTGCGAGACATTGAAGAACTCCGCCAGCGCGGACTCATACTTCACCAGCACATCCTGCTCCGGCGAGCCCTCAGTCACGATCACCGTCACCGCCGCATCCAGTCCCTTGCCGATGGCCTTCGCGTTGCGCAAAGACTCGAGCTCGAGATTCACCAGCTCACGCACGCCGAGCAACTGCTCCCAGTCCTTCTCGAGCCTCTCCACCGATCCCGGCACGATCTCGTCGATGGCAGGGAACAGGGCAAGGTGCACACTCTCCGCTCGCCCTTCGACCTTTGGCAGGTGCTGCCACACTTCATCCGCGGTAAAGCTCAGGATCGGCGCGATCAGCCGTGTCATGGCCTCCGCGATCCGCCACATCGCCGTCTGCGCGCTGCGCCGTCCTGCACTATCCGGAGCGTACGTATATAGCCGGTCCTTCACCACGTCGAGATACAGCGCACTCAGGTCCGTGTTCGTGAACTCGTTCAGCGCCTGGTACGCGCGATGAAACTCAAACTCGTCGTATGCCTTGCGAATCGCCGCATCCAGCTCCGCCGTACGCGCCAGGATGTACTGATCGAGCGGCTGCATCAGCGCAAACGGCACAGCATGCTTCGCTGGATCGAAATCGGCGAAGTTCGACAGCAGAAACCGCAGCGTATTGCGCAGCTTGCGATAGTTGTCACTCACGCGTTGCATCAGGTTCTCGCTGGCGGCCACGTCCTCGCGGAAATCGACGGAGGCCACCCATAACCTTATGATCTCGCCGCCGAGCCGCTTCGCGATATCGACCGGATCGACACCGTTGCCCAGCGACTTCGAGAACGCCCGCCCCTGCTCATCCAGCGTCCAGCCACAGGTCGCGACAATCTTGTACGGTGCGGCATCGCGCATCCCAACAGCGCACAGCAGCGAGGAGTGGAACCAGCCGCGATGCTGATCTCCGCCCTCAACGTAGAAGTCAGCAGGGAACTTCAGCTCCGGCTCTACCTCGAGCACCGCATGCCAGCTCGCCCCCGACTCGAACCACACGTCAAGGATGTCCATCTCCTTGCGGAACGGCATGCCCGCATCTCCGGCGCAAGCTCCGCAGCTCTTGCACGCCGTGCCCGCAGGCAGCAGCTCGCCAACATCCTTCACGTACCAGGCATCCGCGCCATCCTTCGCAAACAGCTCCACGATGGACTTATTGATCGCCTCATCGTTCAGCGGCTCATGGCACTTCTCGCACAGGAACACCGCGATCGGCACACCCCAGATCCTTTGCCGTGAGATGCACCAGTCCGGGCGTGTCGCAATCATGTTGCTGATGCGCTCCTGCCCCCACGCCGGGTCCCACACCACGCGCGCGATCTCATCCAACGCGCGTTGGCGGAACGTCGTCTGCACCGTCTCCTTGGACGACAGCACCGGCGTCTCCATCGAGATAAACCACTGCTCCGTCGCGCGGAAGATCAGCGGCTTGTGGCACCGCCAGCAGTGCGGATACGAGTGCACCAGGTCGTGGCGGCCCATCAGAGCGCCGCGCTCCTTCACCAGCTCGATGATGACCGAGTTCGCCTTCTGCACGAACATCCCGTCGAACGGCATGCCATCGTAGTTGCGTAGCTTGCCCTGCGGATCGACGTTGCACACCAGCGGCAGGCCATACTTCACGCCGGTCGCAAAGTCATCCGGGCCATGCGAGGGAGCCGTATGCACCGCACCCGTACCCTGCTCGGTGGTGACGTAGTCCGCGTTGACGCCCAGGATCGAACGATCCAGGAACGGATGCTGGAAGGTTGCGTACTCCAGTTGATCGCCGCCTAGGTAGCCAACGATCTCGAAGGGGCCCAGATTACAGGCAATTGCCGTCTGCCCTAATAGAGGCAACGCGACAATGTAGGTGGCACCGTCCGCAGGTCGCACCAGGGCGTATTCGATCTCCGGATTGAACGCAATTGCCATTGAAGCTGGCAACGTCCAAGGGGTCGTCGTCCAGATAATCGCGTACGTCGGACCGCTAAGGTCGACAGGCTTGGATGCGATGGCGTGGCTGGCCTTTGGTGAGGGGCTAGTCATCTTGTACCGCACATACACGCTCGGCGAGGTGTGCTGCTCGTACTCCACCTCCGCCTCGGCCAGTGCCGTGCGGTCATGCGTGCACCAGTACACCGGCTTCAGCCCCTTGTAGACGAAGCCCTTCTCGTAAAACCCGTAAAACGCTTCGAGGATCTTCGCCTCGTAGCCGAAGTCCATCGTCTGGTACGGCTTGTCCCAGCGCCCGAACACCCCCAGCCGCTTGAACTGAGAGCGCTGCAGGTCCACGTACTTCGCCGCGTACTCGCGGCACGCCTTGCGGACCTCCACCGGGTCCATCTCCAGCTTCTTGCCGCCCAACTGCTCGTCTACCTTGATCTCGATCGGCAGCCCATGGCAGTCCCAGCCCGGGACGTATGGCGAATCGAACCCGGCCATGGTCTTCGTCTTCACCACGAAGTCCTTGATGCACTTGTTCAGTGCGTGGCCCAGATGGATCGCTCCGTTCGCATATGGAGGGCCGTCGTGCAGAATGTACTTTGGCGCGCCGGCACGGGACGCTCCCTCGGCGTACAGCCCGCGAATCTTGTCGTACAGGCCGGTATTCTCCCAGCCCTCCAGCCGCGCGGGCTCGTTCTGCGGAAGATTCGCCTTCATGGCGAAATCCGTCCGCGGCAGGTTCAATGTTCCCTTCAGACCCTTGTTCTTCTCGCCGTCTGCCATCCGCTTGCTCGTTTCGTCTCCTGCAGGTCAGGCATAACCCGGCGTGGCTCCACGGTGGAACGCTGCCGCCGGGCAGCCAAACCCTTATTGTAGTCGGGAAGCGGCCCGAAACCGGTTGCGCACCGCATCCCCGGCAGCAGGCTTTTCGAACGGGCGGAACCCAGAGTGGCACCTTAAAAACTTCCACTGAACTTCCTGCGTCTAATCACGTACAGCATCACGAGGCCAAAGATTTGTACAATAACCTCGGATGTTCAAGAGCGGCCCCCACTGTCTGGAAGCCAGCAGAAAAGCTCAGAGCGCTGCAGCTCCGTTAGCGGAAAGGAACCTCCCCCGAGCCCGTCGCTCCCCAAGCCGCACACTATGCCCCTTGAAACCATCTCTCCTCCCGACAATCCGCAGCAGGAAACCCTGCATGCACAGGCCGAGGCGCCACACCTCGCCGGCGAGATCAAAGAGCCAGGCGTCTTTCAGTCGCTGATCGAAAACGTCCGCGACATCTTCTTTGCGCCCAAGCTTCCTCCGCTCGTGCTCGAGTCCACCCCCATCGCGGTCGCCGACCCCATGGCGACCAAGCGCGACCCCGTCTCCACGGCAATCGCCGCCGGCATCCATATCGCCATCGCCCTGGCGATCCTCTTCGTCGTTGGCAAGAAGGTCGTCGAGACCGTCGCTCCGGAGAAGAAGGAAGTCGTTTCCCTCACCCTTCCTCCGCCGCCTCCCGTGCTCCCACGAGCCGACCGCATCGGCGGCGGCGGTGGTCAGCATGACGTTGGTCCGGTCACCCAGGGCCGCCTGCCCAAATTTGCGCAGGAACAGATCGTCCCGCCCAAGGCCCCCCCCACCCAGGCTGCCAAGATCCAGATCGAGCCCACGGTCATCATGCAGAAAGACCTCAAGATGGCCAACAACGACATGCCGAACCTGGGCATGCCGAACTCCAACCTCAAAGGGGCGTCGCTGGGCAATGGCACGGGGACGGGCATCGGTTCCGGCAACGGCGCCGGCATCGGACCGGGATCAGGCGGCAACACCGGCGGCGGTGTCATGCACATCGGCGGCACGGTCAAGGCCCCGCAACTCACCTTCTCCGTGGAGCCGGAGTTCTCCGAAGAGGCTCGCAAGGCCAAATTCTCCGGCAACGTGCAGGTCTACCTCATCGTGGACGAGCAGGGAAATCCCAGCCACGTCAAGGTGGTTCGCGGCGTGGGGATGGGTCTGGATGAGAAAGCCGTCGAGGCCGTCCGCCAATACAAGTTCAAGCCTGCCATGCAGAATGGCAAACCTGTGAAGGTGGACTTGTACGTCGAAGTAAACTTCCAGATCTTCTAGCCGAATCCCGAAACGCGAAAGGCCCGCCAATCAGGTGGGCCTTTCTGTTTGCTCATTAACTCCGGTCAGTGCGCCAGCGCCACCGCATGAACTTCATCGAACGTCAGGTTCTCCGCGTCGCTGCCCGTCTCGTCCTTCCAACGCTCGAACAGCTTGCCATAGCTATCCGTCGAGCACCGCTCGCGATCCACCTGCAGCTGCTCCAGCATGGCGTCGATCCATTCCGGCGCACCCTCCAGCTCGGCCCACACGCCGATCGGCGTCTCGTCCAGCACCAGGTGTCCTGCATCCAGCGCAAACTCCGTCCGGAACTTCTCGTAGCGGAACACCGGCCCATACCCGAGCTGGGTAAACACCTCTGCCATCGCGTCGCCGTCGTCGACCACCGTCTCGGTCTCCACCCGCGTCTTGAATCGAGCATCCAGCTCGCTAGGCGCAGCCGTACGCTTGTGCGTCATTACGTGGTGGCCGTTATAGTCCCGCAGCCGCAGGATCTGTTTCTTCACGCGGAGCTGGCGGTCGGGCGTGTCGTAGAGAATATTCGTCTCGAGCGTCCGTTCCGTGACCAGCTGGAATCCAGCGCGTAAGGCCGAGAATCGGAAGGAGACCGGATCCTCGACGGAAAACTTCAACTCGATCTCGGCCGCCTGCATGGGGGGAGTATAGGCCTGCGGAAAAGAGCCTGCCGTGGAAAACGGGGCACACTTTCAGTGGATAGGCTCCATTTTGGCAGCGTAGCAAGGCAATCTGGATGGCCACCCGGACGCGCGGCCCCGCTACCTCGTCCGCGCCGCCTTGGCCAGCCGGTCGCGAATGGCGTCATAGAAACCACCCTCCCGCGGCATGGGGGCGACGATGACATCGACCCCGCGATCGTCGAGCTCTCGAAGGCCGGCAAATAATCCCGCCGCCAGCTGTTGCGGGTCAGCCCAATCTCCCCAGGCAAAAAATGGCGATCCAGGCGGAATCGCCCAGCCATCCGGAACGAGCATCCCGACGAGACCGCCAGCCTGCTGTTCAGCTACAACAGCCTCCAGCAGCGAATGCGTAAGATCCTCCTCATCCGGAGCGACGAGAACCACTCGCGCCCGTGGAGCATAGTGTCGAATCCCCACTCCCGGTGAGGGCAGCGACGAAGGCTCATCGCTCGAGGAGGTTGCAGGGGGAACATAAACCTCCACCGCAATCCCCGTCACCTCTGTTAGCTCCTCCGCAGACACAGCTCCCGGCCGGTAGAGCACCATCGGCGTCTGCGTCGGATCGAGCACCGTGGACTCCAGGCCAATCGCGCTCGGCCCGGCATCCAGCACCGCATCAATACGGCCCTCGAGATCAGCCAGCACATGCTCCGCGGTCGTCGGGCTGGTGTGCCCAAAGCGATTCGCGCTTGGTGCCGCGACCGGAACCTCCGCCGCAGCCAACAGCGCCAGTGCCGCAGGATGCGCCGGCATCCGCACTCCCACCAACGGCCGGCCCGCAGTCACCGCATCTCCAATGGCCGCAGACCGGGGCAGCAGCAGCGTCAGCGGTCCGGGCCAGAATGCCGCTGCCAGTGCGGCAACCCTTGCCTGCAACTCCACAGGGACCTGCGCCACCACCTCAAGTTGTTGCAGCGAAGCCAGATGCACGATCACCGGGTCCCATGCCGGTCGCCCCTTCGCCGCAAAGATTCCCGCTACCGCCTCCGGTAGCAGGGCATTGGCTCCCAGACCGTACACCGTCTCGGTGGCAAACGCGACTAGCCCACCCGAGCGCAGCAACGCTGCGGCGCGGGCGAGATCGTCCGCCTGATCGGCATAAAGATGGAGGGTTTCGGGCAAATCAGACCTGGGCCGCGAGCAATTGGATCCCGCCGCGGCGTGTACCTCTACTTCATCACACTGATGCGCGGCTGCGCTTCGGAGGCCTTGAAGAGATACTTGATGCTCGACTTATAGATCAACACCCGGCTCTTGCCCGTGCGCAGCTTCACCACAAACCGGTCGAACCACTCGATGATCCCGTGCAGCTCTTCGCCATCGTCCAGCACCACCGTCATCTCCGTCTGCTGCTGGATCTGCTTCTGAAAATAAAACGCCTCCGCATGCGTGCTCTCGGGCGACGAGAGCGATTCCTGCGCGTTCGCGTGCGTCAGAGGATCTTCACCGTGCGAGGGGTCGTGCCGCAGGCTGCCCAGCGGAAGGCGCGGCCTGATCAGCTTCCGCGTTCCGTTGAACGTGTCATCGCGTCGGCTGCTGCGTTTGTCGTCGGTCAACGGTCGTTCTCCCTTGAAACAAAAAGCTACTACCGGCAGGCGAAGTTCCGGCCCGCAAGCCTTCTGGTATCTCCGCATGAAATGAGTGCTGGCCGTAGGATGCAGAAATCTGTGGTGGCGATATCCGGGATTCCCACAGTCCCGCCATCGAAACCATCTATTAATCGTGACACAGATCGTTTCTAGGGGCATCCTGTCGAAACTGGCTTACCGGACGCTCTCAAGCCCCACCGCCATCGCATCCAGGCTCAGGGATCGCAGCAGATTGCGTCGCATCCCGCTCTGCACCTGGTCCATCGCCCGCACCGCGGCCTCAATCCACGGGTAGTCGAACCCTGCGGCCATCCGTTCCAGCTCGGCTCGCTTATCTACGTTGCGGATACGGTCCGGTACGCCAGCATTCAGCAGCAGCAGGTCCTCCAGCACCGACGACAGCGCCCGCAACAGGGCAGTCGTCTTCTCCTGGCCCTCCGCGCCCGCGCGGTAGCTCTCCGTCATCTTGAACAGCACGGAGTGATCCTGCATCCCACCGGACCGCTCCGCCGTCTGCAAGATGGTCAGCGCGTCGTTGCGCGCTGCCGCATAGGTCGCGAGATCGAACGCAAGCGCCCGCCCCGGAGCTCCCTCACTCAGCCGTGCCACCAGCTCCCGCTCCGCGCCCTTCAGCTCCCGCCGATGCTCCGCCAGCAGCGCCGTAATCTCCTCCACCGACATCGCTCCCAGGTGCGCCACTGCGCACCGCGACCGGATCGTCGGCAATAGCTCGCCCAGGTTCTCCGCCAGTAGGATCAGGTGAACCTGGTTCGGCGGCTCCTCCAGCAGCTTCAGCAGCGAGTTCGCCGCCTCCTTCATGAACGCCGCCGAAGTAAACACAAACACTCGTCGCGGAGCCTCCGTCGGCTCATAATGCGACCTCTGGATCACAGTTCGAATCTGCCCCAGCTTGATCATCAGCTGCGGAGGATCGGGCGGCACGATCAGCACATCCGGATGCGTCTGCACCAGCACCCGCGTCTCCCGCTTGTCCGTCTCGGACTTCATCTCCTCGCGCGTAGCGATCGCCTCTTCCACCCGCGCGCTCAGGTCCGCACACTCCGCGATCCGCGTGCAGTTCCGGCACTCCCCGCAGAACCTCGCCAGCTCGCGCGTCTCCCCCTCTGGCAGCCCTCGCCCGGAAACCTCGCGAGGCTGCCGCTCGCACTCCAGCGCCATCGTCAGCATCACCGCCAACGTGTACTTGCCCACCCCTCGGGGTCCCAGCAAGATCATCGAGTGCGGCAACCGCCCCGAAGCAATCGCCGCCCGCAGGTTGTCGAGCACAGCATGGTTGGCATGAAAATCGTCGAACGTGCGCGGAAGAGGCATGGCTATCCCAGCTTATCGCCCCGGTCGGTGTGAAACGCCTCAGCCAGTGCCTCCACATCCCCTGCCACAATCTTCGCCACGTTCGCCGAGATACGCTCCACCGGCCAGTCCCACCACGCGATCTCTTCCAACCGGGCGACGGTCTCCTCATCGAATCTCCGACGAATCACCTTCGCCGGATTTCCACCAACCACTGCATAGGCCGGCACATTCGCAATCACCACCGACCGCGCCGCAATCACCGCGCCGTTCCCAATCGTCACGCCCGGCATAATCAGCGCCTCATACCCTAACCACACATCGTTTCCGATCACCGTATCCCCCTTGTACGGAAGCTCTCCCGGCTCAGGAGCGGCCGCTTCCCACCCATTCCCGAAGACGAAGAACGGATACGTCGAGATCCCCATGAGCTTGTGGTTTGCGCCGTTCATGATAAATTTCACGCCCCGCCCAATCGCGCAGAATCGCCCAATCACCAGCCGATCGCCGAGGAAAGGGAAGTGGTACAGGACATTGCGTTCGAAGTTCTCGGAGTCTTCCGGGTCATCGTAGTACGTGTACTCGCCGACGAGGATGTTCGGGCTCTTCACCGTGTTGCGGACGAAGCAGACCTGTGGAAAGCCGGCCATCGGGTGCGGGTTCTTCGGATCAGGACCATGCATGCCCTTCCGTCATATCACGCCGTCACATCACGCATCGACGAGATCCCGGTATCGCACTCTCGTCATCCGGTGTATCACCACCATCGACGCCGCGAGCCACACCAGGAACAGCACGTCGAGGGATGTGATCAGAAACTCTGTGATGAACAAGGAGGTCGCGACGGACCAGGGGATGCCGCGTGTTCCCCACAGGCCCCGGACCACAGCCACGACGACAGCGAACAGGACAGCCGTCACGAGCCGCCACCGCCATACCAGGGGAAGGTGAAACCGGGCTCCATGCGAAGGCTCGTTCCAGTAGCTCCACAGCCAGATTCCGACGATCCCCAGCCCCGCAACGGAGCTAAACAACTGCATCACCTCATAGCCGCGCAGGTGGTGCCTATGCCCCGGGAAGAAGAAGGCCCGCCTCAAGAGAGCGATATGGTGATACGGCCAGAATCCGCGATGCGTGAACGCGTCCCATAGGAGGTGCGAGGCCACGCCCAACAGGATGCCAACCACAACGAGCAGCGCGAACGGCGCACTCCAACGGCGCTTCGCCAACGCGTTCAGGGCCGTCTCTTCCGAAACCACCACCGCAAGCGCAGCGGGCCGGAGATATGCTCCCCAAATCCAGAACAGCCCCAGCGCAAGCGGGAGGTCAAGGACAAAGACTCCCGCCAATGTGTGCCCAAAGCGCCCATGCGGCGCCAGCCTCAGGAAGTACAAGAGGTCTGGCGCAAGGCAACCGATCGTAATTGCGGCCACGGGAAGGCGCGTCCTGCGAAACGGGATGGCTGCTGCCGCGTGAGCGGGCGTAAAGGGCATAGATCC
The DNA here is from genome assembly GCF_058498515.1 of Bryocella sp. NCBI lineage: Bacteria > Pseudomonadati > Acidobacteriota > Terriglobia > Terriglobales > Acidobacteriaceae > Bryocella > Bryocella sp. The sequence goes on from NZ_JBMHYI010000041.1 coordinate 260,767, forward strand.
AGTGTCGCATTCAGCCCGGAAATCGCCGGTCCGCGAATAATCCTGCCGTGCCTTATTGCGCGTGAGCGCGAACCACTTTTGCCGACGTGATCAGCCCGTCGAGCCACATCTGGTCGGCATTCAACATGGGGTTCGGGCGGCGTCTCGCCATATCCGCTGCGATCTTCCCAATCATCGACGCTTGCGTGAGAATCCGAACCCGGTCGCCGGGAAGGTCCTCGAGCAGCCAGCAATGCAGCAGATCGATGGTCCCGTTCTCATCGTCCTCAATCTGGCCACGGAAGCTCATCCGCGCCGCTTGACCGGGTGTCGGCGGAACGAACTCGGCGACCTCAGCCTCTAACTGAAAGCCAAACGTGCTGAAGGAAAACTTCATCCCCGCGCCTAGCTTTTTGCCAGGAACCGACACGTCGGAGACTTGCGGGTAATATGCCGGCCACAGGGACGCATTGATCAGGATCGGCCATACATCCGCAGCCGAAAGGCCCTTCACAATGTCTTCGTTGGAGACGAAATTGTCGGTCGTTCCCGGCAGGTAGCGCTCGGGCCAATGGATACAGTTCACGGGGTTACCTCTTCTGAGAGCTATCGGCGCACCTGGGCAGATGTCTGCCGAGAAGCCAGCGCGTTATCTTGCGAAGTCTTATCGCGCCAAACCACGACTTCTGTTCACTGTGCCCCAGGACGCGCCATGCTTCGCGGAAATCTGCGCCGCCGCAACAAAACGGTCCAGTCCGTTGGCCGTTCTCGTTCCCAAATGGTTCAGCGGGCAATCGGCCGCATCACCATCGGATACTTCGGCCGTAGCGTGATCTTCGCCTCGAGCTCCACCGGAAAGCGCGGCACAAAGTCCAGCTTCCAGCGCTGCGCAATCGTCGCTAGCGCCAGCACGCCTTCCATCCATGCAAAGCTCTCGCCGATGCACTGCCTCCGCCCGCCCCCAAAAGGGAAGTAGACGAAACGTGGCCGCGCAGCCTTGGCCTCCGGCGTATGCCGCTCCGGCTGGAACGCCAACGGCTCCTCCCAGTACTCCTCCGACCGATGCAGGATGTACTGGCTGATGAAGAAGTGAGTCTTCGGAGGCAACCGATACTCCCCCAGCGTCACCGGGGAGGTCGACTCCCGCCCCATCGCCCATGCCGGAGGATACAGCCGCATGGCCTCCGCAAACACCATCTCCGTGTAGCGCAACTGCGGATAGTCCGCCAGCGTCGCAGGCCTCATACGCCCGCTCGCATTGCCCAGCAACCCATCTACCTCGGCGTACATCCGGTCTCGAGCTTCCGGGTTCTGGCTCAGCAGGTACCAGGTCCACGTCAGCGCATTGGCGACCGTCTCATAGCCTGCCAGGAAGATCGTCAGCACCTCATCGCGCACCTGCGCATCGCTCATGCCACTGGCCGAACTCGCCGCCAACCCCTCTTCCTCGTAATGCGCCGCCACCAGCATCGACAGCAGGTCGCCCTTGCCCTCCAACTGCTCCGGGCTCAAGGTCCGCCGATTCGCGATCAGCTTGTCCACGATCGCATCCAGCCGCGCCTTCGCCCGCCGGAACTGCATGACCCCTGGAATCGGCCAGTGCAGCACCCTCTCCAGCTTCGGGAAGGCGATCAGGAAGTTGTACAGCCCCATAATCGTGTTCGACTCATCCGCCACCGACAGCACATCGTCGTCCACCTCGCTGTCAAACAGCGTCCGCGCCACAATCCGCAGACTAAGCCGCATCATCGCGTCAGCAACATTGATCTCTTCGCCCGCCGTCCACGTGTCGGCAACGATCTCCGCCGCCTTGACGATCTCCTCGGCGTAGCCCGCAATCCTTCCGCGATGAAACGCCGGCGCAATCAGCTTGCGCTGCCGCATGTGGATCGGATCGTCGGAGGTAATCAGCCCTTCACCCAGTAAGATCTTCATGCGCTTGATCGTGCGCTCCCGCACGAACGCCTGCCCCTGGTTGACCAGGATCTCCTGCACGAACTCCGGATCGTTGACGAACACGATCGTCGTGCCCATGAACTTGTAATGCGCTATCGGACCGAACGTTTGGTGCAGGTGCTCGAACAGCGGAATCGGCTGCCCGAAGTTCACCCACTTGCGCCGCGCGTACCGCACCAGGCTACGCTTCAACCCGGGAGGGAAGCGATACTCGCCCTCGGTGTGGGCAGGGATGTAATCGTAGCTGCTGGCAAGATCCTGCATGGGTCGCCTACATCCGATGCTATGGAGCGGTCGGGGACGCGGCATCCGGAGCAGAGATATCTCCCGCATCTTCATGAGCTCGCAGCCGGTCCATCACCACGTTGAGCACGGTGGAAGCAATCGCCTCGATGCGCGCATCCTCGGTCAACGCAACCACCCTCTTGGGCTCGCGCCCTGCAATCGTCCGGTAAGCCTCATACACCCTCCGGTAGAACTCATCGTCCTCGCGCTCGAACCGGTTCTCATCCGTCCCTGAGGTCTGGATGTGCCGCTCGTTGCGGCGTCGCGCCCGGCGTAACGAGCTCTCCAGCGGCGGCAGCAGCAGGATCGTCAAGTCCGGCTGAAAGCCTCCACAGACCGCCTGGTGCATCGCCAGCACCCGCTCCGAGCCCAATCCGCGCCCTCCGCCCTGGTATGCCTCGGACGAGTCCGTGTAGCGATCGCACAGCACAATCGCGCCATCAGCCAGCGCCGGCTTCACAATCTGCTCCAGCGACTGCGCGCGGTCCGCAAACATCAGTGCTAGCTCCGCCGTCGGCGTAATCGCACCCAGCTCCGACTCCGACCGCGAATCCAGCAGGATCGCCCGAATCCGGTCGCCCAACGCTGTCCCACCGGGATTGCGCAGCGTTACGACGCGCCGCCCCTCGGCTTCCAGGGCAATCGCCAGCCGCCGCACCTGGGTGGTCTTGCCCGAGCCATCCAGCCCTTCAAACGTGATGAACAAACCTTGCCGCACAGGCCCGAGTGTACCTCGCCGGCAGGCTGCCCCCACTTGGCTGCCGGGCATCCTAGTCCCTCGTGGCCGGAAACCGCGCGACGCGCCACATCGGGAATCCGAACGCGCGCAGACACGGGAGGAACCCATGATCGTCGTTCTTTTGCTGGCTATCTTCGCGCTGATAGGTCTATGCTTTGCCGGTCTGGCATACTCTGCGAGCAAGCGGCGGCGAGCAGGCCAGCGCGGCGTCAATCCGGCCGATGTCGCAGCCGGACGTTCGACGAAATAGTCGGACCGCCGTCATCGCAATTCGCTCTGGTAACTACGCGAACGCGGCACGTCCATCCCTGAAGCCCGCGTAGAAGTGAGGCTTGTCATGCTTCTTTTCCTGTTGATTGGAATCTTCACCCTGCTCAGCATCGCTCTGTTTGTACTCGCCGGCGTCGCATTCCATGACGAAGCCATCCACTCCCACGACGTCGTGCATGCTACACCGATCCGAGGGACGCACTAGCCTGCAAAACCAGCCCGCGCGGCTCACCCGCCTCTAGTGGGAAAGCTCGGGCTTCCAGACCGCCGTACCGTTCGGTTGCAAGCTGATAGCAACCGCGCCCCGCTCACCCTCCGTCACCGAGGGCCCAGTCGCGCTGTGCGGCTTCTTCGCCGCGTCCGTCCACGTGACCTTCAGCGGTCCGTTCCCAATCAGCTCGAACCGATAGTGATACTCGCCGCCCGGCTCCAGCGTGCTGGTGCCAAAGCTCGCGCTCGGGTAGTCGACTTCGATCTCCGAAATCCTGCCCCCCGTGGCGTTCGTCACCGTCGCAGCGATGAACGCGGACTTGCATCCACTGAGTCCCAACATCCCTGTAGCGGCCATTAGTACCAGCACGTACTTTTCGATTCTCAAGCTCACTCCGCACTTCCTTGCGTCTCTGTCTCTGCGGGCTGGGCTGGAGTCAGCTTCGCCAATCCTTGCTCCACCGCCCGCACGCGCCGCATCAGCTCCGGCAGCCGCGGCAGCGACGTCACCATTCGCAGCCAGGTCCGGTTGTCCATCGACGGCGACCCGCTCACCATGGCTCCCGGCTCGATATTCATTCCTACGCCCGACTGCGCGGTCGCGATCGACCCATCGCCCATCTTCAGGTGGCCCGAGACCCCCACCTGCCCCGCAAGAATCACGTTCTTCCCCAGGATCGTCGACCCAGCCAGCCCCACCTGCGCGCACAGCAGGGAATCCGGCCCCACATCTGACCCATGCCCGACCTGGACGAGGTTGTCGACCTTCGCTCCCGCACCGATCCGAGTCTCCCCGATGCTCGCCCGGTCGACGCAGGAGTTCGCCTGCACCTCCACCCGGTCCTCCAGCACCGCGGGACCCGCCTGTTGAATCTTGCTCCAGCGCCCGGCCGCGTCCTTGGCGAATCCAAACCCATCCGCCCCGATCACAACCCCGTTCTGCAGCACAACCTCATCGCCCAGCAGGCAGCCCTCGCGCACCACCGCATGCGCATGGATCAGGCAGCGAGCCCCGACCGTCGAACCCGGATACAGCACCGCGTGCGGCAGGATCACCGTCCCATCGCCGACGACGCACCCGGCCCCAACCACCGCAAACGCTCCAAGATGAACATCCCGCCCCAACTGTGCCGTCGGATCCACCGCCGCCATCGGATGGATTCCGGGAGCATAAACCGGCGCCGGATACATCAGCTCAATGGCTCGTGCCCAGGCAAAGTACGGGTTCTTGATCCGCAGCGTAGCGACCGGCACCTCATGGAACTCCGGCTCCACAATGATCGCCGCCGCTCCCGTCTTCGCCGCCAGCCGGGCATAGGTTGGGTTGGCGACGAACGTCACCTCCGACGGCCCTGCCGTCTCGATGCCGCTAAGCCCCGTAATCTCTTTCGCAGCCACCGCCGCGACATCATCGCCGACGCCCGGCAATAATTCAGCGACCAGCCGCTCGGCCAGCTCTCCTAAGGTCATGGAGGGGATTGTAGCGCGGCAGCCCCTGCGTCGCCGTGATGGATAGCAAGGCCCTCAGCCCTCAAACAGCCCAGCCTGCAACGCATCCACCACAGCCTTCGCCCTGTCCGCCGCTGCCCGCTTCGCGGGTGAACTGATCGACCCCAGCAGCTCCAGCGACCGCATGGCCGCCCGCGGCACGAAGACCTTCTGCGTGTTCCCCCGGCCGTCTGGCGGCGACATCAACACCCCGCGATCCTCCAGCAGCATGTCGATGAACCCCATGTCGAAGTTCGCCAGCCCCTCGACCTGATCGTCGTCCGCAAAACCCACTCGCAGCCACAATCCCTCGCCCCGCGGGCGTCCCTGGAAGGTCCTGCGTCCCATTCGCTCGGGGTCCACGCTGTCCGCCAGATTGAAATCCCGCACATAAGCAATGAGCTTGATCGTAGTGAGCAGAAGTGATTTCGTCCGTCCATCGGGAAGCAGCAGGAGGATCTCCTCACCGCTGACAAACCCCGCTGGCGGCAGGTATCCCCAGGACGGCTCGGCGTCGAACTGGCGTACAACGACTTTCTTGTGCGCCGCAGGCATAGGGAGGTCGGCCCTCAGTCGCAATCGCCGCTTCAAGCCCTTCGCCGCAACTGCTCCGGCTGAGATTTTCGCACGTCGCTATGACAGCGCTGCAGAATGGGTGCAAAAATCTGGAGATTTTGCCTCATTTGCTGTACAATCCACGAGGGCCGAGATGTGCCGGCAGAAGCATAACCTGCTGACAGTCATAGGGTTAGCTCATTGGCCGCACGTCCAACTACCGCACCTCCGTCAAACGACGCGTGCGCTGCCGGAGAACGAATCACCACACTATGGCCGATTACATTTACCTCCTGCAAACTCGCCTGACACCCGCACAGCAAGCTGCTCTGCAGCACGTGCGCGATGCCGCCAGGGCTCATGCCATGACGGTCTTTCTCGTCGGCGGGGCTGTCCGCGACCTCACCAGCGGCTCACCCGTGCGCGACCTGGATTTTGTCATCCAGGGCAACGCCACCAAGCTCAAGAAGGACATCCAGAAGACCGGCGCAACGCTGATCGGAGAACACGCCGCGACGCAATCGCTCTTCTTCAACTTCCCGGGCGGCGCGCGCGTCGAAGTAAGCTCTGCCCTGAGTGCCACTTGGCCCAAGCCCGGCAAACCGGTCTTCAAGCCTTCCACCATCCTCGAGGACCTTCGCCGCCGCGACTTCACGTCCAATGCCATGGCGATCTCCCTCAACGAGGGCTCGCTGGGCCTGCTGATGGACCCGCTCAATGGCATCGCCGACCTTGAGAACCAGGAACTCCGCCTGGTCTCGAACTACGGCTTCATTGAAGACCCCGTCCGCATGATCCGCTCGCAGCGGCTCGCCGCCCGCCTCGGATGGCGTCTCGAAGAAAAGACCCAACAGCGTTACGAGACCGGCAAGGCAGAAAACTACATCGCCGCGATGAGCGATTGGGATCGCGGTTACGAGCTCGAGGAGATCTTCCACGAGGAAGACCCCCTGCGCGTGCTGCGCCGCCTCGAGTCCGAAGGCTGGATGCAGGCGCTCTTCCCGGCGCTTTCCGCCGCCAAGGCCAACGAGGCCGAGCTCAACAAGATGCGCGATCTGGCCGGTCAGCTGGAAGTGGTCAGCATCTTCGCCGACTCCTCCGCCGTCCAGTTCCCGCTGCTCGTCTCCAAGCTGTCCCCCAAGGAAGTCGCCGACCTCAAGCAGTTGCTCGCTCGCCCCGGCTTCGTCGAGCAGATCGCCGCGCTCGAGCCCGCGACCAAGGAGTTCGGAGCTCTCTTCGCAGGCAAGGCCGCGGCTCTGCCGTCGGACGCCTGGAAGCTCCTCCATGCCACCTCGCCTGAGGTCGTCCTCTCGCTGGCGCACAGCTCCAAGAGCGCGCCCGTGCAGGCCCGCTTCACCGCCTTCCTCAACGACTGGTCCCAGGCCCGCACCAGGGTTCCGTATCAGCTCATGCAGGAGATGCGCATCACTCCCGACCTGCCCGGCTACGCGGAGCTGATCGAGAAGCTGCACTTCGCCATCATGGACGGCCTGCTCGAAAATCCGGAGGCCACAAAGGCCTTCCTCGAGCCGTACTCTCCACCCGCTCCGCCACCGCCGCCCACGCTGCGCCGCCGCGCCGCCAAGCCGGCGAAGGCCTCCAAGGCCAAGCCGAAGAAAGTGGCTCCTCCGGTGGACGAGACGCTCGCTGAGGCCGTAGCCGAGGAGCATCCATCGCTACCTCCGGACCCGACACCCGCGGAGCTGGAAACCGTCGGCGCTCCCGAGCCCAAGGCTCCTGTCGCCAAAGTCGCCGCGGTCAAGCCTGCTGCGAAGAAGGCCGCAGAGCCCGCTCCCAAGGCTCCAGCTCCCGTAGCCGCCCCGGCCAAGAAGCCAGCCCCCGCCGTGAAAGCTGCTCCTGCAAAGGCTGCGGCCAAGCCAGCACCCAAGGCCCCGGCCAAAGCTGCACCGCCTGCGAAGAAGGCTGTACCTGCAAAGGCGGTGAAGGCACCCGCGAAGAAGGCGGCTGCCAAACCTGCTCCTAAGCCCGTAGCGAAAAAGGCCCCTGCAAGAACGATCAAGAAGGCTGTCCCTGCGAAGAAGGCTGTCGCGAAGCCCGCACCAAAGCCCATCGCCAAGAAGGCCCCGGCGAAGGCAACCAGCAAGGCTCCCGCGAAGAAATCGGCCCCTGCAAAGAAAGCGGCCAAGCGCCGCTAGGCCCCATCCTCATAACAACGACAACGGCCCGCCGCGATCTCGCAGCGGGCCGTTGTCTCTTGCTTAAGCAGCTCTAATCGCGACCGCGCTTCCGAACCTCGATGCTCAACCGCTTGATCTTCTGATTCAGCGTCGACAGCGGAATCCGAAAGTACGTCGACGCCTCGGTCTGGTTCCAGTTGCAGCGCTCCAGCCGGTCCGTAATGATGCGGCGCTCGATATCCTCCATCACATCGAACAGGGAAGCATCCGTGCGCTGCTCCAGCAGGGCCGTCGAATACGACGTCCCGCGAAGCTGCGCCGGAAGCAGGTCGGGGGTCAGCTGCGGTCCATTGGCCAGCACGACACCCCGCTCCATCGCATTTTCCAGCTCGCGCACGTTGCCCGGCCAGTCATAGTCCATCATGATGCGCAGCGACTCCGCAGCCAGCTCTGGCGGAGGAAAGTTGTTCTCCTCGGCGTAGACCTTGAGGAAGTGCGACGCCAGCAGTGGGACATCCTCCTTGCGGCTGCGCAACGGAGGAAGCTCCACCTGGATCACCGCCAGCCTGTAGAAGAGGTCCTCGCGGAAGCGTCCCTCCTTCACCGCCTGAGACAGATTCACGTTCGTCGCCGCGACGATACGCACATCGACCTGGATCTCCTGCGTCCCGCCGACGTGCATGAACCGGCGGTCCTGCAGGACGCGCAGAATCTTCGCCTGCATGTCCATGGTCATGGTGCCAATCTCATCGAGGAACAGCGTGCCGCCGTCCGCAACCTCGAACAGGCCCTTCTTGGCCGAGATGGCCGACGTAAACGCGCCGCGTTCATGCCCAAACAGAGTGGACTCAAGCAGGTCCGAAGGCACCGCACCGGTGTTCATCGGCACAAATGGCTTGTCGCGACGTGGCGAGTGCGAGTGGATCGCCTTCGCGATCAGCTCCTTGCCCGTGCCGCTCTCGCCCTGGATCAGCACCGTCGACCGCGACGGCGCAACCTGTGCCACCAGGTCGAAGAGCTTCAGCATCGTGTCGCTCTTGCCCACGATGTTCTGGAACGAGTAGCGCTGCTTCAGCGTCCGCTTGAGCTGCGCAACCTCGGTCTCGGCCTTGCTCTTGCCGATAGCAGAACGAATGTCCGCCAGCAGCTTCTCGTTGTCCCATGGCTTCTGGACAAAGTTCGACGCGCCCGCGCGGATCGCATCGACGACGTTGCCCACCGTGCCATACGCCGTGATCATGATGACCGGCAACTCTGGCGACAACGCCTTGATGCGGGGCAACAGATCGATGCCGCTCTCACCCGGCAGAGCCAGGTCCAGCAGCAGAAGGTCATAGCTGTGGCGAGTCAACAGGTCCAGGCCTGCGCTTCCGTCGCCCGCCATCTCGACGTTGAAGCCTTCAAGAGTGAGTAGCGTCTCCAACGAGTCACGAATGCCAGCCTCGTCGTCGATGATCAAAATTCGCTGGCCCTGCGATGGTGCCGCGTGGATCATTGCCGACGCTGGCCCATCGCTTAAAGCTGCATTAGACATGCACTACCTTGCCTTCCTCTGTTCTGCCCTGTCGGCCGATCGCGTGAGGCTCTTGGCGTACCGGTGCATCGAGGGCAGGGAATTCCAAACGGAATACCGTACCCTCTCCTACGTTGGAAGATACTTCGATGGTTCCACTGTGCTCCTGAACAATGCCATAGGTTACGGCCATGCCCAGGCCTGTACCCTTGCGCTGCCCATCCTTCGGCGCCAGCTTGGTGGTAAAAAACGGGTCGTAGATGCGGCGCATCACCTCGGCGCTCATGCCGCACCCGTCGTCCTCCACCCGAAGTTCTACGCTTTGTCCATTAGACGTCGCAGTGGTCGCGATGCGCACGGTGCCTCGGCCTTTTTCCTGCAGCGCGTCCTTCGCATTGAGTACGAGGTTCACCAACACCTGCTGCAGCTTGCCGCGATTGCCATTGACCGAAGGCAGGCTCTCTGCCAGCTCCGCGATGACAGCAATACCGGCCGACCGCATCTGGTGCTCCAGCAGCATCACCGTCTCACGCACCGTAGCGTTCACATCGGTGCGTGAGAAATCCGTAGTCCCCATGCGTGAAAAGTTCAGTAGCCCATTGGCGATCTCGCTCGCGCGGAAAGTCTGCTGGATGATCTTGTCCAGCACCGGCTGCAGCTTCGCCCTGCTGACATCGTCAATCGCCAGCTGGTTCCCGAGTTGCTTGTTCAGCATCTGCGCATAGCTGGAGATCACGGCCAACGGCGTGTTCACCTCATGCGCCACACCCGCAGCCAGCAGGCCAATCGACGAGAGCTTCTCCGCCTGCGTGAGCTGGGTCTCCATGTTCACGCGGTCGGAGATATCGTCCACGATGATGATCCGGCCCACTGCGTGGAAGTCGCGATTGAGTAGCGGCGCAATCGTGATGTTGGCGATGCGCGCCTCGCCCGATGGCGTGGGCAGACGGAACTTGTACAGCGTGCTCGTGCCCTGCTCACCGCGCAGACGATCGAACTCCGTCTGAAACTCCGGCGGGAAGACCTCGCTCAGGTGCTTGCGCAGAGCGTCCGCACGCGGAGTCGCGTACATGACCTCCATCTGCGCATTCCAGCTCTCGATCCGGTCCTCGAGATCGACAGCGAACACTCCAATGTTGATCGACTCCACGATGTTTTCGTTGAAGTCGCGAAGCCGCTCGAAGTCGGTAATCTTTTGCTCCAGCCGCTGATACAGCTGCGCATTCTGGATCGCAATTCCGATGTATCCCGCCAGCGATTCCAGCAGCTCCATGTCCTCGGAGCTCAGAAAGTCTCCATCGCCCGTTCGGCCTAGCCCAAGCACCGCAATCGTCGAAAGCCCGTTGCCCTCATGCCGCGCCGCCCGACACGGGACGAAGTAGTTCAGGTCCAGCGCTGACGCCGCACGCCGTTCCGACTCCGGCAGCCGCAGCACAGCCTGCGCATTCTCAAAGAACAGATGCGACCCGCTGTCACGCCGATCGAAGTCCAGGAACCCCAGATCCAGCGAGTCCGGTGCCGAAGCCACCTGCTGCGACAGCCCATGCGATCCCGCCAGGCTGAAGCGAACCTCCATCCGCCCGCGGGGATTGCGATACTCCTGCGCCAGGAACACCGCCACGCGCGTAACCAGCAGCGTCTCCGGAAGCCGCTCCACAATCGAATCCAGCAGCGCGCGAAGATCCGTCTGCGCGTTCAGCTCGCGCCCGAACTCCACCAGCGAAGTCCGGTAGTCAATCTTCTTCGGATCAAACACCCGATCCACGCGTCCCTGCACCATCCGCTTCAGCGGATCGAAGACCAGTCCCGTGACGATGACCGCCGCAACCAGTCCCCAAACCCGCAGGCTGGGCAGCCTAGTATGCACCACCTCTGCGGTCAGTCCAATGACGCCGAAGTAGATCCCCACCAGCGCCGCGGTGACCAGCGTGTACGTCACACCGCGCTTGAAGATCAGGTCCACGTCCATCAACCGGTAGCGCACGATCGCCCAGCTGAACGTTAGCGGCAGCAGGATCAGCGCAAACACCGCAAGGTTGGTCAGGTTCCGCGGCACCGACCAATCGAAGAGGAACGGAATGACATAGATCGCGGTGAAGGGAAGCGTCGTCAGCACCGTGCCACGCGAAAGCCACTTCAACTGCTGGCGCTCCAGTGGCCGGCGCTCCGTGCGATACCGCACTCCGAAGACCACCGCCGCAAGGATGTAGTACGTCACCAGGTACGCGTAGTCGATCTTGTCCAGCCGATGCTGGAGCAGCTGCGTGGGCGACCAGTATTGCAGCGACAGATACCGCAGCGTAGCCAGCGCCGCGCCCGGAACATACAGCAGCGCATACAGCCAGCGATGCCGCCGTGGAGCAGCCGACTCGCCCGTAAACCCTAAGGCAAAGTGCAGGAACAACGCCGGCTGCAGCGCCGCAGCGATAAAGTTCGCGGTGAGCACCGCCAGGTCCAGCCCGTCGAACACCGCCGTGTACTTGAACGCGTACAGGATGAACGAGACCAGGCAGAAGACATAGAAGTGCGTCGACTTCGGCGCCGTCCAGCGCCGGAACAGCACATACAGGCCGATCGCCAGGTAGACCAGCGCGATCAGCCGCATCACCTGATGGTCGGTGCGGTCCGCCGGCTCCAGGACGATCGAGATGTCCACCGGTGTCGGAGGGCCGCCGGCACGTGGATGGCGAAGCACCGTATAGGTAGCCTTCTGCCAGATGCCGATGCCTTCGATGACCCGTTCTGCGACCGCCATCCGCGGCGTCGGCAGATCATTGATCGCGGTCAGGATGTCACCCGTGCGCAGACCCGCTTTGTCAGCCGGAGTCCCCGTCGGGACCATGTAAATCTCAAGCCCGCCGTGAACCTCTACCTTGGGGGCGCCATCGGTCGGGGGAACGTACGTTCCCTCCTGGACCATGTTGGCAATAGCCAAACCGGCCGCGGCCAGCGTAAAGATCGCCAGCAGCAGGGCAAGCAGACGGGTTTGGGCGCCGTTCTTCACGGGAAGCAGCCTATAAGTTGGACGTACGGGATTCTTGGCTGCAACTTTGGTGCCAATCCCGTAAGAGCCCACTGGTATGTCAATTCAGTGTACCGGTAACGCTGGATATGTACGTTTTCATAGTGCGATACGCAATTCGGAAGAAAATTGTTGCAACGATGATGCAGGAAAACGGTGCAAAATCGCGCATCTGGACAAGCTCGCGAATCTTCCCCAACCCTTGACCCAGCCCCCGCCATCCTGTGAACTGAAGAGATCATGTCTGTCTCGCGGCAAGGTGCCAAGGCTCACCCCATCTCAATCAGCGCTTCGCCCCGCCCCCGCGCCGAGGCACGCCGGAACACGACGTCGTAGTGTCTCCCTCTTCCAACCCTAAGCACCAGACGAACTGGCAGCGCTCGGAACGCATCGTGCGCGGCCTGCGTGTGTCTCTGCTGGAGCGTTGCTCCAACGTCCGCGCCACCGCCTCACCTATCCTCATGCTCCACGGCCTGGTCTCTGAGAGCACCTGCTACAAGCGCGTCCTCCGTCGACTGCCCCAGGATCACCGCGTCATCGCTGTGGATCTCCCCGGCTCCGGATACTCCGAACGGCCCGTCCCTGGCAGCGCCTCCTCCTGCACTACCTTCGCCGAAATGTCGGACATGCTCGTCGAGCTCATGGATGAGCTCGGCCTCGATCGTCCGATCCTCATGGGCCACTCCCACGGCGGAGCCATCTCGCTCTCCATCGCCGCCAGACACCCGGACCGCATTCGCGGTCTCGCCCTCATCTGTCCCGCCCATCCCTACTCCGGAGTCGAGCGCAAGATCGTGCGCTTCTACCTCTCCCCGGTCGGCCATGCCTTCGCCAATCTCCTCCCGCGGCTTCCGGACTGGCTCATGCTCTGGGTCTTCCGTCACATGCCGGGGTCACGCCGCACGCTGGAGATGACCGATATCGCGCCCTATCTGCACACGCTGCGAACCCCGGGCACCGTTGCGCAGATCCTGCGAATGGTCCGCTGCTGGAACGACGACATGCATCAGCTCGCGACGCGGCTCGACGCTACACCGCTGGACCTTCCCGTGCTCATGGTGTGGGGAGAGCGTGACGTGGTCGTCCCACCCTGGAGCGCAAGGCGCCTCGCCGCCCGCCTCTCAGACTGGAAACTCGTCCAGTTGCACGGAGTCGGCCATCTCCCCAATGACGAGTCTCCCAATAAGACTGCCGCTGTCATTCACGACTGGCTGATCCGCCGCGCACTCTGATTCATCCTCGCCAGCGGCGACATGTATGCCCGCAGTCATGATCCGGATTTGCTCGAATAAAAACCCTTTTGCATACGCCAAAAAGCGATTGTGAGGGCCTCAACAACACGATCACAATCTTCGCGCATCCCTCAATCAATTCAGTTTTGATTTGGGGGAAGAGTGACAGCAAACGGGCCTCGCAGTTGGATCTCCGAGCGCTACCATTCGTTCAATGGCTTACGCGGCACCGCCGTTCTCATGGTCTTCCTCGTGCACTACGGCTACATGATGGTTCCGGCACGTTCGGTCGAGTTTCTTTGGGTGGGAGTGGATCTTTTCTTTGTACTCTCCGGCTTCCTGATCACCGGGATCCTGTGCGACTCAGTCGATTCGCCGACATATTTTCGTGACTTCTACACGCGCCGCGCCTTACGCATCTTTCCCCTCTATTACGGCTTCTATTTCTGCGTCATCCTGCTGACCCCCGTCCTTCACCTGCACTACGACGGCGTCGTAATCTGGGGCAACATGCTGTACGTGATGAACTTCGTGATGCGGCATGCCGTCGAACATCACAATCCCACGATCTTGACCATTGGCCATCTACAACCGCCCGTCGAGCTCGGAGTAGTGTGGAGTCTCTGTGTTGAAGAGCACTTCTACCTGGTGTGGCCGTGGGTCGTGCGGTACTTTCGCGGTCGTCGCCGCGCCTTGATCGTCGTCTGCCTCATCGGCGTACTGGCTGTCATGACCCTGCGCACCGTGCTGTTCCTCCACGACCCCGGGGAGGCCCTCCAGACCCGCTACCTCTATTTCGCGACCTACTCCCGCTGCGACACGCTGCTCCTGGGAGCCTTCCTCGCACTCTGCTTGCGTGAGTACCGCATCACCCCGCAACGCTTCCGCGCTCTAGCAACGTCCGCGATTGCAGTGGGCATCGCGGCCATCGGCATTGGACTGGCTCTCAATCACACACCGGTGGCCAAGGACTCAGGCCACCCCGTGTTCGCCACCTACGGCTACACCTTCGTCGGCATCGCCGCTGTCGGTGTCGTCATGCTGGCGATCGACGACGCCTCTCTCCTGAGCCGGATCTTCCGCACACGTTGGCTCGCGAGGCTTGGCACGATAAGCTACGGCATGTACTTCCTCCACTGCCTTCCGCTGGCGTTCTTTGGCAGCATTCGTGCCGCCAGGTTTCACATCTCAGGTCTGGTGGTGCTAGCTGCCTTCGCCTGCACCTATGCGGCGGCGTATCTCAGCTATCGCTATCTCGAATCGCCGTTCCTGCGGCTCAAGGATCGGTTCGCTCCTCCCGTCGCCCACGAGACGACGCCCGCGCCCGCAGAGGCACTGATCCGCCTCGCGGCCTGAGATTACGCTTCGCCCGATAGCCCAAACTCGTCCCGCACCCACGACCGGATAGCCGCTCCCAGCTGAGGCAGCTTACTGTCCGGCGATCCCTCGATCCCAGCAAAAAAGTGGTCGGCCCCCGGCACCCACACCACCCGCTTTGGCTCTGGCGCTGAAGCCACGATCGCATTCAGCATCTCCACAGGTCCGAACGGATCATGATCGCCCGAGACGAACAGCTTCGGAGCCGCTCCACACGCCGGCAGGAAGTTGTAACTGTAGTTCCGGCCCTCCGCCTCAACCGGCAACCCGATGCCAACCAGCCCCCGAACCCGAGCGTCCCCACAACACGCCCGCAGCCCCACATTCGATCCGAACGAGAACCCAGCAAACAGGATCGGCAGACCGTAGCGCGCATCCAGCCAGTCCAGCGCGGCGCGAACATCATCCACCTCGCCATGCCCCTCATCATGCGCGCCCTCACTCAGTCCTGTGCCGCGGAAGTTGAACCGCAGCACTGGCAGGCCAAAGCTGGAGAACGCTTTGGCCGCGTGGTAGACCACCTTGTTATGCATCGTCCCGCCACCCAGCGGATGAGGATGCGCCACCAGCGCGGCATAGAGCGCGTCTTCGCGCCCCGTGTTCAACAATGCCTCGAGCCGTCCGGCGGGACCGCGCAGGTCCTCCACCGTCTTCACATGCGAACGCCAATCCGACATACCCGCAGTGTAGGGCACAGCGTTTCTTCGTACTCCGCACGTCCTGTATCCCTCAACGTTTACAGCGCTGCGCCGCCACCAAGCTATCCTGTACCAACATGGCCATCGATCCAATCGAGCTGACGAAGCGACTTGTCGACATCGAGTCGACGACCTACCACGAGGGCGAGTGCGGCGAGTTTCTCGCCGAGTACCTCCTCAGCCTGGGCTATGACGTGACCCGTCAGCCTGTGCCGCCGCCTGATCCCGCGCGCACACCCGGAGCTCTGCGCGAGAAGCCCGCCCTTCCGCGCTTCAACATCTACGCCGTCCCACGCTCCGACGGCGGTTTCGGCGTCCAGCCCGAGGTCGTCTTCTCCACTCACTTCGACACCGTGCCCCCGTTCCTCGGCCCCTGCAGCGAGGACGAAACGCATCTCTACGGCCGCGGCGTCTGCGATGCCAAAGGCATCCTCGCAGCGCAGGTCGCCGCCTCGCAAAAGCTGCTCGAAGAGGGAATTCTCACCGGCCTGCTCTTCGTCGTCGGCGAAGAACGCGACTCAGCCGGAGCCAAAATCGCCAACGAGCTCCCGCTCAACGACCCGCCTCGTCCCAGGTTCCTCATCAACGGCGAGCCCACCGACAACCGCCTCGCCCTCGCCTCCAAGGGCTGCCTCCGTGTCGAACTCCACGCCAGCGGCAAGATGGCCCACTCCGCCTATCCTGAACTCGGCGACAGCGCCATCAACAAGCTCCTCACCGCGCTCGAGAACGTCCGCGCCCTCCAGCTTCCCATCGTCGAAGGCATCGGCGACACCACGCTGAACATCGGCATCCTCTCCGGCGGCCGCGCCCCCAACGTCATCCCCGATAAAGCCGAAGCCCACCTCCTCATCCGCCTGGTCGGCCCGGCCGAGGGCATCCGCAAGAGCATCCTCGCCGCCTGCGAAGGACTGTGCGAAGTCCTCTTCACCCTCGAGTTGCCCTTCGTCCAGATGCGCGCCCTTGATGGCTTCGACACCATGGTCGCCAAGTTCACCACCGACATCCCGTCGCTCACCACCTGGGGTGAGCCGCTGCTCCTCGGCCCCGGCTCCATCCACGTAGCCCACACTCCCGACGAAAAAATCCTCAAACGGGAACTGCTCGATTGCGTCGATCTCTATGTCCGTGCCGTGAAGATGCTTTGCAGCTAGAATTCGGCCTGCCACGAGTAGCCCATTTCTAGCATTGCGAGGTCTCCATGAGTTCTCCTCTGAATCGTCTAAATCGCCGCGACGTGCTGAGGGCCGCCGTTGGCTCGTTGTTCGTTAGTCCTGCCACGTCCCTGCTCGCCGCGACACCCGCCGGACAGGATGTCTCCCACTCCCCGCTCTTTCCCGCGCCGGCCACGCCGGAGGCTGCTGTGCGCCTGCTGCAGGAAGGGAATGAACGCTATCTTGCCGAGAAATTCCTCATGTTCCAGCACAGCCCGGCAGAGCTGCGTCGCGCAAGCTGGGAGCACCAGTCGCCGTTTGCGGCCATCCTTACTTGCTCGGACTCCCGTGTTCCCCCTGAGATCATCTTCGACCAGAGCCTCGGTTGCCTCTTTGTGGTGCGCGTAGCGGGCAACATCGCCGCGCCGGACACACTAGCCAGCCTTGAGTACGCAGCCGCGGAGTTGGGGGTAAAGACGATCCTGGTGATGGGCCACACCGAGTGCGGCGCCGTGAAGGCCACCATCGCGCTCAAACCCGTGCCGGGACAAATCAGCTCTCTCTTCCAGTACATCCGTCCCGCCGTTGAAACCTCACACGATGTGAACGAAGTCTCTCGCAGGAACGCGATACTTCAGGCCAAAACGCTGCGCGAATCTTCACCTGTCCTCGATGACATGGTGCAGCAGCGCAAGGTCTCCGTGCGGGCGTCTCTCTACGACGTCGTTTCGGGCAGAGTAAGACTGCTCGACTGAACCGGCGCATTCACGCTCCTTAGCGCCGCATGACATAAGATCGGGGCAACATGCTGCTCCGACACTGGCTCCTCCTGCCGGCGGCCACCATTACCGCGACCGCGCTCATGGCGAACTACCACGCCATCCCGCTGAGCAACACCACCGCGAAACACTTCGACGCCATCATCGTCCTCGGCACTCCGACCAAGGACGACGGCACACCCAGCCCCGAGCAGCGCGAGCGCACCGAAGAAGGCGTCCGCGAGTTCAAAGCCGGAGTAGCACCAGTCCTCATCATGACCGGAGGCCCCGCACACAACACCTTCGTCGAGGGCGAGGCCATGAAGAAGCTCGCGGTGAGCGAAGGAGTGCCTGCCGAAGACGTCCTCGTCGAAGGCCAGGCCAGGGACACCATCCAAAACATCTATTACTCCGACCAGATCCTCGAAGCCCACCGCTGGCACACCGTCGAGGTCGTCAGCAGCCCGAGCCACTTACCCCGGGCCGCGCTGATCCTCTCCCACTGGAAGGACCTCAAATGGTCTACCCACGCATCGCACTGGCCCCCCGAGTACACCCAACCCATCATCGACGCCATGTTCACCCACGAAGCCACCTACGTCTGGACCCTCACCCACGAAGGCTTCAAGCACAATGACTACCTGCCGGGAAGCTAGTAAGTCATAACTCCGGGGAGTAGACTTTCCCCATGGCTTCCCAGCCCAAACCCGAGCCTGAGTGGGTGCCGATGACCGCCGAGCAGCTGCTCGCCATCCGTGGTACGCCCGAGTTTGAGATCGAATACCGCCGGCAGATGAAGGTCATCGCGGAACACGACCGCAAGTCCGGTGAGAACCTCGCCGCTGAGTTCTTCGATTGGAACGTTCCCGGATGGACTTACGACGCGGATCTATAGTGACTGCCGCACCAGCGGGCAGCTTTGGAAAGCCGCGACCGGTGCTCGTCGTTCAGGCCATCTTCACCGAGCCGCGCGAGAACATTGCGGTTTGTTTCATTACTAGCGACCTCCTGCGCCAGCCCGGCTTGCGTGTTCCGATCGCGCCAACTTCACAGAATGGCCTCCGTATCCCGTCTGAGGTCATGGTGGACATGGTTCAGACCGTTCCCTTGGGCCGCCTCGGCCGCGTCGTTGGTTTTATGGACGAAGCGACCATGCACGAGGTTGACGCTGCACTCCGCCTCTTCCTTGGACTTCCATAGATTCCAGCACCCTTTTCCACGCCATGCCTCCCGTTAACCACGCAGTAAACTAGCCCTATGGCGGCCGAGTTTACCCATCTCCATCTCCACACCGATTACTCACTCCTCGACGGCGCCTGCGACGTCGACAAGCTCGCCGCGCACGTCGCCAAGATGGGCCAGACCTCGGCCGCGATGACAGACCACGGCAACATCTACGGCGCCGTCCACTTCTTCGACGCCATGAAGAAGAAGAACCTCAAGCCCATCCTCGGCTGCGAGCTCTACGTCTGCAAAGAGGACGACCATCGCCGCGAGTTCGCCAAGGCCGACTCCAAGTACAACCACCTGCTCATCCTCGCCGAGAACGAAGCCGGCTACCGCAACCTCGTCCGCCTCACCAGCGAGGCCGCGCTGCATGGCTTCTACAAGAAGCCCCGCGTCTCCAAGAAGTTCCTCTCCGAACACACCGAAGGCCTCATCGCCTTCTCCGGCTGCCTCGCGGGCGAGGTCTCCGAGCACCTGATGGGGGGCCGCTACGAGCAGGCCAAGAAGGTCGCCGGCGACTACGAGACCATGTTCGGCCGCGGCAACTACTTCCTCGAAGTCCAGGACCATCACCTCGAGCCCGACAAGGCCGTCATCGAGGCCATGTTCCGCCTCGAGCGCGAGCTCGACATCCCGCTGATCGCGACCAACGACTCACACTACGTCGCCGACACCGACTCCCGCGCCCACGAGATCCTGCTCTGCGTCCAGACCGGCGGATCGATGAACGATCCCAAGCGCTTCAAGTTCGACACCCAGGAGTTCTACATCAAGAGCGCCGAAGAGATGCATCGCCTCTTCGCCGACGCTCCAGAGGTCTGCACCCGCACCATGCAGTTCCCGGAGCGTTGCGCCCTCGAGCTCGCCAAGGTCAAGAACCCATTCCCCAAGTTCGATTGCCCCGACGGCATGGATCTCGACGCCTACTTCGAACACGTCTGCCGCGAGGGTTGGAAGATGCGCCGCGACACCGCCATCGCGCATCTCGAAGCCACCGGCAAGCTTCGCCACAGCATCGCCGAGTACGAGGCCCGCCTCGATCGCGAGATTGACTGCATCAAGAGCATGAAGTTTCCCGGCTACTTCATGATTGTTTGGGACTTTATCGCCTACGCCAAGCGGCAGAACATCCCCGTCGGCCCCGGCCGTGGATCGGCCGCTGGCTCGCTGGTCGCCTACGTCATGGAGATCACCGACGTCGATCCCATCCAGAACAATCTTCTCTTCGAGCGCTTCCTCAACCCCGAGCGCGTCTCCATGCCCGATATCGATATCGACTTCTGCATGAACCGCCGCGGTGAGGTCATCGAGTATGTGCGCGGCAAGTACGGCGTCGATCAGGTCGCGCAGATCATCACCTTCAACACCATGGCCGCCAAGGCTGCGATCAAGGATGTAGGCCGCGCGCTCGACGTGCCTTATGGCGAAGTCGATCGCATCGCCAAGCTCATCCCCGCAACCATCGGCATCACCATTGAGCAAGCGCTCAAAGACTCTCCACCGCTGCTGCAGGCCTACGAGTCCGACACCAAGATCCGCGAGATCATCGACACCGCGATGAAGCTCGAAGGCCTCGTGCGCGGGGCCGGCGTGCACGCCGCCGGCGTCGTCATCGCGCCGGCTCCGCTCACCGAACTCGTCCCCGTCACCCGCACCAAGGACGACGCCATCGTCACCAGTTACGACATGAAGGCCGTCGAGAAGATGGGCCTTCTCAAGATGGACTTCCTCGGGCTCACGACTCTCACCGTCATCGACGATTGCCTCAAGCTCATCAAGTCCAATCGCGGTGAAATCGTCGAGATGGCGAAAGTCCCGCTCGACGACCAGGAGACCTACGAGAAGGTCTACCACCGGGCGCTCACCTCGGGCGTCTTCCAGTTCGAGTCCTCAGGAATGCGAGACGTGCTTCGCCGCTACAAGCCCACCAGCGTCGAAGACCTCACCGCCCTCAACGCACTCTATCGTCCCGGCCCGATCCAGGGCGGCATGATCGACGACTTCATCGAGCGCAAGTGGGGCCGCCGCCCGGTCGAGTTCATGTTCCCCGAGCTCGAGCCCATCCTCCGCGAGACCCTTGGCGTCATCGTCTATCAGGAGCAGGTCATGCAGATCAGCTCTGCCATCGGTGGCTACTCGCTCGGTGGCGCTGATCTTCTTCGTCGGGCCATGGGTAAGAAAGACCCCTCGGAGATGGCCAAGCAGCGTGACATCTTCATGAAGGGCGCCGCCGAACGCAAGTTCGACAAGAACACCGCCGGCGCTCTCTTCGATCTCATGGAGCAGTTCGCGGGCTACGGCTTCAACAAGTCGCACTCGGCCGCGTACGCCATGCTCGCGTATCACACCGCGTGGCTCAAGACCCACTATCCCGTCGAGTTCATGGCCGCGCTGCTCACCTCCGAAACCTCGAAACCCGAGAACGTCGTCAAGTACATCGGCGAGTGCCGCGAAATGAACATCTCGGTCGTCCCGCCCGACGTCCAGATCTCCGCCGCGAACTTCACTCCCGCCGGCGACTCCATCCGCTTCGGCCTCGCAGCCATCAAGAACGTCGGCCACAACGCCATCGAGTCGATCATCCAGGCCCGCGCAGCACTGCAGGCGGAAGGGAAGCAGGGCTTCGCAACGCTGTGGGAGTTCTGCGAAAAGATTGAGCTCCGTCTGCTCAACAAGCGAGTGCTCGAATCGCTCTGCAAAGCCGGTGCCCTCGATGCCTTCGGCCCACGTGGCCAGGTCATGGCCGCTTTAGACAAGTGCATCGAGCGCGCGCAGAAATCTCAGAAGGATGCCGCCGCAGGCCAGCACGGTCTCTTCGGCATGTTCGACGAGCCCACGACAAAGTCCTCCGGCGGCGCCGATCCACTCCCCGCCGCGCCCGAGTGGGACGAGCACGAGCGCTTGCAGAACGAGAAAGACGTTCTCGGCTTCTTCGTCTCCGGTCACCCCATGGACAAGTACCGCGAGAAGCTCCGCAACATGAAGGTCGTCGACACCGCGACCGCGTGCGAGATGAAGCCCGAGCCCGCCGTCTTCACTCGCGGTCGTCGCGAAGAGTCCAACAACGAAATCTCGATCGCCGGTGTCATCACCGGTCTACGAGTCGCCAAGAGCAAGCGCTCCGGCGAGATGTATGCCTCCGCGAACCTCGAAGACACCTTCGGCAAGATCGAGATGATCGCCTTTCCCGCAGCCTATGAGAAGCTCGCCGAGAAGCTGAAGATCGATGTCCCCGTCCTTGTGCGCGGCTCGCTCCGCGGCGAAGAAGACTCCGCGCCCAAGCTCGCCATCAGCGGCATCCAGGCGCTTGAAGACGTACAGATCCGACTCCCCGACGCACTCCGCATCCGAGTCCCGCTCCATCATCCTGACGTCGAGCTGCTCGACAAGCTCGTCGCCATCTTCCGCGATGCTCCGGGCAAGGGCAAGCTCCTGCTCAACCTCGAAGAGCCCGACAGCTTCTGCGCCGTGCTCGAGCCCAGCGGCATGTCCGTCGCCGCCGACGTGCAGTTCATTGAGCGCGTCGAATCGCTCGTAGGCCGCGGCGCCGTACAGGTGATCAACTGATGCGCAGTCATCTGCTCTTGCTCACCCTTGCGGCAACGACTCTTACTGCAACAGCGCAAAGCCCAACACCCCTTCCCGCAAACTACAAAACCGTCCTCGAAAACTCCGACGTCCTCGTCCAGCGCGTGCACTACGGCCCGCATGAGTTCGTCCCGCCGCACGACCACTACGCCGTCGTCACGGTCCTCGTCTATCTCAACGACTCTGGCGTCGTCGAGCTCATCCACGACCCCAAGCCCGGCGACACCGAGCCCGATGTCGTCAAGCGCCCGCCCACGCACACCGGAGCCTTCCGCATCGGCCCCGCCGCCTTCGAGCGCCATTCCGTGCGCAACCTCGGCGACGTCCCCTCCGATTTCTTCCGCGTCGAACTGAAGAAGTACCCGCCCGACGCCCTCAAAGACCAGGTCCGCGGCCCCGCTCCCACACCGCCGCTGCACGATGGCGTCACCACCGAGTACAAGGACGCCCACCTGCGCATCGATCGCATCGTCTGCAAGGCCGCAACGCTATGCAACGTCGACGCCGATCCCGCACCCTCCGTGCTCATCACCATTCCCACGCCAGAAGAGCTCAACAAGGATCCGCGCCTCGCTCAGTGGATTCCCGCAGCCGCGCACCTCGTCATCACCACCAGCAACGATCACGCGCAGTATCTTCGCATCCTGCTATTGCAGCCGTAGCCGTATCGTCGCGGCGGGCTTAAGCGTCTCAACCTCCAGGAATGAAACGAAGGAGCGAGACGCCCATGCTGACCACCTACGTACCAGCCACCCGCGACCAGCGCCTTGCCTACCAGCTGCTTCGCCTCTTCATCGGTCTCGACTTCTTCGGCCACGGCTTCGCGCGCATCTTCACGGGAACGCACCTCGCCGGCTTCGCGCAGGGCATGGTCAAGAACATGTCTTCCGCACCGCTCCCTCCGCAACTCGTGCTCGCCACTGGCTACATCGTCCCCTGCGTCGAGCTCCTCATTGGCATCCTGCTGATCTCCGGCCTGCTCGTCCGCCACGCGTTAGTCGCCGCGCTGCTCCTGATGCTAGTTCTCATCTTTGGCGTCACCATGAAGCAGGACTGGAACGTAGCAGGGCAGCAGCTCCTCTATGCTCTTGTACTTGCGCTACTCCTCTTCGGCCGCGAACGCTACAACCTCTCCTGGAGCGCGCTGTTCCGCCGAGATTGATACCCGATTCCGAAGCCACAGTCTGAGCTGCTCCCCGCACGCCACTTCCCAAGCACTTCGAGATAGAGTTCAATCACGCCATGCTTGAGTCGTTCGAACGCACCACCACCCGTGAGCAGCAATTCGCCTACGCTGTGCTGCGTTCATTTCTCGGGATATGTTTTTGCGCTCACGGCTTCCTCCTGCTCTTCTTTGGCAGCGGCCTTCCCTCGGTCGCCAGCCACATGATGTTCGCGCTGGCTGAGACCCAACTGCCTCCCAGCCTGACGTTGCTCTTCGGCTACTCGCTCCCGTTTATTGACATCCTCATCGGCAGCATGCTCATTCTCGGCGTTGCCACCCTGCCGGCGATCACGCTCGCGATCCTTTACCTCTTCATCCTCGTCATCAGCTTCGCGCTCGAGGCCGACTACCTCTCGCTGGTCATCGTCCTTGGGACCGGCTGCGCGCTCGCATTCCTCCTCGTGGGCCACAAGCGCTTCGACCTCCCTTGGCACCGCTTGCTGATCAAGCGCAAAACTCAGCCCTGAAAGCCCGCGTTCGCTTACAATCGAACAGGTATTGAGCATGGCTGAAACCACACCGCAGAAAACACTCCCCAAAACAGTTCCCGGTCCCGCCGCTCCCGTCCCTGAGGCCTGGCTCCAAACCGAGCTTGCCCGGCATCCGCAACGACCCTACCCGATGGACTACATCAACGCGCTGTTCACGGACTTCAGCGAGATCCACGGCGACCGCCAGTTCGCGGACGATCCCGCGATGTCCTGTGGCATGGCCCGCTTCCACGGCGAGCCCGTGTTGGTGGTCGGCAACCTCAAGGGCCGCACGCTCAAGGAGCGTGTCGTGCGCAAGTTCGGCTCGCCCGACCCCGAAGGCTACCGCAAGGCCCTCCGCGCGATGAAGATCGCCGAGAAGTTCGGCCGCCCTGTCTTCACCTTCATCGACCTCGCCGGCGCCAACGCCGGCCTTGGTGCCGAAGAGCGCGGCCAGGGTGAAGCCATCGCCCGCAACCTCCTCGAGATGTCCCGCCTCCGCGTCCCCACCATCGCCACCATCACCGGCGAAGGCGGCTCCGGCGGTGCACTCGCGCTCGCAGTCGCCGACCGCGTCCTCATGCTGGAGAAGGCGATCTACTCCGTCATCTCTCCCGAGGCCTGCGCATCGATCATGTGGCGCGACGCCAATAAGCGGCAACAGGCCGCCGAAGCCCTTCGCTACACCGCGACCGACGTCAAGATGCTCGGCTGTGTCGACGACGTCGTCCGCGAGCCCGAAGGTGGAACCCACACCGATCCTGCCTGCGCCATGGAGCTCGTCAACGAGCGCCTGGTAGCGCACTTCGCTGAGCTGAAGAAGCTTTCCATCGACGATCTCCTCGCCGCCCGTTACGCCAAATTCCGCAACATCGCGCAGTTCTACACCAGCGCGGCCTGACCCTTTCGCGGGCAGGCCATCTCTGGTGGCCTCCACCCCGCTCCCGCCGGAGACGCGTCCAACCCCCATTGCAAGCTCCACTCCAGCCCGCGACACCTCGCTCCATGCAGGTGGCCCAGTTTGTTACGGGGCTGCTGTGGATGTTTGCCGCTCGCTCCGTCTCCGAGCGCGCGACACAGCTCCTTGTCTCGCGCCTCAATCTCCCACTGCTCTACGCTCCACTGCAGCACGCCATGCTGGTCGCCCTGCTGGCGGCAGGTTTCGCCGCGCTTAGCTGGCTCGGTACGCGCCGCGGCAGCCTGCGAGACTCCAACGCTCTGCCCGCCCGTCCCACCACCCTTGAAGAGTGGTCCCGCGGCTTTGCTCTCGGC
Source organism: Bryocella sp. (assembly GCF_058498515.1). Classification (NCBI taxonomy): domain Bacteria; kingdom Pseudomonadati; phylum Acidobacteriota; class Terriglobia; order Terriglobales; family Acidobacteriaceae; genus Bryocella; species Bryocella sp. Next base: position 285,923 of record NZ_JBMHYI010000041.1, read on the forward strand.
TGGGGCATGGTGCTCTTCGCCCTCCTGCCGCTGGTGCTCTTCGGTGGTCTTGGCCCGAGCTTCCTCTTTACGCCCTCGCTCATCGGCCGCACCCTCCTGGCCATCGTCTCGCTTGCCCTCTCTTCGCTAGCCACCGAGCTCGCCTTCCGCGGCTTCCTCTACCAGCGCCTCACCGCAGCCACCGGCATCATCGCCTCCACCTTCCTGATGGCGCTCTTCTACGCCTTCTTCTGCGCCGCGCACCCCAACTCCACCGCCTTCACCTTCGTGGTCACCTTCCTCTTCGGCCTCTTCTACTCCGTAGCCTGGCAGCGGACCCATGCCCTGTGGGTCGGCTGGGGAGTGCACTTTGCCTGGAGCCTGGTCGCTGGCGTCGTCTTCGGCCTTCCCGTCGCCGGATACTCCACCTACTCCACGGTGGTGCAGAGCTCTACCTCCGGCTATGACTTTCTCACCGGCGGAGCCTACGGGCTGGAGGGCTCGCTCGTAGCCGCGATCGCCGTCTGCCTCGGACTCCCTGTCCTCTATCGCATGACCCGCGACTACGCCTGGCACTACACCGTGCCGGAGATCGTTCCCGCCGGCTTCCCGATGGAGGTTGCGCCTCCCCCGGCGCACGCCGAGATGGAAGCCAAGGCTGCCCCACTGGTCCAAATCGCTACGATCACCCCCGCAGGCGCCTCGACAATGACCGAGGCCAACGAGTTGCTCCGCCGCGAACGCGACGCTCGCGATACTCCCGACTCCGAGTAGCCACCAAGTCGCAGCCAGCACATCCCCGTTTCATCCGGAATCTTCCCGCCAGGAGAGATGGTCTCTCTCGCGCAGGGCAGATCAAGGCCCCACCTAGCTCTTTCGCTTTATGGAACACCTGCGTCCGATCATGCATTCCGCCACTTGCCAGAAGCAGAGCGAAGGTGGACAATCTCGGCATCTGAAGGTGGTGCCCCATGGGCTCTCTTCCGCTGCGCAGGCTTACGCGAGACATACCACTCACCATGGCGCCCGTGGTTGTTCTCGCCACGCTCCTGGCTGCTATGGGGTTCGCGCGTGCTCAGGTCTTCGTCGTCGGTGAAAAGACCGCCGAGGCCGATGTCACCACCGACTTCCATCCCACCCACGTCGAGCTCCCCACCCAGCCCCTCAGCGAAGGCGGCTACATGGATCTCATCCGCAATCTTGAGGCGGAACAAGGCTTCGCCCATCGTGAGCTCCCACTGGGCGCCGGCCTCACACTGGTCGCCAACGGCAACCTGACCCCTCGCGGCGACGACTACAAGCAGCTGCTTTACAAGAAGGGAGAGTCGGCCGCAGCAGGCGAGCGCGTCGCCATCACCTCACTCAAGGTGGAGCGCGACCGCATCATCCTCGATGTCAACGGCGGTCCCTACGCGAAGCACCGCATCCTCTCCCACATCAGCCTGAACGACATGCAGCTGGCTCAGCAGGGTCCGCTTGCCACTGGCTCCCGCATCACCCTGGTCTTCGAAGGCGGCATCCCTGAGGTCACCGCCGCCGAGGTCAAGGCGCTCCTCGATCCGATCATCGACTTCCGCGCCCGCTCCGCCGCCGAGGCCTATGCCAACTCCATGAGCCCAGTCGTCCGCGACGCCATCGAGTCCCACAAAATCCTCGTCGGCATGGACCAGCGCATGGTGCTCGCCTCGCTGGGCGCACCCCAGACCAAGCACCGCGAGCACGCCAGCAGCAACGACCCCAACTCTCCCGTCCTCGAAGAATGGATCTACGGCGAGCCTCCCACCCCCATCCAGTTCGTCCGCTTCCGCGGTGGTCGAGTCGTGCGGCTTGAGATCGCCGCCATCGGCCGCCCCATCGAGATTCACGACAAGAGCGAACTCGGCGGCGACCTCAACGAGCCTGTCCTGCAGGCCCGCACCATCCTCAACGGCGATGAGCAACGCGTCCGCGGCGGAGACCTTGGAGCACGCCGCCCGCCAACACTCGCGCGTCCCGGCGAGGTGCTCGACGCCTCCGTGACCACCATGGGCAAAGTACAGATCCCCGGCAGCGCCGCCGACGCGAAAGACTGCAACCCGGCAGGGAACAGCTCGCCTAGTTCCTCTGGCTCGACCAACTCGACGTCCGCCGCGACCTCGACTCCCACACAAACCCCCACCACCACCCAGCCCGCGGCTTCGTCCGGAACCGCCTCGCCCGCGCCCTGTCCCGCAGTCGCACAACAGGACGAACCAAAGAAGCGCACCACGCAACCCACCATTGCCAGCGGGACACCCCCGATCGGAATGCCGGAAGACGCCGGCAACCCCAGCTCCGACAGCCCAGCCAGCATCGGCACCTCAACTCAGTCAGGCCCCGGAGCCACCCCCGGAAGGCCCACTTCCGGACTCCCGGGCGCAGGGCTTCCAGGCTCCAGCTCACCCGGAGGCGGCTATCCCGGATCGACGCCGACCTTCCCCGGCAGCGGCGTTCCCCCTGGCCCCAACCACGTCGCCCCGGTCATGCTCCCCTGAGCATCCGAGGCCTGCACTCCCGTCCCGGCTGGTGTAAGATAAGAGCGAGCTGTACCGGCTCCGTCCTTCCTGTTTGGCCCCGCCACAAGCCAGCCCCAACAGAACGCAGACGGACGTCCCCTGCGCCCAGCATCAACGTCGGCGCAACGGCCGCAAGCCAACTTTCTGTTCGAGGAGATCTACCATGGCGAAGATTGCCAAGACCGGTGACCGCAACAAGGTCATGGATACCCAGAAGAGCACCGACTGCCCGAAGTGCTCCAAGCCCACCCGCATCGTCAAGCGCGTCAAGGACCGCGAGCGCGGCGTCCCCGGCGGCGTTTACATCTCCTGCTCCGCCTGCGACTTCTTCGAGAAGCTCTAAGCATTCAGCGAGCTTTCCCGCGAGGACGATCCTCTCTGGATCCCCCGCAGAAACTCCCAGGCAACCCGATTTGCTGTTGAAAATTGCCCATGAAAAGTCCGCCTTAACGGCGGACTTTTTTACTTAAGAGGGCGTCGAATGGAGGTGCCCGGGAATGGGCCAGGGAGGTGTCGGGTGTAGCACCTTTGTTTCGAGATGTGACTTGACGATCGTCACCTCCCGGTAGCAGACTCCCTCTCGGCTTACAAGAGTCGAACGAGCCCGCGGCAACCACCGCACAGGAAGTACAGGAACCATGGCAACGAGCATCACCGTATCCTCCCCCGTAGCTGAAGTCTTCGCCTCCACCCCCATCTACACCCGGCCCACCTTCCTGATGTGTCCGCCCGAGTGGTACGGCGTCGACTACGTCATCAACCCCTGGATGGCGGGCAATCTCCACCGCAGCTCCCGCGATCTCGCCTTCGCCCAATGGAAGGGAATCCACAATGTTCTCCGCGGCGTCGCAGACGTGCGCCTGCTCCACCCCGAACCCGGCTGCCCCGACATGGTCTTCCTCGGTCACGGTGCGCTGGTCAACCACGGCGTCGCCGCCATCTCCAGCTTCCACCACGCCGAGCGCCGCGCCGAGACCACCTTCCTTCGCCGCTGGCTCGTCAGCCAGGGCTTCCTGCTCTGGGAGACCCCTCGCAACACCGCCTTCGAAGGCGAAGGCGACGTCACCTTTGACGACGACGGCCGCAACCTCTGGGCTGCCCACGGCGTGCGCACCGCCCGCGCCGCGCACGCCCACATCGGCAACGCCTGGCACCTCAACGTGCGCTCACTCCACCTCGTGGACCCGCGCTTCTTCCACCTCGATACCTGCTTCACCCCGCTCTTCGGCGGCTTCGTCATGTACTACCCCGGAGCCTTCGACAAGGCCTCCCTCGCCCTCATCGAAAGTGTCTACCCCGCCGACAAGCGCATCCTCGTCGCCGAGGCCGACGCCGCCCGCATGGCCTGCTGCGCGCTCAACATTGGCCGCGCCGTCTTCACGGGGGAGCTCAGCCAGGAACTAGCCATGCGCCTGTTCGACGCCGGTTTCGACGTCGTCCAGCTCGAACTCTCCGAGTTCATCAAAGGCGGCGGCGGTCCCAAATCCCTCGCTCTCCGCCTCAGCGATCTCCCCGTCACCCACGGTCTCCTCGCCAAACCGCATCCCGAGCCAGGGCTCGTGGCCTGACCCAAACGACATAGCGCCGGAGGAAACTCCGGTCTATCGAGAGGCGGACGCTCCGTGCGTCCGCCATTTTTTGCGCCTCGATTGCCGACTTCCGCCCAAAAGCAAAGGACCCCGCTCGCGGCGGGGCCCTTCTATTCAATTGTCCTATTCAATTGTGAGACTCGAGCCTCGATCCGTTGCAGCTAGCGATCCGCCACACCGACCAGACGGCCCCCACCCACACCCGGCATGCCGGGGAACAGGGAAGGTGCACCATCCTTCATCAGCGAAGCGACCAGTTCCGGATCGTTCGGAGTGACGCGTTCGAGGCGAACCTTGGCCGTTCCGCCGATCCCAAGCTTGCGGGCCGCAGCCCAGCTCAGGTCGATAATGCGGTTGTCCGGCACCGGACCGCGATCGTTCACGCGAACAAAGGCCACCTTGCGGTTGCCCAGGTTCGTCACGCGCACCCAGCTGCCCATCGGCAGCGAACGGTGCGCACAGGTAAGCGCATTCATATCGAACTTCTCTCCACCCGCTGTGCGGTGCCCCTGGAACTTCTTGCCGTACCAGGAAGCCTTGCCTGTTTCTAACCAGGAGTGCTTGCCGCTGTGCGGCTTGGCATTCAGCTTGTCGGCGGTCGTGCCAGGCTGCGGACTAGCAGCCAGGATCGTCGCCGTCAGGCTCAGAGAGAAGGCCAGCAAGCTGGCCGTCGAACGTATGCGAGCCTTGCGCGCCGGCATTACTCCGCCTGTCTGCAGGTTCTTTTCGTTCATGTATCTATTGTCCCGAGCTTCTTAGGCTTAAGTCAAACAAGATAAAGGTGTTTATCTTGCCCAAAATATTGCATTCCGGGCCCGGTTATGATAGGAAAAGAGTATCCGTAAAAACATCTCGGATCCCCAACCTGCGAGTCCCACTTCCTATCCTTTGAGTGCTGAACCTCCGCATCGCGTCGCCCGGCCGGACAACATTTTTGTTGCCCCCGAAGGTGCTCGCGATGGTTCTTCATCGGTCCCGCCCTCTGAAAGCGCCCCTTTCGTCTGCAATTCGGACGCTTCCGACACCTCGGACGATCCAGACGCTCCCCGCAGCCCCCCGCCGATAGCCTGGAGCATCGCCGGCCACGATCCCTCCTCCGGCGCCGGCTTCACCGCCGACCAGCTCACCTTCGCCGCCCACGGCCTCTTCGCTGCCACCGTAGCCACCGCGCTCACCGCTCAATCTACCCTCGGCGTCGTCGCGGTCGAGGTCATTCGCCCCGAATTCCTCCGCCTCACCCTCGAAACCCTGCTCGCCGATCTCCCGCCCGCAGGCGTCAAGATCGGCATGCTCGGCTCGCTCGAAGCCGCCCAGGTCGTGGCAGAGTTCCTCTCCCATCTTCGGCCCGCAGAATCCTCCGCGCAGCCGGTTCCTATCGTCCTCGACCCCGTCCTGATCTCGAGCTCCGGCCACAGCCTCCTACCCCCGGAAGCGATCCAACATCTCCACGAGCACCTTCTCCCGCAGGTCGCCTTCATCACTCCCAACTACGCCGAGCTTGCCGTCCTCACCGGAATGCCAGTGGCCTCCGCCGTCGAGGCAAGGGAAGCGGGAGACGCTCTAGGCCGCCGCCATCCACAGCTCGGCATCATCGTCACCGGCGGCGATCGCGACCAGCCGACCGATCTTCTGCGCCTGCCCAACGGAACCTGGACCGGCTTTCCCGGCGAACACATCGAGTCCACCTCGACCCACGGCACGGGCTGCGCTTTCTCCTCAGCCCTCCTCGCAAACCTCGTTCTCGGACAAGCTCCAGCCCCCGCTGTAGCCACCGCAAAGCTCTTCGTCCGCGAGGGGATTCGCCACGCGCAGGGAATCGGCCACGGCAAGGGGCCGTTGGACCTCCTCTGGCCGCTGAAATAGATCAGAGCGTTCACGAAGAGTCAAGAAATTTCAGCGGGAGAGCGTGAACCAACCGAGTAAACAGGAGCGGCCTCATCCTCATGTTTTATCTCAGCAATACCGTGGAAAATACTGATGCTATAAGGTATCCACATGCTGTCAGACAGGATGCCCGTTACATGTCGGCTGGCTGAATAAGGCTTCCTTCCTGCATTCCTAGTAAGCTGAACCTATGGCCCTGGCATTACAAATCAACGGGGAACCCCGCACCTTGGAAGCGCTCACCGCGCCAGTCACGCTGGAAATGGTCGTTGAGGAACTAGGTCTCCACGTCGGCCGAGTCGCCGTCGAGCTGAATGGCGAGATCGCACCTCGCTCCACCTGGCCGAGAAGACCCGTCGCAGATCAGGACAAGCTGGAAGTAGTGCATTTCGTGGGCGGCGGATCGCATTGAAATGGAAGGACATAGGTTCATGGCGCAGCGGGCAGGGATTTGCTCCCCACCGAAGATACGTCCGATAACGCTCAGCCCCGAGCCGTTATCAGGTCCTTGAGGAGCATCTCCCAGCGGTCGCCATACTCCGTCCAACCCCTAATCGCTCTCACTCGTTCCAGGGACGCAACCCGCATTCGTTCCCACAACGACCGGTCGCTTGCCAACGCCTCCAGCCGGTCCTGGATCGCCCGGGCGTCGCGAACCGGCACAATGAACCCTTCGACACCGTTGGTGAACAGGTCTTCGCCTCCCGTGGCGATCGAGCAGATCACAGGGCAGCCACACGCCATCGCCTGCGCCTGAACCAGGGCCAGCCCCTCCTCGATCGAGGGCAGCACCAGGACATGGCTGCGGCGCATCAGCTCGGCCAGCTCCGGCTGCGAAACCGCTCCCAGGAATTCCACCCCGCGCGTCGGGAGTCTTCGCAGCACGTCGCGGATGTCCGCTTGGATCGGCCCGGCGATACGCAGCTTCTTACCCGGATGATCGAAGCGCGCGAATGCCTCCAGCAGGTAGGGCACGCCTTTACGCAAGCCCACAGAGCCTGCAAACAACACCGCAAACTCATCGGGTAACGGGCCCTCGGCCGGCGTCTCGGCCGGCCTGAAAGCATCCAGCCGCACCCCATAGGGGATCACATGGAGTTTCTCCGCTGGCACTCCCATGCCCACAAAGCTCCGGGCAGCCATCGACGATGGCACCGTGATCGCGTCGGCCGCAGCATAGATCGCTTCCTCGCGCAGGGTGTCACGCTCGTCGCTCGGGCTCAGCTGCACTCCCCAACGCGTAAACTCCTCGGCGACGACATACCCCTGGTAGCGCTGATGCGTCGACCCACGGTCGCAGATGAAGACGCCGCCCGCCTCCTGCACCCGCAATCCCGTCCGCAGGCTCGAGCCCGAGATCCCGATCAGGGCATCGAGGCTCACCCCACCTTCCAGCAGACGTTCTACCTTGCGATCCGTCCATTGGTCGAAGGCCAGCGCGTTCCGGTACCCGAGCTCGTCGGACAGCCAGCGGAGGTTCAGGCCGAACCTGGAGCTCATCCGGCCGACCATCAGCTCAGGCAGGTGCAGCCACGGAAAGATCTCGACGCGGTTGGCCGGAAGACCTTCTCGCTGAAGTCGATACCACGGAAATGTTGAATAGATGCGTTCAAGGTGCCCACGACGGTCGAGTTCTCGGGCCAGGTCGAAGTGATGAAACACTCCGAAGACCGTCTGTACGATGCGCATGAGCGATAGGGGGGAGGACCAGCTTCAGCCTCGAAAGCGAGTCTATCAAAGGAAACGTCTCCAACAGATGCACCGCAATGCAGGCGACGGGCGGCGGAGGATGGGTATACAGAATATCTGTTATCGGACATAGACGTTGCAATGGATCTCCTCCGCAGATCTAGCCAGCTTCCGTGAAGAACCCTCAAGCCACTGTGGTACCTTCATAGAGTTGCTTCCGCGACGCGCGCGGAGAGATGGCCGAGTGGCTGAAGGCGCACGCTTGGAAAGCGTGTATACCGCAAGGTATCCAGGGTTCGAATCCCTGTCTCTCCGCCATCAATCTCAAATCCCCGAAACAATCCAAAACCAAGGCAGGCCGACCGCCGGCCCTCGGAAGTTCCTTGCGTCCTGGACGCCGCCGCAGTCAAGGCAGAGTTCCAACGAAGTGACTCGAATCACCACCCCTCCCTGCAAAGAATCGATATAACCCCTATAGCGGACTAGATCAGTCCGATATGGAGTTCAGACGTCCCATGCCCTCGCCCGTTCTAGATGCTTGCCCCGCCCCCTGGCCTTTCAGTTCCGGCAGCGCCAGGAGGCTGAGCTTCTTTTTTCTCCTCTTCTCAATGCTCTCCGTGGCTGCTTCCAGCCACGCTGCGACGGGCGGCATCCTCACAGGAACGGTCTCCGACCCCAGCGGAGCTGTCATCCCGGGAGCCTCGATCATCCTCGAGAGCACCGAGCAGCATGCGATCTTCCGTGCTTCGGCCGACGCCCACGGCTTCTACAGCTTCCCCAATCTTCCGGTTGGCCGCTACGACCTGACCGTGACTGCCGACACCTTTGCCGCGATCAAGAGGCCCAATCTCTCCATCGACGCCGACGCCGCCATCCAGCTCGACCTTACCCTCACTCTCGGCGCCCAGGCCGATGCGGTCACCGTCACCGCCAACGATAGCGCTCAGATCGATCTAACCTCCACCCACCTCGGCCAGGTCATCTCCAGCCGCGAGATGACGGGCCTGCCCCTCAACGGCCGCAGCTACACCGACCTCCTCGCCCTCCAGCCCGGCGTCGCGCCTATCTCCACGCTCCTCCCCAGCTCCGTCATCATGGCCGGCGTCACCGGCAGTCTCGACCCCTCCGGCGACCTCAATCCCGGCAATCTCTCCATCAACGGTCAGCGCGAATCCTCGAACGGCTTCCTCGTCAACGGCATCGACGTCCAGGAGCACATGAACGGCGGAACCTCGGTCATCCCCAACCTCGACTCCATCGACGAGTTCCGCGTCCTCACCAACAGCTTCGACCCCGAATATGGCAACTACAACGGCGGCATCGTCACCGTCATCACCCGCTCCGGCAGCAACCACCTCCACGGTTCCGCCTTCGAGTTCTTCCGCAATACCGCCCTCGACGCCCGCGGCTACTTCGATCCCACCCGCTCCGCCTTCGAGCAAAACCAATTCGGCGGAACCCTCGGTGGCCCCATCCTCCCCAATCGCCTCTTCCTCTTCGGCGACTACCAGGGAACCCGCACCACCCAGGGCATCTCCACCGGCTCCATCACGGTCCCAACCCTCGCCCAGCGCTCCGGCTCCTTCGACGACCTCACCGGCTTCGTCAGCGGCCCCTACCTCGCTTCCCTCCTTACCAGCAAGCTCGGCTATACCGTCACCAACGGTGAGCCCTACAGCAGCGTCTTCCCCTCCGGAGCAATCCCCCAGGCCGCTTGGTCCACTCCTGGCCAGAACCTGTTTCAGTACATCCCCAAGCCCAACATCAGCAGCAACCAGTTCTCCACCTCGGACTACGCCCAGACCGTCCGCGACGACAAAGGCTCCCTCCGCGCCGACGCCAACACCCGCCTCGGCCAGCTCTCCGGCTACTACTTCGTCGACGACTACCGCCTCGACAATCCCTATCCCGGTGCCGTCGGCGGAGCCAGCATCCCCGGCTTCGACGCCCTCTTCATCGGCCGCGCCCAGGTCTTTGCCTTCGGTGCCACCACCGTCCTTGGAGCCAGCACCGTCAACGAACTCCATCTAGGCTTCCTGCGCAACGCGAACATCATTGGCCAACCCAAAGGTGGCCTAGGAGTTAGCCTGGCCTCACAGGGCTTCGTCACCGGCGCCAACACCCCCGGCATCGTCGCCCAGGCGCCTCAGTTCGAAGGCGTCGAGACCATCGACTTTCCCAGCTTCACCATGGGAGTTCCGCTCAGCAACGAGACCCAGGTCAACAACACCATCTATGCCAGCGACGGCATCTCCCGCGTCTTCGGTTCGCACACCGTCAAGGTCGGCGGTCAGATCCACTACGACCAGGTCAACGAGCATCCCAACGGCATCTTCAACGGCACCTTCAACATCAATGGCACCGAGACCGGCAATCCCTTCGCCGACTTCCTCCTCGGTGTCCCCAGCAGCTATCAGCAATCGTCCGGCCCGCAGTTTTATCTCCGCAACCGCTACATGGGCTTCTATGGCCAGGACAGCTGGCATGCCCGTCCCAACCTCACCATCAACGCCGGCCTCCGTTGGGACATCATCATGCCCTTCTGGGAGAAGTACAACCAGATCGGCACCTACATCGCCGGCCAGCAGTCCACGCTCTTTCCCGGAGCTCCCACTGGTGTCGTCGTCGCCGGCGATCCCGGAGTTCCCAGCACCATCGCACCCACGCACTACACCGACTTCGCTCCACGCCTCGGCTTCGCCTACGCTCCCAGCTTCGATCGCGGCTTCGGGCATCTACTCTTCGGAACCACCGGCCAGAGCAGCCTTCGCGCCAGCTTCGGCCTCTTCCATACCCAGTTTCCCGGCCTCGACGCCGGCATCATGTACGCGGTGCCACCCTACGGATACACCTACATCAGCCCCGGCCCACCCCTCCTCGCAACACCCTTCGTCACCGCCGCCACCGGCGTCAACCAGGGACAGCGCTTCCCGTTCAACTTCCCGCCCCACAATGTCTCTCGCACCAACCCCGACACCGCGGTCGACTGGTCCAGCGTCCTACCCTTCCAGTCCGATCCATTCTTCAACGTGAAGAACCGGTCTCCTTACCTCGAGAACTACATGTTCTCGTTCCAGCGCCAGATCCACACCAGCACACTCCTCACGGTCAGCTACGTCGGCAATCAAGCGCACCGCATCCCCACCGTGCTCTCCGTCAACCCCGGTGATCCCGCTCTCTGCCTCTCCCTCTCCCAGTGCGGTCCTTTCGGCGAGGACAACAACTACACCGCCGCAGACGGCAGCACCGTCTACGGCACCCGCATCGGACAGAACAGCGGCGGCCTGGAGACCAACGGCGGCGAGACCTTCGGCGAGAACACCTCCGTCGGCACCATCGCCAGCTCCAACTACAACGCCCTGGAGTCCACCCTGCGCTATCATCACGGCGCAACGCAGTTCCTGCTCAGCTACGCCTACGCCAAATCCATCGACCAGGGCTCCAACATCGGCGAGCAACTCAACCCCATCGACCATCGCCAGAGCCGAACCCTCTCCGCCTGGGACCAGAAGCACACCTTCGTCGCCAGCTACAGCGCAGAACTGCCTCTGCCCAGCCTCCTCCACGCCTCCAACCTCTGGACCCGCGGCTGGAGCGTCTCCGGAGCCACCCGCTTTGCCACCGGCTTCCCCGTCACCCTCACCGATAATTCCGACAACTCGCTCCTCGGTACGCTAGGTAACGGCGTCAACAACTACCTCGTCGACACGCCCCGCTTCCTCGCCGGCCAACCGCTCGGCATCAATCACAACGGCCGCAATGGCCTCTCCGCCTTCAACACCGCGACCTTCCCCGAAGAGATCCTCGGCCAGCTAGGCAACGCCAAGCGCCGCATGTTCTACGGTCCCGGGATCGACAACTTCGACGTCACCCTTCAGAAGTCCCTCCGTCTCCACGACGAGCAGGCCCTCGACCTGCGCATGGAAGCCTTCAACCTCTTCAACCATGCCCAGTTCTACGGCCCCGCCTCCGTCGACGGGCAGGTCGAGGACGCCAACTACGGCCACATCGTCAGCGCCGCCGCTCCCCGCCTCATCCAGCTAGTCGCCAAGTTCCGCTTCTAAGAATCAGGTGGCCCATCCTTTGCGGCTTCATCGCAAAAGGTGGGGTATCGTTTGCGCCAGCAAACGACCCGCTCTTTGATTGCTGCTGCTGCGACACCGGCCCGTAGCTCCCCGTTCGTATACCGATACACCAACTACGACAATCGGTAGTAGCTCTATCTTCCGAGCCCGCCGCTGGTATATGGTATGGGTGTTTCCGCATCATTCTGCAGCGCACGGCTCCCATTGGGGCCATGTCCCATTTCGTTGCGCCGATTCACCCTCTTTCCGGGTGACGCGGCGCGCGGTGCTGTTTCCATCCACGCAAGAGTTGCGTACTCGGCGGAGGGGCCTTGTTCGGTTCGAAGCTCGTTTCGAAATCGCTGTCTGGTGTTTGTCTCGTTGGATCCCTGAGCTTGATCGCCGTGCAGGCTATTCCTGCCGCCAGCGCGCAAGCACATGATTCCCAGCAGTACGATCCGCAGCTCTGGTCTGCGCTCAAGTACCGCAACATCGGTCCCATCCGCGGAGGCCGCGTCACCGCCGTCACCGGAGTCGCCTCCCAGCCCTACGTCTACTACATGGGCTCCACCGGCGGCGGCGTCTGGAAGACCACCAACGCCGGCCACACCTGGACCAACATCTCCGACGGCTTCTTCGCCGTCGCCTCCATCGGCGCGATGGAAGTTGCCCCGTCGAACCCCAACATCATCTACGTCGGCACCGGCTCTTCCAAGATCCGCTCGAACGTCTCCGTCGGCCGCGGCATGTACAAGTCCACCGACGCCGGCAAGACCTGGGAATTCCTCGGCCTTCCTGACACCGGCCAGATCGCCACCGTCCGCATCGACCCCGCGAACCCCGACATCGTCTACGTCGCCGCCCAGGGCGATCCCTTCAAGGCCAATCCGGAACGCGGAATCTACAAGACCATCGACGGCGGCAAGACCTGGAAGCTGATGCTGCACGTCTCCGACACCGCCGGAGCCGCGGATGTCGAGATCCAGCCCGGCCACCCCAACGTCGTCTTCGCCTGCATCTGGCACGCCCTCCGCAAGCCCTGGACCATCATCTCCGGTGCCGAAGAAGGCGGCATCTACAAGTCCACGGACGGCGGCGCCAACTGGACCAAGCTCGGAGGCGGCCTTCCCACCGGTCTCATCGGCCGCTCTAACGTTGCGATTTCAGACGCCGCCCCCAATCGCATCTACGCGCTCATCGAAGCCAAGCCCGGCCAGGGCTTCTATCGCTCCGACGACGGCGGAGCCAGCTGGACCCTCGTCAACCACTCCACAGAAATCACCACCCGCCCCTTCTACTACGACACCCTCGGCGTCGATCCCACCAACGCCGACGTCATCTGGCTCGGCGACGAGACCTGGTTCAAGTCCTCCGACGCGGGCAAAACCTTCCAGCGCATGCCCATCCCGCACGGCGACAACCACGACGTCTGGATCAACCCGAAGAACTCGCAGTACATGGTGCAGGCCGACGACGGCGGAGCCACCGTCTCGATCGACGGCGGCAAGACCTGGACCCCGCAGAACAACCAGCCCACCGCGGAGATCTACCAGGTAGCCGTCGACAATCAGTATCCCTATCGCGTCTACGGCGCGCAGCAGGACAACACCGCCGTCATCGTACCCAGCCTGCCCATCGGCAGCGCGCAGGACTTCCGCGACGGCCCCGGCTGCGAAACCGGCCCCATCATGCCCGACACCACCGACCCCAACATCGTCTACGGTGGCTGCAAGGGCCAGTTCACGCGCCAGAACATCAACACCCACAACGAAGAGCGCTACTGGATCGGCGCCGAGTCCCTCTACGGCAACGCCGGCAGCGATCTCATGTATCGCTTCCAGCGCGTCGCTCCGATGGAGACCTCGCCCAACGTGCCGCACGAGGAGTACTACGGCGGCCAGTTTCTCTTCCGCACCCGCGATGGTGGCGTGACCTGGGACAAGATCAGCCCCGATCTCACCGCGCATCCCGCTGGAACCCAGGGAGCCAGCGGTGAACCCATTACCCGCGATGCCACCGGCGAGGAGATCTACTCCACCATCTACTCCATCCGCGAGAGCCCGAAGATGAAGGGCCTCATCTGGGTCGGCTCCAACGATGGCGTCGTTTCGGTCACGAAGGACGACGGCAAGACCTGGGCCAACGTCACGCCTGCGGGTCTTCCCGCCGGCTGCCGCGTCCAGAACATGGAGCCCAGCCCCCACACCGCTGCCAAGGCCTACGCCGCGATCTACTGCTACCTCAACGGCGGCGATTACTCGCCCTATATCTACCGCACCGACGACTTCGGCAAGTCTTGGGCGAAGCTGACGGACGGCACCAACGGCATCCCGAAGGACTCTCCGACCCGCGTCGTCCGAGAAGATCCGGATCGTGCCGGCCTGCTCTACGCTGGCACGGAGTTCGGCATGTTCATCTCCTTCGACAACGGCGGCCACTGGCAGAGCTTCCAGCTCAACCTGCCCATCACCCCGGTGACCGACATCAAGGTCACGCACAAGGACCTGCAGGTCGCCACGCAGGGACGTTCGTTCTACATCCTGGACGACATTACTCCCCTGCACCAGCTGAAGGCCGCAAGCTCCTCCGCGCCGATCCTCTTCAAGCCGAAGGAAGCCGTCCGCACCGTGCAGCAGGGCGGCGGAGGCGACGCCATCGAGCGCGCAGTCCCTTCCCCCACCTACCCGCGTCCCGGCGCGCTCATCGACTACTACCTGCCCAAGGATGCTGACGGTGATATCACACTCGAACTCCTCGACAGCACCGGCAAGCACATCAAAACCTTCTCCAGCGCCGAGCCGCCCAAGGCTCCGCCCGCTGAAGAAGGTGATGACGACGGCGGACCGCGCCGTCGTCAGGCGCCCTTGCGTCTCGATAAGTCCGCTGGCATGCACCGCTTCACCTGGGATCTCCGCTACCCCGGCTTCTGGACCAGCGTCACGACACCGGAAGGTGGTCAGGGCCCGATGGCCGTCCCCGGCACCTACCAGGTCAAGCTCACCGTCGGCGGCACAACTCAGACCCAGAGCTTCACGTTGATCGAAGACCCGCGCATCACGGCCGACGGCGTCACCACCGCTGACCTCCGCGAGCAGTTTGAGCACAACCTCAAGGCCCGCGATCTCGTCTCCGAGGCGAACAAGACCGTAGCCCGCATCCGCACCGCCCGCGTCAAGCTAGCCTCCGATCCCGCAAAGCTCGCCAAGCTGAACGAGGTCGCCTCGCACGTCATCACGCCCACCATCCGCTACTCCAAACCCGAGTTGCAGACCCACATCACGTACCTCTACAGCATGACCAATGCCACCGACCAGAAGATCGGTCACGACGCGGTCGAACGCTACGACGTGCTGAAGAAGCTGCTGGTCCAGCGCAATCAGGAGCTCATGGCGATCCTCGGCACGGACTACGCCGACCTAGGCCGCCCCGGCTTCCCCGGCGACGTCACCGCGAAGCCCGGCGATGACGACGACGACAACAACTAAACAGCTGTCATTCTGAGCGAAGCAGGCCGCAACGTACGTTGCGGCCTGCGAAGTCGAAGAACCCCGACGGCGCCCGATCCACCTATACCGCGCGCCCCTTTCTCACACGAGACCCGAGGCCCCGCCCTACTAGACTCACCCGCACTGGAGGATTCATGAAGCGCGCTTCCCTTGCCCTGCTCTTGCCATTGACCCTGCTCGGAATCTCGCCCATCACCGCGACCGCCCAGCGCCCCCGAGGCGGAGCCTCCGAAGGCGCCCAATCCTGGCGCAACATCGGCCCCGACCGCGGCGGCCGCTCACTCGCCATCTCCGGCTGCACCGCCCGCCCGCTGGAGTACTATTTCGGCGCGGTCGGCGGTGGCCTCTGGAAGACCGTGGACGGCGGCATCGTCTGGAAGCCCGTCACCGATCAGAAGATCAAGAGCTCATCCGTGGGCGCCGTCACCGTGGCACCCTCGAACCCCGACATCGTTTACGTCGCCATGGGTGAGTCCGAGCTGCGCGGCAACGTCATGCAGGGCGACGGTGTCTACAAAACCACCGACGGCGGCAAGACCTGGGCCCACATGGGCCTCGAGAACACCCAGGCCATCTCGCGCATCCGCGTCGACGCAAAGAACCCCGACCTCGTCTACGCTGCCGTCCTCGGCCACCCCTACGGCCCCAGCCCCGACCGTGGCATCTTCAAGTCCATCGACGGCGGCAAGACCTGGAAAAAGATCCTCTACGAGAACGATCACTCCGGAGCCGAAGATCTCTCCATCGATCCGAAGAACCCCAGCATCATGTTCGCCACCATCTGGGACGTGCAGCGCACCCCCTGGTCGCTCTCCTCAGGTGGCCCCGGCAGCAAGCTCTACAAGTCCACCGACGCCGGCGAGACCTGGAAAGACATCACCCGCAACCCCGGCCTGCCTTCCGGTGTAGACGGCAAGATCGGCGTGACCATCTCCGCTGACTCCAACCGCGTTTACGCCATCGTCGAGAACGCCGAAGGCGGCCTCTACCGCTCCGAAGACGCTGGCGCCACCTGGGCCAAGATCTCCGAAGATCACAACATCCGCCAGCGCGCCTTCTACTACTCGCGCATCACCGCCGACCCGGTCAACAAGGACGTCCTCTACGCCACCAACGTCCGCTTCTACCGCTCGTCCGACGCAGGCAAGACCTGGAAGCCCATCCAGCAGCCCCATGGCGACAACCACGATCTCTGGATTGACCCCGCCAACCCCAAGCGTATGGCCGAAGCCAACGACGGCGGCGGCACAGTCTCCGTCGACTACGGCGAGACGTGGACGCCCGAGCGCTACCCCACCGCCCAGCTCTACCACGTAGCCACCACCATCGACATTCCCTACCAGGTCTGCGGCGCGCAGCAGGACAACACCACCATCTGCGTCGCGAGCAAAGGCGGCGGCAACTTCCACAACCCCATGGAGCCTCAGGGCGAGTGGATGTACGCCGTAGGCGGCGGCGAGAGCGGTTACATTGCTCCCGACCCCAAGGACGCCAACATCTTCTTCGCCGGCAGCCAGGGCGCGATGCTCACCCGCTACGACCGTCGCGACGGCCAGGAGAAGGACATCCAGCCTTACCCCTTCTTCTTCTCCGGACAGCCCGCCTCGTCCATGAAGGAGCGCTGGCAGTGGACCTTCCCCATCGTCTTCGATCCCCTCAACCCGAACACGATGTACGTCTCCTCGCAGCACATCTTCAAGACCACCAACGCCGGTAAGAGCTGGGACATCATCTCCCCAGACCTCACGCTCGCCGACCCCAAAACCCTCGGCGACTCAGGCGGTCCCATCACCCATGACCAGAACGGCCCCGAGATCTACGCCACCGTCTTCAGCATCGCGCCCTCGCGGCTGGAGGAAGGCACCATCTGGTCCGGCTCCGACGACGGCCTCGTCTTCCTCACCCGCGACGGCGGCAAGAACTGGAACAACATCACCCCGCCCGACCTCCCGCATTACAGCCGCATCGGCATGATCGACGCCTCGTGGCAGAAGCCTGGCACCGCCTACCTCGCCGCGAACCGTTACCAGATGGACGACTTCGCGCCGTACCTCTTCAAGACCGACGACTACGGCAAGCACTGGACGAAGATCGTCACCGGCATCCCCGCCACCGACTTCCTCCGCGTCGTCCGCGAAGACCGCGTCCGTCCCGGCCTGCTCTTTGCCGGTACCGAGCACTCCATCTACGTCTCCGACGACGCCGGCGCGCACTGGCGCTCGCTCGCCTACAACCTTCCCGACACCCAGGTCTCGGATATCGTCGTCGAGAAGGACGACCTCGTCATCGCCACCCACGGCCGTTCCTTCTACATCATGGATGACATCGACTGGCTCCGGCAGCAGTCTCCCGAGACCGAGAAGAAGGCCGCGTACCTCTTCCAGCCTCGTCCCGCCGTCCGCAACGTGGACGACGGTTACATCGACTACTATCTCGCCAAGCCGGCAGCGAAGGTCACCATCGAGATCCTCGACGCCGACAAGAAGGTCATCGGAACCTTCGTCAGCGAAGACCCCGCCAAGAAGAAGCCCGAAGGCGAAGATGCCGGAGGTGGTGGCCGCAACTTCGGTCCCAAGGCCCCAACCAGCAAGGCTGGCATCAACCGCTTTACCTGGAACCTCCGCTACCCCGGCGCGTTCGAGTTCCCCGGCATGATCCTCTGGGGCGGCAGCGCCAAGATGGGCCCCGAAGCTCTGCCTGGCAAGTATGAAGTCCGCCTCATCGCCGACGGTGTCACCGAGACCCGCCCGCTCGAAGTCAAGGCCGATCCTCGCCTCGACATCCCTCAGAGCGACCTGCAGAAGCAGTTCGATCTCGCCATGAAGATCAACGGCGAACTCTCCCAGGCCAACATCATCGTCGCCAAGATCCGCGGCATCCGCTCCGAGTACGAGGCCCGTCTCAAGGCCACACCCGCGCTCAAGGACGACGCCCAGCTCAAAGCCGCCGCCGATCCCTTCCTCGCCCAGCTCAAGACCCTTGAGGAGACGATCTACCAGACCAAGAACGCCTCGGATCAGGACCCGCTCAACTTCCCGATCCGCCTCAACAACTACATCGCCGCCCTCGGCCGCAGCGTCATGTCCGGCGACGGCGCCCCCACCGCGCAGGCTTATGTCATCGACCAGGAACTCTCCGCGCGTCTCGCCGACCAGCGGAAGGACTTCGACGATGCCGTGAAGACCGGCCTTCCGCCCCTCAACAAGGCGCTCGAAGCCAAACACAGCAAACCCATCGAGGTCGTCACTCCGATCTCCAGCGCCTCCACCAACGACGCTGGCGACACCGAAGACGACAACGAATAGCCACCCCAGCCCCGGACCAACCGTCCGGGGCTCATTCATGCAGCTCCAACGATGTGTCATTTCGACCGAAGCGGACAGCTTCATCGTCCGCGCAGTGGAGAAGCCTGCTGTCGCAGTCGAACCCCAGAACCCGCCACTGCGTCATCTCCGAATACGGCTTCAAGGGCCAATGGCCCGACCACATACTAGCCTGGGCCGAAGGCCCAGGTGGCCAGGCAAAGATAAGCAGAGCGCTGTAAGCGCGACACAAAGACCCCGCAAGACACGGCGCACGAAAGGAACACCATGCCAGCAAGCCATCTCAACCGAGCCCTCCGTCGCAGCCTCACCCGCAACCGCGGATGGCTTCGCTCGCTCCCCACGCTGGCCATTCCCTTCCTGCTCGCCGGTGCACTCTCCGCGCAGGCTCCCGAAGCGGTGCCATCGAAGACTCCCTACGCCGGCCTCAACTTCCGCCAGATCGGCCCCTTCCGCGGCGGCCGTGTAGGAGCCGTCACCGGCGTGCAGTCCCAGCCCATGACCTTCTACTTCGGAGCCACCGGCGGCGGCATCTTCAAAACCACCGACGGCGGCATCCACTGGACGCCTGTCGCCGATGGCCAGCTCGCGCTCGGCTCCGTCGGCGCCATCGCCGTCTCCGACTCCGACCCCAACATCGTCTACGTCGGCATGGGCGAAGCTGACCTTCGCGGCAACGCCTCCCACGGTGACGGTGTCTACAAGTCCACCGACGCCGGCAAGACCTGGAAGCACATGGGTCTCACCGACACCCAGCAGATCGGTGCCATCAAGATCGATCCCAAGAACCCCGACATCGCCTACGTCGCCGCCATGGGCCACATGACCGGCTACAACGCCGATCGCGGCGTCTTCAAGACCATCGACGGCGGCAAGACCTGGAAGAAGATCCTCTTCAAGTCCGACAAGGCCGGTGCCATCGATCTCTCCATCGATCCCACCAACACCCAGGTGCTCTACGCCTCCATCTACCAGTTCATCCGCAAGCCCTGGGACTTCGAGTCCGGCGGTCCCGACTCCGGCCTCTGGAAGTCCACCGATGGCGGTGAGACCTGGACGGACCTCAGCAAAAATCCCGGCATGCCCAAGGGCCTCCTCGGCCGCATCGGCATCGCCATCTCGCCCGCAAAGTCCGGAGTCCTCTGGACTCTCGTCGAAGCTGAGGAAGGTGGCATCTTCCGCTCCGAAGACGGCGGCGCTACCTGGGCCAAGGTCAACGATCAGCGCGAGGTCAAGCAGCGTGCGTGGTACTACGCCCGCATCTTCGCTGACCCGAAGAACGCCGACACCATGTACGCGCTCAACACCAGCTTCTACAAGTCGGTCGATGGCGGACACACCTTCAAGGCCATCCCCACCGGCCACGGCGACAACCACGATCTCTGGATCGCCAACGACGATCCGCAGCGCATGATCGAGTCCAACGACGGCGGAGCCAACATCTCCTTCGACGGCGGCAAAAGCTTCTCCACGATCATGAACCAGCCCACCGGCCAGTTCTATCGCGTCATCACCGACAACGACTTCCCGTATCACATCTACGGCGCGCAGCAGGACAACAGCACCGTCGAGACCAGCTCCCGCGGCAACAGCGGGCTGATCACCGAGAGCGACTGGTGGGACGTCGGCGGTGGCGAGTCTGGCTGGATCGCTCCCGATCCCACCAACTCCCGCTTCGTCTACGCTGGTTCCTACGACGGCCTGCTCACGCGCTACGACCACGTCACCGGCGGCCAGCGCAACATCAATCCCTGGCCCGATAACCCCATGGGCTCCGGCGTCGAAGCGATGAAGTACCGCATGCAGTGGAACTTCCCTCTGCTCTTCTCTCCCAATGACAACAAGCTCCTCTACGCCGGCGCGCAGTACCTCCTCGGTACCCGCGACGAAGGCCACAGCTGGCAGGTGATGAGCCCCGACCTCACCCGCAACGACAAGTCCAAGCAAGGTCCCGTCGGCGGTCCGCTCACCAAGGACAACACCGCGGTCGAGTATTACGACACCATCTTCACCGTCGACGAATCCACTGTGAAGCCCGGCCTCATCTGGGTTGGTTCCGACGATGGTCTCGTCCACCTCACACAGGATGGCGGCAAGACCTGGGCCAACGTCACGCCCAAGGGCATCCCCGACTGGATCCGCATCAACTGCATCGCAGCCTCGCCCTTCGACGCAGGCACCGCCTACTTCGCGGCAACGATGTATCTCACCGACGACTATCGTCCCTTCCTCTACAAGACCACCGACTTCGGCAAGTCCTGGAAGCTCATCGTCGGCGGCATCCCGGCTGACGACTTCACCCGCACCATTCGCCCCGACCCGAAGCAGAAAGGCCTGCTCTTCGCCGGCACCGAGGCCCACCTCTACATCTCCACCAACGATGGCGACAGCTGGACTCCCTTCCAGCTCAACCTGCCCAACGTCCCCATCACCGACATCACCTTCCAGAAGCGCGAAGACGACATGATCATCGCCACGCAGGGCCGCGGCTTCTACGTGATGGATGACATGCCGCTCGTACGTTCACTGCCCGGAGGCAAGCTCTCCGACGAGCCCGTGCACCTCTACGCACCCAAGGCCACCTACCGCTACATCGGCGGCGGCGGCTTCGGTGGAGGCGGCGGTGCCGCAGCCCTCGGCAAGAACCCGCCCGCTGGCGTCGGCATCTACTACAGCTTCAAAGAAGCTCCCAAGGGCGACATCGTTCTCCGCATCAAGGACTCCGACGGCAAGCTCGTGAACGAGTTCACCTCCAAGCCCGAGCCCAAGGAGCCCGCAGGCCTGGAGGACGAAGAGGACCGCCGCGCCACGCCCAAGCCCACCAAGAAGGCAGGCCTCAACCACTACGTCTGGAACCTCCGCTACACCGACCTCGTCAAGTTCCCCGGCCTCATCTACTGGGCCGCCGGCAACCAGGGTCCGCAGGTCGTCCCCGGCACCTACACCATCGAGCTCACCGCCGACGGCCACACCGAGAAGCAGACCGTCCTCATCAAGCCCGATCCCCGCGTAACCTCCACACCCGAGGACTACAAGAAGCAGCTCGACCTCGCTCTCCAGATCGCAGACCGCGTGAACGCCGCCAACAACGCCGTCATCACCATCCGCGCCCAGAAGAAGCAGCTCGACAGCTTCGCGACTTCCCCCATCGCTCAGGTATCAAGCGAGGCCAAGCGTATCTCCACCGAACTGGACAAGGTCGAGGTCGAGCTCTACCAGACCAAGCTCCGCGCTGGTGAAGACGCGCTGAACTTCCCCATCAAGCTCAACAACAAGCTGGCCGCCATGGTTGGCGTCGTCAGCCAGAGCGACACCGCCCCGACCGAGCAAAGCTACGGCGTCTTCAAGGACCTCAACGCCCAGCTGCAAGTCCAGCTCGACAAACTCGCAGCCATCGAGTCGAAGGACATCGGCGCCTTCAACTCACTAGTCAGGGACCAGAACATCCCCGCAGTCCCGCCAGCAAAGTAGCGAGTTCACGATCCTCAACTCGTAACTCCAAACCCGCAGCTCGAAACTCGATCACAACTTGTTCGCTCGAATTCGTCAACAGCAAGGGCCGGAGAGAAACTCTCTCCGGCCCTTGCTGTTTGCAAACCCTAATCCCTAACCCCTAATCCCTAATCCCTGCCCTTAAAACCCCACCAGCCGCGCCGTGAACTGTATCTCCCGCGGCCCACCGAACTTCGTCACTCCCGGAGCAAACAGAGCCTGCCCTGCCGAAGCCACCGGATGCGCCGCGTTGCCAAACAAGCTCGTCCCACTCGGATCGAAGCGTCGATTCTGTGCTCCGCCCAGATTGAACAGGTCCATGAACAGGTCGAGATGATGCCCCTCGCCCTTCAGCGTGAAGTCCTTCACCACGCGAAGATCAAAGTCCGTGAACACAGGCTGCCGATAAGAATTCCGCTCAGCCATCACGCCCCCATTCGGACCAACGATCACCGCACGTGCGTTCCAGTCGTTCGCATCGTTCTGTGTATTGAAGCCGACGATCGGCGTATACGGCGCGCCCGAGTGCGCATCGAAGATCGGGTTCAGCTTGAACCCCACCGGCAGGTTCACAATCGCGTTCACATTCAGCGTGTGCCGCTGATCAAGGTTCGAGAACGCCCGCTCCGCACGGAGATTGAACGGGTTCACCGCCGTCACAGGATCATAGGGGCCCGTGCTCGAATCATCATCCCTGTTATGCGCCAACGTATAGTTAGCCAGCAACGTAGTCCGCCGTGAGATCGGCGCATTCAAGCTTAGATACCCCGCGTCATACGTGCTGTGCGCCGTCGACTGGATCACCAGCAGCCGCCCCACACCCGCAATCGGCCGCACCGTCGGAAACACCGGCGTACCTGCAGCAGTAAAGCTCACCGGCGCATTCAGATTCTCATCCAGCTGCCGCTCCAGCCTCCACGAATTCGCGAACACATACCCCGCAGTCATCTCCAGCTTCGGAGAAACCTTCTGGTCCACGCTGATCGCCGACCCCAGCGTCCGCGGATTGCGGAACCCCGGATCGATCCCCTCCACCAACGCATGCGGTGTCGTGAGATTCCCCGGCGCAGCACCCAGCGCATGCGGCGCAAGCGTGCTCGCTCCTGTCAGCGACAACAGCGCTCCATCGAAATAGCTATCCGCCGTAATCGTCTGCGCGCCGTTATCCGCAAACACCCGATGGAAGAAAGCAGCCGGCGTCGGAGCCGCAAACAATCCCGCCGACGCCCGAACCACCATCGACCTCCTCGCATCCCAGGCCAGCGCGACACGCGGTTGCCACTGGCTCAGATCGTTCGGAATCTTCTGCGTCACCGCCAGCTGCGAGTTCACCGTGCCCGGCTGCGGATTCCATTGTCCGGCCCACCGCAAACCCGCCGTCAGGTACAACTCCGGCCGCAACTGCAGCCGCGCATTCGCATACAGCGCCAGCTCATTCACACTGCCGCTGTACCGCGTGTTGCCCGTAATAAACGTTTGCTGAAACCGCCGCGGCGCATTGTTCATGAAGTCCGTCAGCGAGTCATAGTCGAACCGCCCATTGAGGTTCTGCTCCATCTGTTCATACGCCGGATCATTGGCATAGCGCACACCCACGCTCAGCTCATTGTGCCCCCGCGTCATCGTCACATCGTCGATCAACTGCAGTTGCCGCGACGTATACGCATGCGGTCCATTCAAGCTTCCACCCAGCGCACCGAAGCCGTTGATGAAGAACTCCGGAGCCGTCGAGTTCGGAGTTCGCGCCCGATGATCCTCCGACCATGCGACCACCGCTGAGTTGAACGCACGCGGCGTCAGCACCGAAGTAAGTCCCAGCCGTGTCGTCACACTCTGGCCGGTGAAGCTCCCCGCATGTCCCAGCGTATCCAGCGACCGCGTCAGCCCCGCATCATCATCCTGCGCATTCGTCCGATGCTCATGGTCATAGCCTAGAGATACGCTCAAGTTATTGCGGCTATTCAGCACCTCGTCATAACGCGCAAATACAGCCGTAGGCGTCTGCCGCTCAATCACCTGCCCCTGCTGCGCCAGCAAGGATGCAGGAATCAACGTCCCCGAAGCCTGCGGAGCAAACTGCACATAGAACGGCGCTTGCACAAAGTCCTGCTCCACGCTCAGGAACGCAAAGCTCTTGTCCTTGCGAATCGCGCGCCCATAGCCAAACCCAAACGCATTCTGCGTCGCGTCCAGCGAATGCCCAAACGCATCCGCCGACGTGAACTGCGACGGCCTGCCCGTATAGAACGCATCGCCGCGCGCACGATTCGCTCCACCCTTCGTACTCACGCTCACCAGTCCCGAGCTGGTATCACCCACACTCGCATCCACGCCGCTGTGCAGCACCTGAAACTCACGCACCGCAGACAATGGAAGAAACAAACCACCATCCTCCGCGCCGCGTCGCCCGCCCAGTAGAGGATCCATGTACCGCGTGCCATCGACGACGAACGCCGTCGTCCGGCTGCGCTGCCCCGCGATGCTCACACCCGTGCCATCGGTATCGTCCTCGGTTCCCGCCACCTGGTTGGTGAACTGCGTAAAGTCGCGATCGCGGTTCGGCAGATACGTCACCGTCATACCCGCGAGAAACGTCCCCACCGAAGCCTCCGCGGTATTCGCCGGAGGAGCCACCGTGTTGCCTTCGACCGTGCCGCCTCGTCCCGTGACGGTCGCGCTCTGCTTCACCGCAGCTACGCCCATCTGCAGTGCGAGCTCCGTACTGCTGCCCAGCGTCAGCGTGAGCCGCGCAGGCCGCCTCGTCGCGAGCCCACCGCCCTTGGCCTCCACCGTGTAAGCACCGGATGCCAACCCCGTCACGCGGAAGCCGCCATCGCTGCCCGTCTTCACCATGCGCGATGTCCCGACATCGGTGTTCCTCACCGTCACCGTCGCGCCCGCCACCACTGCCCCATGCGCATCGACCGCGCGTCCCGCAATCGTCGCTGTATTCGCCTGTGCGATGAGCGCGGCCGGTGCAAGCATCGCACCGGCCGCGGCCAGGAAGAACAATCCCTTGTTTCGTATCGTCATTAGAAACTCAGCCGGGCCTCAAACTGGAACTCACGTGCTGGCAGCTGCGCCGTAACACCTGCACCTGAAGGCTTGCCCAGTGTCGGGGGCGCCGCACCGTTGCCGTACGTGTTGAGGAACCCAACATAGTTGGCATGGTTGGCAACATTGAAGGACTCCGCCCGCAGGTTCAGCTTCACTCGCTCGAAGATGGAGAACTCCCGCGCGAGGAACGGATCGAAGCTATAGATCGGCGTTCCGCGCCCTGTGTCGCGTCCCACCACGACGCCATTGATCACCGGCCGATCCGTAGTGCCGCCCGTATCGCCGCTGTTCGTCGTTCCCGTCACCAGGTTATACGGCAACCCACCCGCCAGCGTCAGGATGCCGCCCACCTGGATCTTCAGCGGAGCCACATAGTAACCGCTCACCACACCACGATTGCGCTGGTCGTAGATCGCGTTGCCGTACTCCGCCCGGTTCGGGAAGAGCGCGTCATTCGGGTTCTGCGCGGTCGTATCCGGGTCCACGTTGTCGAGGGTGTGTGACCACACATAGCTGGCCTGCAGCACGCCACGCGTCCCGAAATTATGCTTCAGGTTCACATTCAGAGAGTCATAGTGCACATAGCCGTCGTTCACGTCGCTGGTGATCGTCGCATACTGCGGCTGCGTGCTCGCCGGAGAAGTTGCCGTGCAGGTCAGGCTCTCCTGCTTGTAGTAGTACACCCAATACGGCCGCGTGCAGTTCGCCGCGGCAGGGCTGCGCGTCTGGTTCTGCGCGGTCCGGACGAAGGACGTCGGCGCATCCACATCCAGCGGACGAATCCCGTGCACCTGGTGCGTGCCCACATAGTCGATGTCCAGAATCGTGCGCGGGCTAAGTCTCTGCTCGACGCCGAAGTTGTACTGCTCGGAGTACGGATTCAGCAGAGCGCCCGGATAGTTCACCAGTGTCGACGTTGGGAAGAACTGGTTGAGATAGGCGCTGTTACCTGGGCGAATGTACAGTGTGCGGCCCGGGACCGATACTCCCGCGGGCAGCGCCGGAAGCGGAGCCGACGCAATGCTCGTCGGGAAGCCCGCCTGTCCAGGTGCCGCGGTGTAGTTGATATAGCCTGGCCCGCTCAGCACATAATTCGCCTGCGAGTTATCCACCACCTGCGAGGTATACATCCCGAACCCGCCCCGCACCACAGTCTCTCCGTCACCGAACGGCGCATAGACGAAGCCCACGCGCGGCGCGAAGTTCGTCCGCTGATCCGTGAACGTCTGATCCTCATAACGCACGCCCAGGTTCAGCGTCAGTTTGCGGCTCAGGTGATAGTTGTCCTGCGCAAAGACGGCGAACAGGTTGTCGTTCACCGTATAGCTCGGGTTGCCGTAGCCCTGCGTATAAGTGGCCACGTTGGCAATGTTGTTCAGGTACGCCGGGCTCTCGCAATATGCAATCAGTTGCGGCAGCGTGTCTCCCGTCTGCGCGCAGGTGTTATAGACAAAGCGCCCCAGGAAGTACGGCCCGCCGAACTCCTTGCTGTCGCCGCCTGTATGCGCCAGCAGCCAGTCTCCGCCCACCACGATCTGGTGCTTGCCGAACACCATCGACAGCGTCTCATCCACGCCATACTGGCGATTCATCAGCAGCGCCGACTGCGAAGTCCCGCTGGTGAACGTAGGTCCTCCCGTGATCGGCACCGAGAACTGCGTTCCCGGCGTAACCGGATCGAACTCCGTAATCGGCGACGCCAGCTGGAACTGCACACGCGCATTGTTCACGATATGCGCCGAGATGATCTGTGTATCGCCCACCTCGATCGAATACGTCTTCCGATGGAATGTACGCGCCACCGAAGGCAGCGTCTGCCCACCCACAATGCCGTTCGGATTCGTGTCATAGAACCCATCCGCGCCGACGCGCAGGAACGCGTTGTTGCTCGCCGTCATCTGCCGGTCGAGCCGCAGGTCGCCCAGCAGGTCGCGATAGTGCCCGATGAAGTTCACCGGGTCGATCGCCGAAGTCACCGGCGACGTACGCCGCTGCTGTCCCCACTCCCCTGCGAAGAAGAAGTGCGTCGGATCGTTCTTGAACAGCTTGCCCCCGAGCGTTGCTGCCGTCTGCGCCAGCTGATCCGACGTGATCTGGTTGCCGCTGGTCACCGTAGCTGACGTATAGCCCGCGAGCGATGCCTCACCCGCTGTCGGGCGATACAGCTCCGTCACGCTGCCATGCAGCTTGTCCGTGCCGCTCTTCGTCACGATGTTCACCACGCTGCCCGTGCTCGATCCATACTCCGCGGAGAAGCTCTGCGTCAGCACGCTCATCTCGGCGACCGCGTCCTCGGGAATATTCGTGAAGATCGTCTGCCGTCCCCAGCTGTCGTTGCCGTTCGCTCCATCCACCACATACGCCTGCTGGCGGCGTCCGCCGCCATTGGTCGTGAACAGGTTCTGGTTCATGAAGATGTCGCCCTGGTTCACCGCCGGACGATTGGCCGCATTCAACAGCGGAAGATACGTAATACGCCGATTCAGCAGTGGCGTCTCTTCAATCTGACCCGCGCTCAGCCGGATACCCGACGACGGCTCCGTCAGGTTCACATCCTGCGCCGTTCCTTCAATCGTCACCTCGCTCGATGCCGACGACACATTCAGCCGCACATCCACCCGCGCCGTGGTCCCGCCGGCCAGCTGCACATGATCCACGTGCGCCGGCGCGAAGCCATCCCTTGACGTCGTCACCTCGTACTCACCACCAACGGGCAGAGCCTCCACGGAGAACTCGCCATGCGCATCGCTGGTCACGGTCCGGCTCAGTCCTGTGGACGTGTTGCGCACGCTCACCGACACACCGCCGATGAGCGCCTGCGACGGGTCAAGCACGCGCCCCCGAAGGGTCGCCGTATCCGGCGTCTGCGCGTTTACCAAAACGGGTGCAAACAAGAGTAAGGACGACAGGATCGTACGAATCGCGCGCATGGGTCTCCGGTAGGTGTTCAGGTATAGTTCCGCGAACGCTGCGGATGGACGCCGCGCGAACGCTGTGTGAATGACGGATGACATCAGCCTGACATGTCACGGCCCGCTACTACCAGCGGTAGTAGCGGGCCGACATCGTTCGGACCAACATTTGGAGCGCCTGCCGCTACGGCTCGTCGCCCGCCTCGAACTGGTCCTCCACATCGTGGTCGATGCGGAACGTATCCAGCTTCAGCGTCGCCAGGTGCTGGCTCTGCAGCTGCTGATTCAGCGCCTTCAGGTCGGTCGCCTTCACCTCGCTCCACTGCTGCAGCAGCCCATCCAGCGGCTGCATCACCTGCTTCGCCGCCGCCACCTGCGCCGTCGTCGGAGCTTCATCCGTGTTCTGCAGCGTGTGCTCGATCCGCGCAATCTGCGAGCGCACGCTGGTCAGCGTCGGCGGTCCCACCGGTCCGCCTCGACCACCACCGCCGCCACCGCGACCCTCACGGCCCGCAATGGCATCCAGCTTGGTGTTGATCGCCTGCGCCGACGCCACCGCGGCATCGCCCGACCGGCTCTTCAGCTGCTGACGAAGCACCGTGATCTCATGCATCGCGGCCGTCGCCTTCAGTAGGTCGTCGTACATCGACTTCGACACGTCGAACTGTGCCTGCAGATCGGCCGTCGACGTCTTCACGCGCGGGTCCATCTTGATCGTGATGCTCGCGGTCTCGGTCTTCCCATCACCCGTCAGCTTCAGCGTGTACGTCCCAGGCATCACCCACGGCGCGGTCGAAACCTGCGGCGTGTCATACGGGATCGCCTGCTCCGCATCCGGCCCGGTCGACATCCCCGGCACTTGCGCATACTGCATGTCCCACAGGAACCGATGATGCCCCGGCGTCGCCAGCAGCACCCGCGGCGGCCGCGCCCACAGCGTCGGATCGGGATAGCGTGGATCGAGCGGCGGAACCGGGTCCGTGCTCTTCCACTTCGCCACCGTTTCGCCCTTGGCGTCCACGATCTCCAGCGCCAGCGGCCCCTTGAACGCGCCACCAATCGTGTAGTCGATCACCGCGCCATTCGGCGGGTTCTCGCCAGTCGCCATATCCGGCGGCCACGGTGTCGGGGGGTTCATGTCATTGCGCACGCGATAGGTCACCTGCGGCGCATAGAGGTGCACACTCGCCGCAGCAATCTTGCTCTTTCCCTTCGCGAGCGACTCGGCGATCTGCCGCAGCGGCGTCACGTCATCGAGGATCTGGAACCCGCGCCCATGCGTTCCAGCAACCAGATCATCGTCCTTCACCTGCAGGTCGCGCACCGAGCTCGCCGGTGCATTCAACCGCAGCGACTGCCAGTGATCCCCATCGTCGAAGGAGACATACACCTGCGTCTCGGTGCCCGCATACAGCAGCCCCTTCACCTTCGGGTCTTCGCGGATCGTGCTCGTCGCTCCGTTCGCCGGAAGCCCGTTGTTGATCTCCGTCCAGCTCTTGCCGCCATCGTGCGTGCGGAAAAGATGCGGCCGCCAGTCGTCCAGCCGCAGCGTATTGATCGCCGCATAGGCCGTGCCCGCGTCGAAGTGCCCCGCATCCATGTTGAACACCTTCCAGAACGGCTTCATCACCGGCGGCGTCACGTTATTCCAGTGCGCTCCTCCGTCGGTCGTCGTCCAGATCAACCCATCGTCCGTGCCCGCCCACAGCCGGTTCACGTCCAGCGCCGAAAGCCCCAGCGCATAGATCACGCCGCGCCGGATCGGCTTCATCGTTGGCGAATCCTTGTAGTGCGCCAACGACTCGGGAATCTCATACCCTGCCTCGCGGCTCAGGTCCGGGCTCACTTCCTTCCAGTCCTTGCCGCCGTTCTCCGTCAGCCACAACGTGTTGGTCGCGAAGTACAGCTTGTGCGGATCCGCCGGCGAGAACATCAGCGGCTGCGTCCGCAGCACGCGATAGCTCCGCAACGGGCTCGGCTCCACGTTCTGGATCTGCCCCGTGCGCCGGTTGTACTTCGTGACCTTGCCGCCGTACACGATGTCCGGATCGAGTGGATCAGGCGCCGCATACCCGTACTCCTCGATACCCGCGGGATGCCAGTCATGGAACGTAATGCGCCCATCGTTCGACCGGCTCGACACGCACGCCGAGCCCGAATCCTGCTGCCCGCCGCACACGCGATATGGCCACGCATTGTCCGTGGTCACGTGATACATCTGCGCCGTCGCCTGGTTGTACCACTTGGCCCACGTCTCGCCGCCGTTCTGCGAGATGATCACGCCCTGGTCACTCGCCAGAGCAATGATCTTCGGGTTGTTCGGGTTCACGAAGATGTTCTGGTAGTCATCGCCGCCCGGCGATCCACGCAGCCCAAACCACGTCTTCCCTCCATCGCTCGACTTCCACGTCACCGTACTCGCGACATACAGAACATTCGGGTCCTTCGCATCCGCCACCGGCACGGGCAAATCGCCACCGCCAATACGAGCCTCCGGCCGGGGATCATCCTCCGGCGCATGCACCCACGTCTTGCCACCATCCTCCGACCGATACAGCCCCACACCGCGCTCCGTCGCCGCCGTGATGTAAATCCGGTTCGAGTCCGCCGGCGACACAGCAACGTTCACCTGCACGATCCCATCCGGCAGACCGCCGCCCGTGATCTTCGTCCAGTGGTCGCCACCGTCGGTCGACTTGAAGAAGCCACCGTTGGTGCCGCCCCACGCTCCGTTCTCCCACGCGCCTTCCTGGCGCTGCCACATGCCCGCGTAAATCACCTCGGGATGATTGGGATCGATGCGAACCTCGCTCGCACCGGTGTACTCATCGATGAACAGCACGTTCTGGAACGTCTTGCCGCCGTCGGTGGAGCGGAACAACCCACGCTCCTTGTTCGGCCCATACGGATGTCCCGTCACCGCCACGAACACCCGGTTCGCATCGCGAGGATCAATCGCAATCTGACCGATCTGCTGCCCATCTCGGAGTCCAAGATGCGTCCAGCTCTTGCCCGCATCGGTCGACTTGTACACCCCATCGCCCACCGAAAGATCCGGCCGCGCCAGCCCTTCGCCGCTGCCCACATAGATCACGTTCGGGTCGCTCAGCGCCACCGCAATCGATCCAATCGACCCCGAAGGCTGGCTGTCCCACACGCTGCGCCACGTGTCGCCGGCGTCGGTCGTCTTCCACACACCGCCGTTCACCGCGCCCAGGTAGAACGTCGCAGGCTGGCTCGGAACGCCCGCCAGCGCACGCGTCCGACCCGCGCGAATCGGCCCAATCTCGCGCCATTTCATGTCCGAGTAAAGCGCCGCTGGATCGACAAGCGGCGTCTGGGCGTGCGCGGAAACCTCCGCGCCAAATCCAACGCCCAGGCCTAACATCAGAAGGACAGCGACTGGTGCACGTCGCAGCATGGCAACTTCTCCTCAGGCCCACAGCTCGTGCGGGCTCCATAATCGAAAGAATCGGTACTCAACCTATACCACCGCAACCCAGCCAAAATTCACCTTTTCCACCATAGTTTGCGACCTTCGGAACCCCATCTGCGTCTCTCTCAATAACCACTTCAACCCCAGGTAGATTTCGTTGTCCGAGTCGACCCTCATCCCGGCCGAAGCTGCTGATCCCGGCCCGCCTCCACACGCCTCCGCGAGCCTCGGTCACCGCGAGCGCGAAGTCCTCGAAATCGTCTGGGCCGAAGGCAGCGGCACCGTCGAAGAAGTCAGCCGCCGCCTCCCCATCCGCCTCGCCTACACCACGGTCATGACCACCCTCGACCGCCTCTTCAAAAAGGGCCTGCTCCTCCGCGAGAAGCACGACCGCGCCTTCCGCTACACCCCCGCGCTCACCCCGCAGGAAGTCGAAAGCCAGCGCGCCCGCGCCCTCGTCGACCGCTTCCTCCAGTCCAACGCCGCCCAGCCCGAAATGCTCCTCTCCTGTCTCGTCGACGCCCTCGGGGAGTACGATGGCGCGATGCTCGACCAGCTCGAAGACAAGATTCGCGCAGCCCGCGAAAGCCTGAACGCGGCGGACGCTGCTGCCAAGGAGGACGCGCAATGATGCTCGCCCCTCTGTTGCGCACCCTCTGCTTCGCCCTCGTCAGCGCCGCGCTGCTTCAGCTCGCCTTGGAAGCCCTCGTCTGGCGCTTCACCCCGCGCTCGCCGGAATCCCCATCAGGCCACAGCTCTCGCAACGCCCGCCGCACTGAGCGCCTGCTCCTCGCTGCCACCCTCGCCGCCCGCGTCCTTCCCTGGCTGCTGGCCTTCGGAGCCCTCGTCCCCGCCTATCTTCGCGGAGAAGACAACACCGCCGCCGAACACGTAGCCCTTCCCTGCATTGCCGCCGCGGCTCTCGTGATCCTCTGGATCGCAGCCACCCTCGTCCGCGCCGCCACGACCTCGCTCCGCACCCAGCGCTACTGCAACCGCTGCCAGCCAGCCGAGCGCACCATCGGCGGCCACCAGGTCCACCTCCATCGCGGCAGCCGCTCGCTGCTCGCGGTCGTCGGCATCTTCCGCTCCCGCCTCCTCGTCTCCGAGCAGCTCCTCGCGGAAGCCCGCGTCCCCATGCCAGCGCTCGAAGTCGCCCTCACCCACGAAGCCGCCCATGCCACCCATCGCGACAACCTCAAGCTCCTGGTCCTCGCGCTGCTGCCCCGCATTCCCTTCACCACCGCCGCCCGTCCGTCGCTCGACACCCGCTGGCGTCTCGCCGCGGAGCTCGCCGCCGATCAGGACTCCACCGCCGGGGACGCCCATCGCTCCCTGCTCCTCGCCGACTTGCTTGTCCTCCTCGCCCGCGATCACTCCGGCCCGACTCCAGCAGGCATGGTCACCCTGCTCTCCGCGCCCGACCACCTTCGGGTCCGCGTCGAGACCCTGCTGCGCGCCGCAGCACCGCACTCCCCCAGCGCCCAGCAGAGCCTCGACCTCCGCCTGCCGTTGGCAGCCCTCTCCGCAGCCCTCGTCGCGCTCGGAGTAGCCTGCGTCCTCTTCGGCCACCGCGCCGCCGAGCTCCTTCTGCACCTCGGCTAAACTGCAGACATCCTGATGACTCTCCTCGATCTCTGCTCCTACCTCGGCCTCGGAGCCGTCGGCGCCATCGCCGTGAACCTGCTGCTGGGCATGCTGATGTCGCTGCGCTACAGCCCCGTCCGACTCTGGCCCCACCGAAAAATCGACGTCTTCGCCCTCCATCGCTGGACGGCCTACCTCGCCGTCGTGCTCACGCTCGCGCATCCGGCCGTCCTGCTCTTCCTCAAGTCCCCACGCTTCCGCATCACGGATATCCTCTGGCCGCTGCACTCCTACCTGCAGCCCAAGCTCAACACCACCGGAGCCGCCGCGCTCTATCTGATCGTGATCGTCCTGGTCAGTTCGCTGATCCGAACCAGCATGCCCCGCGCCGTGTGGCGCAACCTG
Organism: Bryocella sp.; assembly: GCF_058498515.1. Lineage (NCBI taxonomy): Bacteria > Pseudomonadati > Acidobacteriota > Terriglobia > Terriglobales > Acidobacteriaceae > Bryocella > Bryocella sp. The sequence continues at coordinate 319,380 of NZ_JBMHYI010000041.1, forward strand.
CACTGGCTCGTCTATCCCAGCGCTGTACTGCTGCTCATCCACAGCATCCTCACCGACCCCAACCTCAAGGACGGCCACCCCGACCTGCTCGACGGCGGCAAGGTCTTCCTTGAGATCACAACGGCCGTACTCATCGCCGCCATCGCCTGGCGCATGCGCATCCACGACAAGGGCCTCCGCGAAGTCGCTGCAAAGTAATCAGGTCCTACCTCGAAGCGTGCTGCCGAGCCTCGCGCAACAGCGTCAACGAGGGATCCGCCGCTCCCCACAGGTTCAGGAACTTCGCATACGCCTCTGCACTGTTCGACTGATCCCCACTCGCCGCATACGCTCTCGCCAACCCCAGTTGCGCCATCGCATACAGCACCGGGCTCGCCAGCGTCGTCGCTCCACGGTGTTCCAGCAACCCCTGGAAATCGATGATCGCGGCATTTGGCTGCTGTTCCAGATCGACCAGTCCACGGAGATACCCCGTCAGCGAGATGCGGTCGTAACCGCGCGCATCCTGCAGCGGCTTACGCGCATTGGCAGCATGCCGCTTCCATAGCAGCACCGCCTGCAGGTCCGGCAACAGCGTGGACTTCACCGCCCAGTTATTGCGATAGTCGCTCTCCAGCTGCCGCGCGTTCCGATCTGCCAAAGCCAAGTCCCCGCATAGCGCCGCGGCCAGCCCTTCATCGAACAGCGTCGTCGGTCCCTGCGGATACCCCTGCGCATCCGCAATCAACCCCTTCGCGGTAATGCACTCTTCCACCAGCGCACGATCCAGCGCCGCCTGGGCCAGTGTGTGACCCGCTGCGCTCAGCAGCTCCGTATTCGCGCTGGCCTGCGCCGCAACAGCTCTCCACGCCTGCAGACCACCGTCCAGCATCCCGCCCGCATCCAGCGTCATCGCTTCGTACTGCTGCGGCGCCAGGCGTCCCATCGATCCCGTAATGTCAACACCCTGCGGCCCATCGTCATGCGGACTGAGCAGGTTCATCAGCAGCTTCAGTCCCGGGTGGCTTCGCCCCGACCGCTGAATCTGCGACTCCATCTGCATCGCCGTCTCCGTGCGATCCAGCGCAATCAGCGCGTACTCCGCATTGGAGGCGACATCCAGCGCATATGGGTTCCGGTCCAGTACCCTCTGCGAAACCGCGAGCGCTTCCTCGAACTTCCCTTCGAGGCGCAGGCACAGGCCCTGTTCGATCACGATCTCTTCATCGTCCGGATAATCCTTGGCCAGCGCAGCCAGTTCCGCTTCCGCGCGCGGAAGATCGCCCGAGCCATAAATGTCATAGACCGCCTGGGCAAGCTGCCGCGTGCGCGCCGAGGTCGAGGCACTGCTGTCCCGAGCAGCCGTCGCAGCCGCCGCGCCTTCCACCTCCGCCCGCTGCCGCCGGAACAAATCCGCCAACGCAATCTGCGCCGCCACAAAGTGTGGGTCCGCCTTCGCCGCCGCATCGAACGCATGCATCGACTCCAGGTACTGTCCGGAGTCCATCAACGACTCACCCTTGGCGTACGCCGCCAGCGCTTCCAGGCTCGCCGTGGTCTCGCGCTCCAGTGGAACCGAGTTCTGCGTCACGGCCTCGCCGCGCTCACCCAGCCCACTACGAATCTCCACACACAGCCGGTCAATCGCGCCCATCAGCTGCTCGCGGCTTCCCGCAGACTCGGCCAGGTCCACCTTCTTCGCACCGGTGGCAACGTCATACACCTGCACCGAAAGCAGGTAGCTCGACCCCGCCAGCTTCGCCGAGCCAAACAGAACCATGCCCGCGCCTACGTTTTGCGCTGCACGACGAGCATCATCAACCGATATCTCCGGGCCCACAGCGAGCCCTCCAGCGCGCAGCCCCGCCGTCAGCGTCGCCGGCCCCAACACGTTGATCGCTAGGGACGGCTGAAGGTCGAGCTCCAGGCCTCCCAGCAAGATCGGGGTCAGTTCGGCATCGCCCGTGTTGTTGGTGATACCTGCCAGCACCAGCGTCGAGGGCGGAATCGCTACCGGCACACGATGACGCAGCCAGAACCTCCATCCCAGGATTCCACCCGTCACGGCTACCACCAGCGCCGCCGTAACCGCCAGGACCAAAACTCCCCGCGGCGTCGTCCGTTGCTCCTCGTCCGGTTCCTCAATCGTCTTGCCGAAAGCGTCGCGCAGCTCTTCCACCCGAAAAGCGCTGCGGCTGGCTCGCGAGTCGCTTGCATACGCAGCCCTTTGCTGAGCGGAAGGCCAAGCGACCGGGTCTTCGTAGTGGATATCAGCTGCCTCTTGCTCGTTTCCTGACGCAGGCGCAACCACAACCGTCTCCGCAACACTGGCCCCCAGATCAAGAGGCTCAATCTCATCGACAACCTCAGCAGCGTCGACAGGCTCAACCTTCGCAGCCTCAACCCGTGCCGACGGCGCAGCCTCGGCCTTCGCTTCGCGAAACACCTGCAACGGCTCCGCTTCCACAACCTCGGGGACCGCTGCAGGTAAGGCACTCGCCGAAACGGGTGTGGCGCTCGCCGCCACGTCGAATCCCGAAACCGAGCTGGCCGACTCCGGCCCCTCCGCGATTCCTCCAGGGACTACCCCTCCAGGAACCGCCGCCGGAACTCCCTCTGCGCTCGAAGACACCGCCGCCGCTGGACTGGCTGGAACGCCCGAGATACTTGACGACGGGCGTACCCCATCGCTCGACACCACGCGCCGCACCGGACGCAGCAACACATCGCCGGCAACCGGCGGCCTTAGCCGCGGACCCGGTTGTGGAGCGATGTCCATCATCGATTCTTCCCGGATCTCCGCCCGCGTCGCCGGAGGCTGCGGCGGAGCCGTCGGCAACAACCCACGCCAGAAGCCGCGCGAAGGCTTCGCCTTCTTCTGCACCTCTTCCAGCGCCGCCACTACCTCTGCTGCGCTCTGGTAGCGCTGCGAACGGTCCTTCTCCAGCATCTTGTCCAGGACCCGCTCGAACTCCTTCGGCACCGTCGCATTGATCTGCCGCACTGCCTCCGGAGGATGGTTCAGCAGCTGCACAAACACCATCGCGCTGGTCGCGCCGCGGAACGGCACCTCGCCCGTCGCCATCTCGTAGCACACCGTGCCCAGCGCAAACAGGTCGCTGCGCGCGTCCAACGGCTCGCCCCGCGCCTGCTCCGGCGACATGTACGCCACCGTCCCCACCGTCGATCCCGTGTTCGTGTAGTCCAGCCCCAGGTTCAGTCCATCGCCCAGGTCGATCTTCGCCAGCCCGAAGTCCAGCACCTTCGTGACGAATCGTCCCCCCGGCTTGTCCACCAGGATGATGTTCGCCGGCTTGATGTCCCGATGGATCACGCCACGCGCATGTGCCGCGCTCAAAGCCTCGGCGATCTCCGTCGCCACCTGCAGCAGATCCTCAAACGGCAGCGGCCCTTCGAGGATGCGCGACCGCAGCGTCCGCCCCTTCAACAGCTCCATCACCAGGTACGGATCCCCATGGTCCTCGCCGATGTCGAAGATTGTGCAGATGTTGGGATGATTTAGCCCCGAGACCGCGCGAGCCTCCTGCAGAAAGCGCGAACGCATCTCTGCCGTCGAGTATTCGTCGCGCAGCAGCTTGATGGCGACGTCGCGATGCAGGCGAGCGTCCCAGGCGCTGAAGACGAGCCCCATCCCCCCGCTGCCAAGGCGGCCGAGGATCTCGTAGGGCCCTACTCGTTGTCCCACGCGCGGGACCATGGCTCTCCTTATGCCGCCACCAGGGCGGCCGGTCTCGTCGCCGACGTGCCAACATCATACTGCGCGCGATGCCCTATCGATGATGCAATACCACAGCGGCCATTACCGGCGTCGTGGTGGACCCGTTTACCCCATCACCACGACAGGCTGCACCAGCGTCCCAGCAACCCTCCGCACGATCGCCATCAGCTCCCGTGGACCGCTGAATACCTTCACCAGCGGCGCCGAGGAGAACTCCGGAACATTCGCCTGCATCCCGTTGCGCAGCTTCCCAGCCGTCGCGCTATCCACCGTGACCGCAGGCATCTCCTCCAGCAGCGTCCGAGGATGCGGCAGCCGCGCTTCCAGCTCTTCCGCCGTCATCTGCTTCAACAGATCGACCGTGATCGCCTGCTCCAGCGTGAAGCATCCCGCCTGCGTCCGACGCAGCGACGCCAGGTGCGCTCCGCAACCCGCCAGCTGCCCCAGCTCATGCGCCACTGACCGCACATACCCGCCCGCCGACACCTGCATCGCAAACGCCGCCGTGTCTCCATCGAGCCCGGTCAACTCAAACCCATGGATCACAATCCGCGCCGGCTTCACCGGAACCTCTTTGCCCGCCCGAGCCAGCTTGTACGCCGGAACCCCGTTGATCTTCTTCGCCGAAAACGCCGGAGGCATCTGGTCCATCTCGCCATGAAACCGAGAGGCCAACACCCCCAACTCCTCGAGCGACTTCGTCAGCGGCATAGGCTCCATCGTCCGCTCTCCATCCGCGTCGAAGCTGTCCGTCGCCCATCCAAACCGAATCGTTCCGGTGTAATGCTTCTCGGCCTGGCCAAAATATTGGGCCAGACGCGTGTACTTCCCGAGCAGCAGCGGCAACACACCCGTCGCCATAGGGTCCAGCGTGCCAAGATGGCCCACCGAACGCTCACCCGTCGCGCGCCGCACGATGCTCACCACATCGTGCGAGGTCATGCCCGCGGGCTTATCCATCACAATCAATCCATTCATGCCAATCCAACCAACAGATAGCAGAACAGTCCCAGCCCCCGAAGTCAAAAGGCCGCGCCAGGCGCAGCCTCTCTGGAATCTGGAAAACTGACACCTGGCATCTGAAACCCGCCCGCCAAGCACGGTACCAGATGCGACCGCAAACTGTTCATACACCCATCGTCCGATACCAGGCACGAATGGCAGGTCACGTCTTCAGACGTGACATTTCAACCTCCCCAGGCTCGCGGCTTTAGTCTCCATCACCCGGTCTAAACCCACCGCCTTTAGGCGGTGTGCTTTCAGCGTCTTGCTGGATACTGGAAGAGATGGTGGAGTATCGCAAGAACGCGCATTCCGTGTGGGACAT